>VGDH01000001.1 GCA_016869835.1 Alphaproteobacteria bacterium
CCCGTTCAGTATCGTAAAGCCTGAGGAAAAGCGCCACGAGGCTGGACTTCCCCGCCCCAGACGCGCCCACGATGCCCAGCTTTTCCCCGGCCCGGATCGTCAGATCAATATCGGCGACCCCGCCCCGCTGGCGGCCATAGGCAAAGCTGACCCCGTCAAACCGGATCTCGCCCTTGACGCGCGACAGCTCAACCGCGCCCGGCGCATCAGCCAGGCCATGGGCCACCGCCAGGGTCTGCATCCCGTCCTCGACCTCGCCGACCGAGGTGTAGATCGTCATCAAGGTAAAGCTGACCCAGCCGGTCATCTGCGCGATGCGCATCGAAATCGCCCCGGCTGCCGCAATATCACCCGGCGTCGCCAGCCCGTCCTGCCACAGGAAAACGGTTCCGCCGATCAGGATCACCGGCAAGATTCCGGCCAGCATCATCAGCGCCAGTCGGAACCAGGCAGCGATTACTCCATATTCCAGCGACCGGTCGCGGAACACCTCCATCGCCTTGAGCGCCACGCGGTCTTCAAACGCGGCATGGGCGAATAGCTTTACCGTCTTGATATTGGTGATGGTGTCCACCACCTGCCCCGTCACCATGGCCCGGCTGCTGGCGCGCGCTGCGGAATTGGCGCGCACCATCGGGATGAACACCTTGATCAGCAAGAGATAGCCCATCAGCCAGATCGCCAGCGCCAGCCCGATCCGCAGATCAACCGAAAAAAGGAACACCACAGATGCGACCACCGAGGCCAGTGCAAAGGCCACGGTGTTGATCATTTCAGTCGTGACATCCGTCACCGCCCGCGCCGCCTGCATCTGCTTTTGCGCGATGCGACCGGCAAAATCATTGTCGAAGAAGGTCAGCGCCTGACCAAGGGTCCAGCGGTGCAACCGGCTCAGCACCAAAGGCAAGAGGTTCGGCCCCAGCGTGATCTGCACCGAGGCAGAGGAAATCGCGTAACTGACCGGCCGCAGGATCAGGTAGAACACCATCGACCACAGCAAGAGATCGAAATGATCGCTGAAGAAGGTCGCTGGATTGCCGCCAACGGCCGCATCAATCACCCAGCCCAGGACCAGGGCCGAGACAACCTCGGTCACCCCCGCCAATGACGACAGAAACGCTGAAAACCACAGCTGCGCCCAAGAGCCTTGCAGCGCCCAATTGAAAAAGGCGCCAAGGGTCTGCGGCGGGGCAGATTTGGCGGGGCGAAAGGCGTCAATCCAGTCGCCCATGCGCAAAAGGCTCATTCCGTTTCCTCCAGCCCGATGAAGCCGCCGGATTGCCGGGCCCAGAACCGGGCATATAGCCCGTTCTTGGCCAAAAGCGCGGCATGGCTGCCTTCTTCGGCAATGCAGCCATCTTCAAGAACCACGATCCGGTCCATCGCGGCAATCGTGGACAGGCGATGGGCAATAGCGATCACGGTCTTGCCCTGCATGACGCCATAAAGCGCGTCCTGAATGGCCGCCTCGGCCTCAGAGTCCAAGGCAGAGGTCGCCTCGTCCAGAATGAGGATCGGCGCATTCTTCAGGATCACGCGGGCAAGGGCCACGCGCTGGCGCTGCCCGCCGGACAGTTTCACGCCGCGTTCGCCCACCTGCGCGTCATAGCCTTTGCCGCCATGGGGGTCCTCGAGCGTCAGGATGAAGTCATGCGCTTCGGCCTGTTTGGCGGCGGCGATCATCTCTGCTTCCGTCGCGCCGGGGCGGCCATAAAGGATGTTGTCGCGCACCGATCGGTGCAGCAGGCTGCTGTCCTGTTGCACCATGCCGATCTGGGCGCGCAAGCTGTCCTGCGTCACGCGGGAAATGTCCTGACCGTCGATCAGGATGCGGCCGGATTCGGTGTCATAGAACCGCAAGAGGAGTTTGACCAAGGTCGACTTCCCCGCGCCGGACCTCCCCACCACGCCGATTTTCTCGCCCGGCTGGATGGTCAGCGAGAGGCTCTGCAAGCCACCGAAACCACGACCGTAATGGTGACTGATGCCGTCGATCTGGATCAGGCCCTTGCGGAACTCCAAAGGCTTGGCGCCGGGCGCATCGGTCAGGCCGATGGGGTGGGTGATCGTCTCCATTCCCTCCTGTACCACGCCCAGCGCCTGCACCAGCGAGGTAAAGGCCCACATGATCCAATAGGTCATGTTGTTCAGCCGCAGCACCAGCGCACTGGCCGCCGCTACGGTGCCCACGGTCGCCGCGCCCTGCACCCACAGAAGAATGGCCCAGCCGGTGACCGCCACGATCAGAAAGCCGTTCAGCGTGGTCAGCGCGAGGTCCATCTTGGTCACGATACGCATTTCGTGGGCAAAGGTGGCGCGGGCGTGCTCAATGGCTTCTTTGGCATAGTCCAGCTCAGCCCCGCCTTGGGCGAAAAGCTTGACCGAATGGATGTTGGTATAGCTGTCCACCACCCGGCCCGTGACGGCAGAGCGCGCATCGGAACTGGCCATGGCGGCGGGGCCTGCGCGTTTCACGGTCCATTGCACGAGCCAGAGGTAAAGCGCGAACCAGATGACCAAGGGCAGCAACAAACGCACATCGGCCTCGGCCAGCATGATGCCTGCGCAGACGACAGTCACGCTGGCAAAGGCCACAGCGTCAAAGGTCTGGAACACCGCGTCGCCTGCGGCAGGCGGCGTTTGCATGATGCGGTTGGCGATGCGGCCCGCGAAATCGCTATCAAACCAGCCAACGGGTTGGCGGATGACATGGGCATGGGCGCGGTAGCGGATCATGGTGCCAAAATTCGGCAGGATAGTGTTGTGGAGGAGCGCCACATTCCCCACCATGACCAGCGGGCGCAGGATAAGGACGGCCAGTGCGACGGCCAGAACCTCCACCCCATGGGTGGCGAAAAACGCAGCGGGGCCGGTATTGGCCAGCTGATCGACCAGCCGCCCGACATACCAGATCAGCGCCACATCGGCGAAGGCGGCCAGAACCGACAGCGTGGCCGTGGCGGCAAAGACATTGCGGAAGGGGCGGATATACTCGGCCAGAAATGGCCACAGCTGGCGCGGCGGCGTGTCGGTCTGGGGATAGGGGGCATAGGGGTCAACCAACCCCTCGAAGAACTTGAACATGGCTTTCCTGCTCTGTCCCGCAGAGATAGCGAGTTTTGTGACCGCGTGCCACCTTCTTGAGCACGGCCTGCACAGGTCGGAAATCTCATCCAAGGCATGCAGGAGCTGCTTGACCGGCGCGCGTCAGTCCAACAGATCGGCACGCGTTGCGCATAGATCACTGGCCAACCAGCGCGCCTCTATCTCTTTCAGCCGCGCGCCCAGTGCGGCCCCTTGAAAAGCTGGCATCAGATCGGCCGCCGTCACCGGCATCATGCTGGCAGCCCCGCGCGCCACCTCTGCCATCCAACCCGCAGGCAAAGGGCTTTCGAGAAGCACGGCAGAGAGCAAAACCGCATCCCGCCCCCCTTCGGCACCCAGTTTCCAACCCATAACGGCTGCTGACAAGCCCCGACCGACGGCATCGCGCAAGGCAGAAACCGCTGCGGCATCGGCGCGCGACAGGCGCAGCCGGTCCTCCACATCCTGCCCGCCCAGTGCCGCCAGACGGCGCTGCCAGCGCGGAGCCATCCCCGCTTCCAGATGCACCAAGGGTGCCAAGGCGCGCGCGTCGGCCCCTGGCAGAACCCGCGCCAGAACCCCCGCCTGCGCCATCGCCGCCACGGCAGGCGCAGGGTCGGGTGCAGCCAAAAGCTTGGCGATTTCGGCCCCGATGCGTTCGCGCGACAAGGTCTCGATACCATCGGCCAGTTCGGCACAGGCGGCCAGCGCCTCGGGATCCATGCCATGGCCGGGATCGCCGTAATGCGCATGAAAACGAAAGAACCGCAGGATCCGCAGATAGTCCTCTCGGATGCGCTGGTGCGGATCACCCACAAAACGCAACCGCCGTGCGACTAGGTCGGGCAGACCACCCAGAGGGTCGATCACCTGACCATGCGCGTCGGCATAAAGCGCGTTCATGGTGAAGTCGCGGCGCGCGGCGTCTTCGGCGACGTCATGGGCAAAGGCCACCACCGCGCGGCGCCCATCGGTTTCCACATCACGGCGAAAGGTCGTCACCTCATGCGCCACGCCGCCTGCGATCACCATCACGGTGCCATGGTCAATCCCAGTTGGCACAACACGCAGACCTGCTGCCTCGGTAAGGCGGGTCACGGTTTCAGGCCGTGCATCGGTGGCAATATCCACATCGACCACCGGCACGCCCAAAAGCGCGTTGCGCACACAGCCCCCGACGAACAGCGCCCGATGCCCTGCCGCCTCAAGCGTCGCACACAGCGCCTGCGTGCCGGGATGATCCAGCCACTCGCCCACGATCCTCATCGCGCCACCCGCTCGGCCAGCCCGCGCAGGATGCGCGCGGTCGCCCCCCAGATGTAATAGGGCCCATAGGGCACCGCATAATAGCGCCGCCATTCCCCCCGCCAACGCCGCCGTTCGATGACATAGCTTGCCGGGTTCAGCACATGGGCAAGGGGGACGGTGAACACTTCATCCACCTCGCCTGCTTCGGGGATAGGGCGAAAATCTGCGGTGATCTGGCCAAGGATCGGCGTCACCATGAATCCGGTAACCGTCTCATGCGTTGGTAGCCGCCCCCAGATCTCGACACGATCCTCGGGCAACCCCACCTCTTCGCGCGTTTCGCGAAGCGCAGCCGCCTCAAGGCTGGGATCGGTTGCATCCAGCTTGCCGCCTGGAAAGGCGATCTGCCCCGGATGGTGCTTTAGCCGCGACGAGCGTTTGGTCAAAAGCAGCCGGTCGCCCCAAACCGCCACCAGGACCGCTGCAGGCCGCAAGACGCGGCCGGGCGGTAACTGGATGGCCGGGTTCAGGTCAAAATCGGACGAAGCGTCTGCGGGACGCGACAAGGCATCGCGCAGGCGCGCGGCTTCAGCCATTCTTGGCCTCGAACCCCAGCGTCAGAGGGTCCATCTCGTAATGCGCGCTGCAGAACTGGCAATCGGCCGTCACGACCCCGGCTTCGGTGGTCATCTTCTGGATGTCCTCCTGGCTGTAGATCGACATGGTCTGCCGAACCTTCTCTTCAGAACAGGAACAGCCAAACCGAACCGGCTGGGCGTCAAACACCCGCGGGCTTTCCTCGTGGAACAGCCGCACCAGAAGATCGGTCGGCGACACCGACGGACCGATCAGCTCCAGCTCTTCCACGGTTTCCAAAAGCACATTGGCCCGCGTCCAGTTCTCGCCATCCTCGCCCGACAGAATGTCGATATGGCTGAGAAGCCCGCCCTCACCCGACCCGGCCTCAGCCGCCACCGGGCGATTGCCACCGATCGAGGGCATATGCTGCAACATCACCCCACCGGCGCGCCAATGCAGCGCGTCGCCCGGAACCTGGCTTTTGCAATAGGTCAGGACAAACCGGCTGGGCAGTTGTTCGGACAGGGCGAAATAGGTTTCAGCACAGGCTGCAAGCGAGCCACCCGCGATGGGGGTAAAGCCCTGATAGGGCACCATGCCTTCGCCCTGATCGATCATCACCGCAAAATACCCCTCGCCGATCTGGCTGAACGGCACGGCGTCGTGGTCCAGCCGGTCGGCGTCATAGCTGGCATAGGCGCGGATGCGGGCAGGTTCGCCCTCGGTCTCGGGGCCATAGTAATCGGTGGCGATGAGCCGCGCGGCACCTTTGCCACGCACCTGCAAGGACAGCTTCCAGCGCAGCTTGACCGATTGGCCGATCAGCGCCGTCAAAAGCGCCATTTCGGCCACCAACGCCTCGATCACCGGGGGATAGCTGTGCTGCGTCAGCACTTGGTCGAGAACACCGTCCAGACGGGCGACGCGGCCACGCACATCGGCGCGGTCAAGCTGAAAGGGAAGGACGGTATCGTCCCAGGTGATGGTCTGCGCGGTCATATGGGGTTTCCTAAGGCTGCCGTTCTTGGCATACCGCGCCTATGTACTGAGGGCAACCGCCGCACCAAGGGGGCATCCATGATCAGACGCTATGGCGAGCCGGTGAAGGGCGGCCAGATCTACCGCCGCCGCCCCGGCGTCTATGCCATCCTGCTGCGTGGCGATGACATCCTGCTGACCCATCAGGCTGAACCGGATGACGAGTTCCAGCTTCCCGGGGGCGGCATTGATCCGGGCGAACACCCGCTGCCCGCGCTGCACCGCGAGGTGATGGAAGAGACCGGCTGGCGCATCACCGCTGCGCAACGGTTCGGTGCCTTCCGCCGGTTTTGCTACATGCCCGAATATGACCGCTGGGCAGAAAAGATCTGCACGATCTACCTGGCCCAGCCCACGCTGCGGCTGGGACCACCGACCGAGAAAGGTCATTCGGCCCATTGGATGCCCTCGCATCAAGCCATCGATCTTTTGGGAAATGCGGGGGATCGCGCCATGCTGGCGCAGGCTTTGGCCCAGCGCCCCGGTCAAGGACCACGATAGTCAAAGACTTAGGCCGACACATCATCGGGAAACTCTACCCCGCCCGCGTGCCTGGACAGATCCCAGACCAAAGCCTCCAGCAGATCGGCGCTGGCAAGGGGGGAATTGGCGGAAAGGAGCGCCGCCAACCCATCGCTGCCCAACTCCTCTTGGTGTGGGCTTGGGCATTCCATCATTCCGTCCGAAACCAGAATGAGCCGATCCTGCGGAGCAAGCTATTCGCTGATTTGCCCGTATTCCACCCCGTCAAACAGCCCAATGGGCATCCCCCCATGGCCCAGCATTTCGACCGCGCCATCGCGGCGCAGGACCATCGGATGCGGATGACCGACTTGGGTCAGGGTAAAGCCGCCGCTGGCCATGTCCACCTCGGCATAGGCAAGGGTAAAGTATTGATCAACCTGAAGATCTTCGATTATCAGCCGACTCAGCCGTTCAGCAACCTGAAAGGGCGGATAAGCGTCGCGCTGTCCATCGGCGCCCTGTTTCAGGGCGATGTTCTGATCGGGTGATCCGCCAGAAAACAGCCCAGCCAAACGCGCCGTCATCATGGCTGAGGCGACACCATGGCCCGACACGTCCACCGCGAAAAGACCCAACCTGTTGTCATCAATCGCAAAACTTCCGACCAGGTCGTCGCCGACCTGACCGGAAGGCTTTAGCAAAAGCGAAAAGGTGCCCGCGCCGTAATCGCGAAAGCGGTCGCGGACCAGACCGTCTTGCAGCTTGCGGGCCTCAACCAGATCACGGTCCAGCGAGTCATAAAGCTTTTGCAATTCGTCCAGCGTGGCGCCGATCAGCCGGTTCTTCTGCACCAACTCGCGCTGCATGCCCAGGATCCGCTCCCCGGCGCGCAGCCGGGCACGAAGCTCGGTCAGACTGACGGGTTTGGACAGAAAATCATCCGCCCCGACCTCCAGCCCGTCGGCCACTTCGGCCTTCTCCGACTTGGAGGTCAGCAGGATGAAATAGCCGTATCCATCACGCGGCAAACTCTTGAAGCTTTGGCAAAACTCAAGACCGGTCATACCCGGCATCATCCAGTCCGACACCACCATTTCAAAGTCTGTCGTCTGGCAGGCGCGCAGCGCCTCTTCGCCGCTGGCGGCCTCAACCACGCGGTAACCCCAGCGCTGTAATTGCAGGGCCAACACACGGCGCTGGGCTGTGCTGTCATCCACAACCAAAACCGGCAAGGGCCCGGTAAAGCCCGCCGCGACCTGCACGGCCCCGATTGAAAGCCCCATGGCGCTCCGGCCCTCTGTGATACGCGAAACCAAAACCACCCCCATCAACCGACGCCCCACATCGGCGCATACTGTTTGCGCCAGACCCCTTAACACAAAGTGAAATCTAAAATTCTTCGCAGCTTGGGTCGGCAACTAACCCTTCCTTAAGCCAGCGCCCGCAAAGCTGACCCAAGGATCAGGGCAAGGGGCATCTGATGATTGACTGGGATCGTGTGGCCGAACTTCGAAATGAGGTTGGCGCAGAAAATTTTTCAGAAGTTGTCGCGCTGTTTCTGGATGAGGCTGACGAAGCAACACAGCGCCAGCTTGCACCGGATGACGCGAAAGCGCTCGAATCGCTTCTGCATTTCCTGAAAGGCGCGGCCTTGAACCTGGGGTTCGCGGATCTCGCATTGTTGTGCCAGACCGGGGAACGTCTTGCAGCGCAAGGCGACACATCGACGGATATAAACCAGATCAGGGCGGCCTATGCCGCCTCGAAAACGGCTTTCACCGCCGAGCTTGACCGCCAGCTCTGACAGGCTGACCGAAAGCGCAGCCAGCCCCCCCTTGCACGTGGAATTCCCGGCGCTATGTTATTCTTCACCTCGGGGTGCCCGAAAGGGCTGAGATGCAGCAATGCGGACCCGTTGAACCTGAACCGGATCATACCGGCGGAGGGAAGGTGAATGGATTTCTTCCATCCCGACCTGTCCCGTCGCAATTGGAGAAAGCCATGAAAACCATCCCCCTCTCTGCGGCTTTTGCGTGCGTTGCCAGCCTGGCAGCCGCAGAAACTCCAGTTCTCGACGTCTATACCTATGACAGCTTTGCTTCGGAATGGGGGCCCGGCCCGGCCATTGAAAAAGGCTTTGAGGAAAGCTGCGCCTGCGATCTGCGCTTTGTGACGGCGGGCGATGGCGCGTCGCTTCTCGCGCGCCTGCAGCTGGAAGGCGCCACCAGCGCCGCCGATGTGGTGGTTGGCCTTGATACCAACCTGAACGCCCAAGCGGCGGCAACCGGGCTGTTTGCCGCCCATGGGCAGCCCGCCGTCACCGGCCTTCCCACCCCTTATGCTGACGCGAATTTCCTGCCCTTTGACTGGGGCTGGTTTGCCTTCGTGCATAACAAATCCCTCGCCTTCCCTCCGAAGTCCTTTGAGGACCTGGCGGCATCCGATCTGAAGATCGTCATTCAGGACCCGCGGTCTTCGACACCCGGTCTGGGGCTGGTGATGTGGGTCAAGGCCGCCTACGGCGACCGCGCGGGCGAAATCTGGGCCGGGCTGAAAGACAACATCGTCACCGTCACCCCCGGCTGGTCCGAAGCCTATGGCCTGTTTCTTGAGGGCGAAGCCGATATGGTTCTGTCCTACACCACCTCGCCCGCGTATCACCTGATCGCGGAAAGCGATGACACCAAGACGGCGGCCGCCTTTGACGAAGGGCATTACCTGCAGATCGAGGTGGCCGGAAAACTGGCCGCCAGCGACCAACCTGTGCTGGCCGACGCGTTTCTTGCCTATCTTACGTCTGAGGCCGCCCAAAGCGTGATCCCCACGACAAACTGGATGTATCCGGCCAACCCCTTGGCGGCGGGCCTGCCGCAAGGGTTTGAAACGCTGATCCAACCGGCAAAGTCGCTCCTTCTGTCGCAAGAGGAGGCAGGCGCGATGCGCGATGCTGCCGTCGCGGAATGGCAAGCCGCACTGGCGCAATGACAGCCCGCGCAACGGCCGCCTTCTTCGGGCTGGCCGTTGCCGCGCTGACCCTTGGAAGCGCCGCGTTGACAGCGGGCCATGCGACCGATTGGTCGCTTGGCCCCGCCGATGGCGCGGCGCTGCGCTTTACGCTGTGGCAGGCGGGCCTTTCGGCCTTGATCTCATGCCTCTTGGCCATTCCGCTTGCCCGCGCACTGGCACGCCGCCGATTTGCCGGACGTGCGCTGCTGATACGGCTTCTGGCAGCACCTTTTCTGTTGCCGGTGGTGGTTGCTGTTCTGGGCCTTTTGGCAGTCTTTGGCCGCGCCGGGCCGGTGAACGCCGCCCTCACCGGCCTTTGCCTGCCGCCATTGTCGATCTTTGGTCTGCATGGTGTGGTGCTGGCCCATGTGTTCCTGAACCTTCCCTTGGCCACGCGGATGATCCTGCAAAGCTGGCAATCCATCCCAGCCGAACGGTTTCGTCTGGCCGAAGCCTTGGGCATGCCACCGGGCGCGCAATTTCGCCATCTTGAGCTGCCCATGCTGCGCGGGGTTCTTCCCGGCGCCATGGCGACGGTCTTTCTGCTGTGCCTGACCAGTTTTGCCGTTGCGCTGACCTTGGGCGGGGGGCCGCGCGCCTCAACCATCGAGCTGTCGATCTATCAGGCACTGCGCTTTGAATTCGATCTGGGCCGTGCTGCGCTTCTGGCCACAATGCAGTTCGCCCTTTGTGCGGCAGTGACATTGGCCACACTGCGACTGACCACAGGCGCGGTGTTTGGACCGGGCCTTGGTCGGGGGCTGGAAATCCCGCGGCCGGGGGGCTGGCGGTGCGGTCTTGACGCTGTGGCGCTTGGTCTGGCCTGCGCCTTTCTCCTGGGTCCACTGATCGCCATCACCGCGCGTGGCCTGCCCGCGCTGACCGAGATGCCGCCCGGTGTCTGGCCCGCGTTGGCGCGGTCTGTGGCGGTGGCCATTGGATCGGCTTTATTGGCGGCAACCGTAGGGCTATGCTTGGCCTTGTCGGTGGCACGCGGCCAAACCTGGCTTGAGGTGACCGCAATGCTGCCGCTCTCGGCCTCGGGCCTGGTGATCGGGACAGGGCTCTTCCTTGCGGTGCATCCTGCGATCAAGCCAGAAACTCTTGCCCTTCCGGTCACGCTGGCCGTCAATGCGGCCATGGCACTACCTTATCTGTTTCGCCTCCTCTTGCCCGAAACCCGCACGCTTTTGGCTGACTATGGGCGGCTTTCAGACAGTCTGGGCCTTTCCGGCCTGAACCGCCTGCGGCTTGTCGCCCTGCCACGGCTTGCACGCCCTTTGGGCTTTGGCACCGGGCTGGCAGCGGCCCTGTCGATGGGTGATCTGGGCGTCATTGCCCTTTTTGCCGGTGAACGGACCGAAACACTGCCCCTTTTGATTCAACACCTGATGGGCGCTTACCGAATGGAAGCGGCGGCCGGGGCCGCCCTTGTTCTGGTCGCCGCCAGCCTTGCCCTGTTCTGGGCCTTTGACCGATGGGGAGCAAAACATGCTGCGGCTTGAGCATCTTGAAGTCCACCAAGAGAGGTTTCATCTGACCGCCGACTGGACGGTGCCCAAGGGTGCCAAGGTTGCCGTGATCGGGCCGTCAGGTGCGGGCAAATCCACGCTTCTGATGGCCTTGGCAGGCTTTGTGCCCCACAACGGCCGCGTTACATGGGATGGGCAGGATCTGGCGACACTTGCCCCCGGCGACCGGCCGCTTTCGATCCTGTTTCAGGACCAGAACCTGTTTCCCCATCTGAGCCTTGCCCAAAACCTCGGCCTTGGGATTTCCCCGCGCCTGCAGCTTTCGGCGTCGGATCATGCGCGCATCGAACAGACGCTTGACCGCGTCGGCCTGTCCGGCATGGGCGGGCGCAAACCCTCCCAGCTTTCGGGCGGCCAGATCGGCCGCGCGGCGCTTGCGCGGGCGCTTTTGCGCGCTAGGCCCATCCTGTTGCTGGATGAACCCTTTGCCGCACTTGGTCCGGCGCTGAAGGCCGAAATGCTGGATCTCGTCACCGAAGCCGCGAATGAAACCGGGGCCACAGTGTTGATGGTCACCCATGACCCCGCTGACGCCCGCCGGTTTGCCGAAGTGACAGTCCTTGTCGCAAATGGCGTGGCTGCGGCTCCGCAGCCCACCACCGACCTTTTCACAAACCCGCCCGCAGTCTTGCGCGAATACCTTGGCACCTAACGCAAAACCCCCGCCACGGGGACGGGGGTTTCAATGCGTTCAAACCCGCGAAGGCTCAGGCGTGCTTATTGCCCTTGACGCCCGCCCAAAGCCGCTTGTTGGTCAGGTAAAGCAGCGAGGTGAGCAGGACGAGGACCACCACCGCAACAAAGCCGGTCTGCTTGCGCGCCATCATGTGGGGTTCAGCCGCCCACATCAGGAAGGCTGCCACGTCCTCGGACATTTGCGACAGGGTCGCAGGCGTGCCGTCGGCATAGGTTACTTGATCATCCGACAAGGGCGGCGGCATCGAAATCCAGCCACCTGCAAAGGCGTGGTTTTCGTAAAAGACGGTGCCAGCTTCTTCCTTTTCCTCACCGGTATAGCCGGTCAGGATCGAGTAGGTATGCTCAGCGCCGCCCATGCCGCGGAACAACTGGTTCATGCCAGTGCCATAAGGCCCGCTGAAGCCGGCCCGCGCCTTGGCCATCATCGACAGGTCGGGTGCACCAGCCCCAGTGTTTGCCGGGAAGTTGTCGCTGTCCTTGGCCTCACGCTCCTCACCGGTCTCTTTGTCGATCACGCTGAAGTTCGTGGCATAGGCACGAACCTGGTCAGCCGGCAGATGCGGGCCGCCCTCATCCGCAAGGGTGCGGATGGGGACGTATTTCAAGCCATGGCAGCCCGAACAAACCTCGGTGAACACCTGCAGACCGCGCTGCAACTGCAGTTGGTCATAGGTGCCGAAAGGGCCTTCAAAGCTAAAGTCGACATCCTCGGTATAGGTCGCCCCACCCGCGGCCATGGCCGCTCCCGAGGACAAGACCAGTGCAGAGACGGCGCTGATTGCGATTTTGCGAAACATCTTGGTCAGTTCCTTTCCGTCACTCACTCGGCCGCGCCGGGATAGTGGGCGTTGAAATCTTCCTCGATCGTCACCGGGATCGGCAGCGGCTTTTCAAGCACACCCAGAAGCGGCAGGATCACGAGGAAATAGGCGAACCAGTAGGCCGAGGCGATCAAGGAGATCGTGGCATATGGCTCTTCGGCCGGCATGGCGCCAACCCACATCAGCACGACAAAGTCGATGACCAAGAGCGAAAACCAAGCCTTGAACTTGGGACGGTAGCGGCCCGAGCGCACAGACGAGGTGTCCAGCCACGGCACGATCGCCATGACGGCAATTGCACCAAACATCGCCAGCACGCCGAAGAACTTGGCGTCAACGATACCGAAGGTCAGCCATTCCACCGCGATCACCACCCAAACGTCGGCGGTAAAGGCGCGCAGAATTGCGTAGAACGGCAGGAAGTACCATTCCGGGACAATGTGAGCAGGCGTCGCGAGCGCGTTTGCTTCGATGTAGTTGTCGGGGTGGCCCAGATAGTTGGGCATAAAGCCGACAACGGCAAAAAAGATCACAAGGATGAGGGCCAGCGCGACCAGATCTTTGACCACGTAATAGGGCCAGAACGGTACGGTGTCTTTCGCGGCTTCCTCCTTGGACCCACGACGCACGTCAACACCCGTGGGGTTGTTGTTGCCGGTGGTGTGGAAAGCCCAGATGTGAACCGCCACCAAGGCAGCAATCACGAAGGGCAAGAGGTAATGCAGCGAGAAGAAGCGGTTCAGCGTGGCATTGTCCACGGCCGGGCCGCCCAACAGCCATTCCTGAATGACCGGGCCAACGCCGGGGATGGCGCCAAAGAGACCGGTGATCACGGTCGCGCCCCAGAACGACATCTGGCCCCAAGGCAGAACGTAACCCATAAACGCGGTTGCCATCATAAGAATGTAAATCACAATACCGATGATCCACGTCACCTCACGCGGGGCTTTGTAGCTGCCATAGTAGAGGCCGCGGAAGATGTGCAGGTAGACCGCAAAGAAGAACAGCGACGCGCCATTCATGTGCAAATAGCGGATCATGTGACCGCCGTTCACGTTGCGCATGATGTGCTCGATCGAGGCGAAAGCCATGTCGACATGCGGGGTGTAATGCATAACCAACACGATGCCAGTGATGATTTGCAGCGCAAGGCAAAACGTTAGAACGATGCCCCAAATCCACATCCAATTCAGATTCTTGGGGGTTGGGAATGTCAACGTGTCGTAGGCCAAGCCGACAATCGGCAGGCGCGTGTGCAGCCAGGTCTGAAAGCCCGGCTTGGGTTCATAATGGTCGTGCGGAATTCCGGCCATTTGGTGTGCTCCTTAGCCCAGCTTGATTGTTGATTCGTCTTCGAACGCGGCAACCGGAACGTCCAGGTTGCGCGGCGCAGGCCCTTTGCGGATGCGACCAGCGGTGTCGTAGTGCGATCCGTGGCAAGGGCAGAACCAGCCGCCAAATTCACCGGCACCGTCGCCAATCGGCACGCAGCCCAGATGGGTGCACACGCCAATCATCACCAGCCACTCACCCGCCTCATCCAGCGTGCGGTTGGCGTCACTGGCATCGGCGTCAGGCTTGTTGGAGTTTGCGGACTTGGCGTCCATGAGATCTGTCAGCGCCACAGCGCGAGCAGCCTCAATTTCTTCGGGGCTGCGGCGGCGGATGAACACCGGCTTGCCGCGCCATTTCACGGTCAGTTGCGTGCCAACCTCGACACCTGAGACATCGACGAAAATCGATGCCAAGGCGCGGGTATCAGCTGAGGGGTTCATCTGATTGACCAGCGGCCAAACCGCTGCGCTAGTGGCAACAGCGCCGGCACCGGCGGTTGCGTGATACAGGAAATCCCTGCGGGTGCCTGCGTCATTCTCTGCGTGGGACACGAGATCTTCTCCCTTCAAAGGCCGCCGGGCGCGACCCATTTACCGACGCTGCCGCAGTTTCCCGCAGCCTTGCCGAGCGCGTTGTAGACAAGGATTTTTCCGCCGTCCAGCGGTCAAAGGAGCGCAGGGGGGGGCTGTTTTTCGCTTTTGTTGCCCGGCAGGGCTTGCAAAAGCATCCAGCGCGCCCAAAGGCCGCTTAGGCTGGGCGCGTTGAAACCATGGAGGCGCGCGCCGAAAACTCTTGTTCCCAAGCTGCCAGCCGTGGCCGATCCTGCCGCCAATGCCGCTCGGCATGGCGGAAATCCAGATAGCTCAGCGCCACGGCCACTGCGACATGGGCCATGCTCAGACGCCCCTCCAAGAGCACCATACCCCGGGCCTCAATCGCATCGAGCGCCCGGGCGACCTTGGCCCATTGGCCTTCAACCCAAGGGGCAAAGCGCAAGCCCTCGGGCCGCAGTCGCGCCTCATAGACCATCAGTAACGCGGCCTCCAGCATCCCGTCAGCGGTCGCCTCCTGCGTCAAGACCGGCCACAAACCGGCATCTGTGGGATAAAGGCCCGCACCCGACACCTGGTCCAGATAGCGACAGATCACCCGGCTGTCATAGATCGCCGGACCACCGTCATCGGGGAGCAGCGCCGGAATCTTGCCCAAGGGGTTTTGGTCCAGCGGCATGGTGCCGGGGTCCAGAGGGCTGCCGACGACAGTCTGGACCTGCACGCGGTCGGCGAGACCCGATTCGAGGATCAAGACCATGACCTTGCGGCCAAAGGGTGTGGTCGGAGAGGTGAAAAGCTGCATGGCATCCTCGCTCTGGCATGGGCCCAGAAAAGCCGCAGCCTGCGGGTTTCGTCAACCTGCCTTGTTGTCAATCAGACGGCGCAGATGCGCAGCCAGAACCTCGACATTGCCGGGATGCAGGATCGACAGATGGGTGCCCGGAAGGTCATGCATCACCAGCCCCCCCGTGCCACCGAGGCCCAGCCAAGACCCGTCTTCAACGCCTCGGGACTGTCCCAGAAACTGTGATCGGCGCGAAAGACCGTCAGTGGCCCGTCATAGGGCTTTGGCCGATAGAACTCGACTGCGCAGACATTTGCGGCAATCAGATTATGTGCATTCACCTGGTCAAGCGCCGAGCGCAGCGCCTCAAGCCGTCCGCGATAACGGTCAATCCGATTTTTCAGCACCCGGCCAAAATGCCAAAGCCCGTGCAGACGCACTTGGCCCAGATGAGCGCGAAACTTGGCAGACCCTTCCAGCGCCGGACGCCCATCCGGCCCAATGGCATCCAGAACCGCCAGCACCCGCACCTCGCGTCCTGCAGCGTGCAGAAGCTGGGCAAGCTCATAGGCAAAATAGGCCGCCATTGAAACAGCGCCCAGAGCCACGGGACCCGTTGGGAAATAGGTCTGGATTTCATCAAAGTAGATCCGAGCGGTCCGCTCGACGTTGATATCGTCCAGATTGCGCGGCATTCCAACGGACAGCCCAAACACCGGCTAATCGGGGCCAAGCGCGGCTGCCAGGGGACGGAACAGATCCTCATTGCGACCCACCACATGAATGGCAAAGAAGGGCGGCCTTGTCCCCTCGGGCTGGATCGGGATGGTATAGCGCGGCGCCGTTACACCGCTTTGCAACATCGCCGCCAGCGCCGCAGCACTGCCATGGTCATGCAGGTTGGCGGTCAAAAGCACATGTCCGGTCCGAGCCTCTATCAGACTGACCAGACGCAAGGCCAAAAGGGAATCGCCGCCCAGATCGCTGAACTGCGCCTCGGGCGGCACTTGGTCCATGCCCAGAACCTCGGCAATACAGGCCGCGATGGCTTGGGTCAGGCTATCCCAACTGTCCCAGTCCGGGCGGCCCACCCCTTTCGGCGCATCCGATGGCGCAGGCAGGGCGCTGGTGTCGATTTTGCCATTCGCACCGACAGGAAGGCTATTGACGATGATGATCTGCGGCACCATGGCGCGCGGCATCTGAAGGGCGGCTTCGGCGGTGATCTGTTCGGCGGTCACGCCCCCCTCGCTCACCACCCAGGCGACAAGCCGCACAGAAGGCTCGCCGATCATCGCGACATGAGCAAGCCGGACGCCTGAAAGCGCAACCAACTGGCGTTCGACCTGATAAAGGTCGATCCGTTGACCGCGCAGCTTGACCTGACGGTCCCGACGGCCAAGGAATTCCAGTTGCCCGTCCCGGCGCCAGCGCGCCTGATCGCCAGCAGAATAGATCCGCGCCGAGACATCTTCCTGAGCCGACCATGGATCAGTCTGGAACGCGGCCTGCGATCCCGGCGCATCACCCAGATAGCCACCCGTCACCGCAGGCCCGCCGATCCACAGCATCCCGGTGCCACCCAAAGGCGTCAGGCTGCCGTCAAAGGCGCGCAGTACGGCGCGGGCATTGGCAAGGGGGCGGCCGATCGGCACCTCGTCTAGCCCCTCGGGCAGGGGCTGACCGGGCCGAAGCGTCAAGGCGGTGGGGGTAATCGTGGTTTCGGTAGGGCCATAACCGTTCATCCAGACCACATCCGGCGTAATCTCGCGCCACAGGCGCAGCGCCTGCGGGTTTATCCGCTCGCTGCCATCGATCACCAACCGCAACGCCGGGCCAAGAGCAAAGCCACCGCGCGCCATCTCCTCGACCATCACATGCCAGAAGCTGGCCGGCAGATTGGCCAGCGCAACCGCTTCACGCGCCAGAAAATCGACAAAGCCGCGAATCGACTCAGCGGATGGCGCATCGCGAACCACCACCGTTGCCCCGGCCAGAAGCGTCGGGAAAATCTTTTCCGACGCCACATCAAAACCCAGCCCGGCAAAGTGCAGCACCCGGTCCTGTGGCACCAGATCAAAGGCCGCAATGGTCGCCGAAGCATGGGCCGACAGAGCCCCACAGAGACCGCGCACCCCCTTTGGCACCCCGGTCGAACCCGAGGTGAAGATCACCTAGGCCAACCGCCCAGGGTCGGGCGCAGGCCGGGCGGGCGGCATGTCTTGCGGCAGACCCGCCCCAGGGGCCAGCACCAATTCGGCCCCAAGATCGGCCCCCTCGGTTGTCACCAGCACAGCGGCCCCAGCCCGGCGCCGCAAATCCGCAAGCCACGCTTCGGGCAGATCAGGATCCAGCGGCAAAAAGGCCGCCCCCAGTTTCAGAATTGCCAGCAGCGTCATCACATGGTCGGCACCACGTGGCAGCCGGACGGCCACTACATCGCCCGACCTGAGGCCAGCCGCCTGCAAGCGCGCGGCAAGCTCATTGGCGGCGCGATCCAGATCGCGATAGCTCATCACGCGGCCCGTCCCGGCCTCGATCACGGCAGGCGCATCGGGATGTCCGGCGGCAACCGCCTCGAATCGGCTGGCAACACAGGGCAGAACGGGCGGAAGGACGACATCCGGTGTTCCAAGGGCAAGGATTTCTGCAGCCTCATCCGCAGACAGCATCCCCAGATCGCCAACCCGGGTTTCGGGGTCAGCATTGGCCATGACCGTCAGAAGGCGCATGACCTGCGCAAAAAGCTCAGCAGCCATTTCGGCATCAATCCGCGCTGGATCATGCTCGATCAGGATCTGCATTTCGTCATCATCGGCGACCGCAAGCGTTGCCGCCGCCGTGCCCTCTTCGATCAAGCGTACCGACCAGTCGGACCAAGGCCCGCCCAAGGCCCGCATCCGCGCGGCAAGCGAGGCATGGGCATGCATCACAATGGTCTTAAACACCGGTGAGTCGCCTAGCAACCGCGCCCAACGGCGAATTTCGGTGAGGCTGGCATGGGCGTGGGGCCGCATATCCAGCGGCGTCTGGCGCAACCGCGCAAGCAGTTGTCCCAACCACTCGTCACCGTCAAGCTGAACCCGAAAGCGCAAGGAGGCAATCAGGCAACCCACTGTCCGGTCCAACCCCGGCATCAACTGGCGACCGGAATCCACCAGTCCGAAAACCGCCTGATCCTGACCTGTGCAGCGCGCAAGCACCAAGGCCCAGACCGCCTGCACCGCATTAAGCGGCGTTGCCCCCATCGCCTTGACCCTCTGGCGCAAGGCCGCGGTCTCGGTGCGCGACAAGGCTCCTGCGCAAATCGCCATGCGCCCCGCAGCCCGACGCGCAGTTGTTGCCAAAGGCACAAAATCGGCCCCCTCAGCATACATCGCAGCGAAAAAACCCTGCGCTGCGGATTTGTCATGACGCGTCAGTTCTGTGGAAAACGCTGCAAAATCAGGTTCATGGACCGGAGGAAGCGAATTTCCAGCCAGCAACTGCCCCAGCTTTGCAAGCACGACGGCCATCGCTGTCCCGTCGATCAGCGCGTGGTGGATCGTCCAGACCATCGTCGCGCGACTTGGACCAAGCCGCAACAAACGCACCCGCCAGCCAGGCTGCACCCTCGGGTCAACTCCGGCCTGCCGGTTTCGCGTCAGATAATCGTCAACCGCTGACGCCTTGTCGCCATCCGCCAGCCCCGAAAAATCGTGTTCGGCCATATCAGGATCATGCACTGCCAGAACAGACTGCCCGAACCCACCCCGACCATCGGGGCAAAGCACCATCCGCAGCGCATCGTGCCGCCCGGTCAGCGCCATCCACGCCGTGCGCATGGCGGCAAGTGTGAACCCGGGGCCAGCCCCTTCGACCACAATCTGTTCAAGGTTCGCCCAAGGCCGCCCAGCCAGCGTGCTTTCCAAAAGCAAGCCCTGCTGCATCGCCGTCGCGGTCCCCACTCCGAGATCCGCCTGTCGAACACCCTCCGACACTGCCTGACAACCCTTACCCACGGACGCGCAAAAAAGAGCCAACTCAGCAGAGTTCGGCCCCAATTGCCGCCAAACTGGCGATAAACCCCGCAAATCCTGTGGCGTGGCGCGTGCGATTTCAAGACAAATAGCATAGAACTTCGCTTCGCCATGCGCCAAGCAACGGCCAGGAAACTTTGCCAAGATGAAGCCTTCGCTTTTTCCGCATCCCACGCTAGATGAGGCGCAAAGAGGGATATCCGATGCTGAACGATCCACTGTTTATCGTTGCCGCCATCGCAAGCCTTGTGGTTCTGGTCATTCTGATGATCGGGATCGGCGGCTTTGCCAAAGGGGGCGAGTTTAACCGCAAACACGCCAACCGCCTGATGCGCTGGCGGCTTGGTGCGCAGTTCGTGGCGGTGATCCTGATCGTATCTTTCGCCTATTTGCGCAGCCGGGGAGGCAACTGATGGTCGTTCTGTCCAAGATCTACACGAAAACCGGCGATGCGGGGGAAACCGCGCTGGGCAACGGGGCGCGGGTGGCCAAGCACTCAACGCGCGTGTCGGCCTACGGCACGGTAGATGAAACCAACGCGACTGTAGGTCTGGCACGCCAACATGCCAGCGGGGAAATGGATGCTGCTTTGGCGCGGATTTCCAACGACCTGTTCGATCTGGGCGCCGATCTGTGCACCCCCGATATGCACATGGACCATACCCTGTCCTACACCCCGTTGCGCATGATCGCCGGTCAGGTCGAGCGGCTGGAACGCGAGATTGACGCCATGAATGACAAGCTGCAGCCCTTGCGCAGCTTTATCCTGCCCGGCGGGTCAGCGCCGGCGGCGCATCTCCACCTGTGCCGCACCGTCTGCCGGCGGGCCGAGCGTCTGGTGGTGGAACTGGCCACCATGGAAGAGGTCAATGCTGACGCGGTTAAATATCTGAACCGTCTTTCGGATTGGTTCTTTGTCGCCGGGCGGATTGCCAACAATGACGGCAAGGATGACGTGCTTTGGGTGCCGGGTCTGACGCGCTAAACCCCTGCTGATCGGCTTTCCCGCTCAATATGCGGCGTCTCGTCGCCCTTTCCTGTCGCATTTGCACTGTCGTCTGTGTCCGGGAATCGGTATTAGCCCATTCAAGAGCTTGAATTGGCCCCTTGGGCCGCTGTTGGGAGATTCTGCCGATGAAGGTCCTGGTGCCTATCAAACGTGTGATCGACTACAACGTGAAGGTTCGCGTCAAGGCGGACGGTTCCGGTGTCGATCTTGCGAACGTGAAGATGTCGATGAACCCCTTTGACGAAATTGCCGTCGAAGAGGCCATTCGCTTGAAGGAAAAAGGCGTCGCGACCGAAGTCGTCGTGGTGTCGATCGGCGTCAAGCAGGCACAGGAAACCCTGCGCACCGCGCTCGCTATGGGTGCCGACCGCGCCATCCTGATCGAGGCGACCGCCGATGTTCAGACCGATATCGAGCCTTTGGCCGTCGCCAAGCTTTTGGCTGCCGTGGTCAAGGAAGAGGCCCCCGGCCTTGTCCTTTGCGGCAAGCAGGCGATCGACAATGACATGAACGCCACCGGTCAAATGCTGTCGGCGCTTCTGGGCTGGTCGCAGGCGACCTTCGTTTCGGAACTGAAGATCGACGGCGACAAGGCCGTGGTCACCCGCGAAGTTGACGGCGGTCTGCAGTCGATTTCGGTCGCCATGCCGACCATCGTGACGGTTGACCTGCGTCTGAACGAGCCGCGCTATGCGTCCTTGCCAAACATCATGAAGGCCAAGGCAAAACCCCTGGCCACCAAGACCCCGGCAGATTACGGCGTTGACGTGGCCCCGCGCCTGACCGTGGTCAAGACCACGGAACCGGCGGGCCGCGAGGCTGGCGTCAAGGTGGGTTCGGTGGACGAGCTGATTGCAAAACTCAAAGACGAAGCGGGGGTGATCTGATGGCCGTTCTTCTTCTTGCCGATGTGAATGGCGCGCAACTTGCGACCGATGCGGTGGCCAAGGCCCTGACCGGCGTCAAGGCGCTGGGTGAGGTGCATCTTCTGGTGGCAGGTCCTGCTTCGGCCGCGGCCGAGGCGGCCAAGCTGGAAGGCGCATCCAAGGTCCTGCACGCCGATGATTCCGGTCATGGTCTGGCCGAATCGCTCGCCGATCTGATTGTCGGTCTGGCCGGTGGCTATAGCCACATCGCCGCACCCGCGACCGCGTTTTCCAAGAACGTGCTGCCCCGCGTGGCCGCCCTTCTGGACGTGATGGTGCTGTCAGACGTGACCGCCGTGATCGACGCCGACACCTTTGAGCGCCCGATCTATGCCGGCAACGCGATCCAGACCGTGAAATCAGGTGACGCAAAAAAGGTCTTCACCGTGCGCACCGCAGCCTTTGCCGCCGCAGGCATGGGCGGGTCGGCTTCGATTGAGACGGTCGCGCCGAAAGCTTCGGCCCTGTCGTCCTGGGTCGAGGACCGCGTGGCGGCTTCGGACCGCCCCGAACTGACCTCGGCCAAGGTCGTGGTTTCGGGTGGCCGTGGCGTCGGTTCGAAGGAATCCTTCGATTTGATCGAAGGGCTTGCCGACAAGCTGGGCGCTGCCGTTGGTGCAAGCCGCGCGGCGGTCGACTCGGGTTATGCGCCGAACGACTGGCAGGTCGGTCAGACCGGCAAGGTCGTGGCGCCGCAGCTTTACGTTGCCGTCGGCATCTCGGGCGCGATCCAGCACCTTGCGGGCATGAAGGATTCAAAGATCATCGTCGCCATCAACAAGGATGAAGAAGCCCCGATCTTCCAGGTTGCCGATTACGGTCTCGTGGCCGACCTCTTTGCCGCCGTGCCGGAGATGACCGGTAAGCTTTGAGTCCAGACACCGATTTGTCTTTGCTGCGGGCGCCCCAGGGCGCCCGTTTGCATTACAGCGGCCTAAGGTCGAGGCCCGGGATCCGGTCGGCAGTCAACTGGGCGCGACAATGCTCGATAAAGGCGGAAATGGTCAGCACGCCTTCGGCACCCCGTGCCATCAAGAGACCCAGCATCATCGGGCCCACGGCCCCCACCAGTGGCACAAAGCGCAGCTTGCGCCCATCCGGTGCCAGATCGTTCAAAGGGCGGATATTGGCGATGGAATAGCCATAGCCATTTGCCACGAGCCCCCGCATCACCGCCATATCCCGGGTCCGTTCGCCGATGCGCGGCTTGATCCCGGCAGCGCCAAAAAAGGACAGGAAATACTCTGCGCTCAATGGCAGATCGAGAAGCACCATCGGTTCATCCTGTAGCACTTCGACCGTCACCTGCGACAAATCGGCAAGCGGATGCCCGTCGGGCAAAAGCACATAGGGCGGCAGCGACACCAGCGGCACGAATTGCAGATCTTCGGGGATCGCCAGATCGTAGGTCAGTGCAATGTCCAAGGCACCGCTGCGCAGGGCGTCAATGATCTCTTGCTGATTTTTCTCGACATGGGCGACCCGCACCATCGGAAACCGTGTCTCGAAACTCCGCCGCAGGGCGGGCACCAGGATCTGCGCAAAGGTCAACAGACATCCCAAGAACAACTCACCCTGAACCTGCCCCGAAATCTCGCCAACCAGCCGGTTCATCTCTTCGGCTTCGGCCAGAACTTGCGTGGCGCGCGCCATCAACTGCCGCCCTGCCTGTGTCGGAGCCAACCCACGCGCGTGCTTGCGCACGAACAGCTGCAGCCCAAAGTCGGCCTCAAGCTGGCTGATCGCGGCTGAAATCGACGGGGCCGAGACATGCATCTTTTCCGCCGCAAGCGCGACCGAGCCGGTCTGTCCCACGGCAAGGAAATACTCAAGCTGTCTCAGCGTGAACCTTAACGGC
The DNA here is from genome assembly GCA_016869835.1 of Alphaproteobacteria bacterium. Lineage (GTDB taxonomy): Bacteria > Pseudomonadota > Alphaproteobacteria > Rhodobacterales > Rhodobacteraceae > Tabrizicola_A. The sequence goes on from VGDH01000001.1 coordinate 22,958, forward strand.
ATCCGCCTGCCCCGACCATCCGGCCGCGCGCCACACCCCAGCCCATCAACGCCTCCTGCCTGCCTTGCGGGCAGTTTTGCCCGCAGAACCAGACAATGGCAATCAGCCAAGGCCCTCAAATGATCTGGCGCAGCACCGGAACCAATCGCTTGGCCAATTCGTAATGAACCGCCGGTCCTGGCAGGCGGGCCGCGGCGGGCGCTTCCATCGGACCAAAGGCCATGCCCTCGGCCCCCTTGGCACGGGCCGCAGCACTGGGCAGCATTTCCACATAGGTCGTGGCCAGCGGCTTGATCGCCGCAAGCATCTCACTGTCCACAAGCATGGGCTCGATCGCCAGATCAGCACGCTTTCCCGGGCTTGGCGGCGGCACATCAGCCAACCACAAAAGCACGGTCGGACACCGGATCTGGCGCAGGAGATCTTTCATCCGCGCCACCCAGGCGCTGCGCAATTCCTCGGCCAGCACCTCGAACCGGTCCGCCGGATGGCTTTGCAGCACATGCACGAGATGTCGGGTAAAGCTGAACTCGGTGAAATCCACTTGCCGGAACAATGACCGCAGCAAGGGCGTTGGCCCGGTGAAGCGGTCATTGCGGCGCGGATGCACCGAGTAATAGCGGTTCATCAGGTTCTGCGCCCCAGTGATCTGCACCACACAAGCCGATGCCTGCGACACGGTCTCAAGCAAGGCATCTTCGCGCACCAACACCTCGGGCCCGGCATTCACGCAGCCGAAATTGGCGACCTAAATGTCGAGCATCTCTTCCAGAAGATCGGGATAGGGGGTTGGGATGAACTTTCCATAGGTTTCAGACCCGCCGAGGCACGCCACGAAAGTCCCGCCAAGATCGGCCTTCGGTCCACGAAACAAGATCCGTGAGCCCGCATAGCTGCACGGTGAGTAGTCCAGCGCCCCCGCGCCTGGAAAGGCATAGGCCATATCACACACCCAAGTTCAGTCACACCCGGGGCCAGATTGGTCGATTCCCCTTACCAAGCCGCTAAACTTTGCATTTTCTTGAAATGCCATGAGTTTTGCTGGCCTTGCCCCCAGGGGCGGCCCCGGCCTATTGTGGGCCGGCAAGAAAAGGGGTCAGCATGGATATCCGGACCGTCGGGATCGTGGGCGCGGGGCAGATGGGCAATGGCATTGCGCATGTCTTTGCCTTGTCGGGCTATGATGTGCTTTTGAACGACATTTCTGACGAAGGTCTGAAGCGCGCAGTTGCCACGATCGACAAGAACCTAGAACGCCAGGCTGGGCGCGGCAAGATCACCGAGGCGGCCCGCGCCGAAGCCATGGCGCGCATCAAGACCACACTGACCCTGCCCGATCTGGGGCCCTGTGATCTGATCATCGAGGCGGCGACCGAAAAGGAAACCGTCAAGAACCAGATCTTTGAATCCCTCGCCCCGCATCTGGGGCCGCAAACCATTCTGACCTCGAACACCTCCTCGATCTCGATCACCCGGCTTGCCAGCCGCACCGACCGGCCTGAACGCTTTATGGGATTTCATTTCATGAACCCGGTTCCGGTCATGCAGCTTGTGGAACTGATCCGCGGTATCGCGACGAATGCCGAAACCTATGACACGCTCTTGGCGGTGGTGGGCCGGTTGGGCAAGACGGCGGCCAGCGCCGAGGATTACCCGGCCTTCATCGTCAACCGCATCCTGATCCCGATGATCAACGAGGCGGTCTATGCGCTGTATGAGGGGGTGGGCAACGTGCAGTCCATCGATCAGGCGCTGAAACTGGGGGCCAATCACCCGATGGGGCCGCTGGAACTCGCGGATTTCATCGGGCTGGACACCTGTCTGGCGATCATGAACGTGCTGCACGAAGGGCTGGCGGATACCAAATACCGCCCCTGCCCCCTGTTGACGAAATATGTCGAGGCGGGTTGGCTTGGCCGCAAGACCCAGCGCGGGTTCTACGACTATCGCGGCGAAGCGCCAGTGCCGACGCGCTGACCGCTCCTCGTGCGCTGCGCTTCTCGTCGTGGCAAACCGACGAGCGCCGGAACGGCGACGAGGAGACGCAGCTACTGTCCCAGATCCAAGGTGTGCTGACGCAGCCAGGCAAGGAACCCGCGCGGGTTGCCTTCCCATTTCTCAAGCTCGCTTGCTGCAATCGGCTCACCGATATAGGGCCGCTGGGGCTTGAAAAGCGCGCGCTTGATTTCATAAAGCAGCAGGCCCTGCCGCAGCGTGTCTGACAGCTGATTGCCGATCTGGAACATGCGGCTGTTCTGACCGGTAAAATGCATCGGCACGATTGTGGCCCCGGAAGAGCGCACGATCTTGTGAGTAAAGACGTTCCACTCTGCCTCGATCGCGGGGCCCCACCAGCCTTCGGACATCGCCACCTTGCCCGCCGGAAACAGCACGATCACGCCCCCGGCCTTGAGATGCTTCATCGTCTCGTCGCGCATCTGCAGGCCCAGCTCACGGGCGTTTTCCTCATGCGGGAAGGGCACGGGGATCATGAATTCCTCAACCTCGGGAATTCCTGTCAAAAGGCTTCGCGTCAGGATCTTGAAATCCGACCGCACCCGATTGACGATTTCGGCCATTACCATGCCATCGACCAGACCATGCGGATGATTGGCCACGATGACAACCGGCCCCGTCTGCGGGATCCGTGCCACCTCATGATCAGGTGTGTCGATCCGGATGCCCATGTGGCGAATGGCCTTGGGCCAGAATGGCGCCCCAAACGGCGCGCCTGACTTTTCAAAGCTGCGGATGAGACGCAAAAGCTGAACCTTCGCGGTCATCCATTCCAGCGTGCGGATCGTTCCGGCCTTCACGGGGTTCTTGAAGGTTCCGGCATAAGACAGCCGCCGCATGTCATACTGACGCTCAGCTTTGCGTTGCTGCCCGGTCACCAAGGCAGCACCAGCCTTTTCTGTCTGCGGCGTGTCGGTCACGAACCCATGCCTTCCCGTTGGCGTCCGACCTCAGCGATCTTCGCCAAAGCGGTTGGCCACCAAAGCCTCAAGCGCGCGCGCAAGATCACCAGCCTGCGTGCCGCTTGTCCGGACCTCAATAGAGGTTCCGCGCGAGGCTGCCAACATCAAAAGACCCATGATGGAGTCTCCTGAAACCGTCATCCCGTCCTTCGTCACCTCGGCCATAGCGTCATGGGCCTCGACCACTTCGACGAATTTGGCCGAGGCGCGGGCATGCAGGCCCTTTTCATTGACGATTTTCAAGACCTGCGCCGTCATGCGGCGCCACCCCCTCCAAGATCGAGGCTGTTGATGTATTTGCGGCCGGCATCCAGCGCCGCAGCCACAGCCTCGGCCACCGGCAGATCGCGTGACTTGGCAAGCTTTATCAGCATCGGCAGGTTGGCGCCGTAAAGGATGCGCCTCCCGGCCCCGGCACAAGCCATCAGCGAAAGATTGGACGGTGAGCCGCCGAACATGTCGGTGACCAGAACGACACCGCTGCCCACATCCACCTCATCGGTGGCGCGGCAGATTTCAGCCTGCTTGGCGGCGCGATCATGGTCGTCCTCGATCGTGATCGCCCGGATCGCCGATTGCGGCCCGACGACATGCTCGATCGCCGCAAGATACTCTCGCGCAAGCCCGCCATGTGCGACGATCACGATACCGATCACGCGCCGTTTACCCCGATTTCCCTGCCGTGGTATCAACCGCCCGGCGTTCCAGTTCCCGATGACGTTTTGACACCGCCCAGCCCGCTTCCGCAAGGACCTTGCTCAGTTTTTCTGCAACTGCAACCGACCGATGCTGCCCACCCGTGCAGCCGAAGCCGATGGAAAGATGGGCTTTGCCTTCTGCGAGATGGGCAGGAAGCAACATCAGCAGCAGCCCCGCCACACGGTCGATGAATTCGGCAAATCTGGGATCGGCGCTGATATGGCTTGCGACCTTTGCATCGCGCCCGTCCTTCTGCCGCAAGGCGGGGTCCCAGTAAGGATTTCGCAGGAAGCGGCAGTCAAACACCATGTCCAGCCCGCGCGGCAGCCCGCGCTTGTAGCTGAAGGATTGCACCGAAACCGACATGAGCGCCGCAGCCCCGTTACGAAACCAGTTGTGGATTTCGGCTTTCAGATCATGGGGGGACATCTCGGTCGTGTCGATCAGATGATCGGCGCGCACCCGGATCGGCTGCAGAAGGTCAATCTCGCGCGTGATCCCCTCGGTCGGGGTTTCGTCCAAGGCCAGGGGGTGGCGGCGCTTGGTCTGGCTGTAGCGGTTGATGAGCGTGTCCGGCGCGCAATCGAGATAGAGAACCTCAAGCCCGACCCGGGGATCGCGCGTCAGTGTGTCGATCAGCTCGATCAGGGCGGTGGCATTGAAATCCCGGTTGCGCACATCAATGCCCAGCGCGATGGGATGATCCAGCGTCGGCCCATGAATGAGATGCGGCACAAGCGACAGCGGCAGGTTATCGATGACCTCATAGCCGATGTCTTCCAGCGCATCAATGGCGGTCGACCGTCCGGCACCTGACGGGCCGGTGACCAGAACCAGCCGGTGTTCAGTTTGAGCTGCCTCGCTTTCTTTGGTCACGCGCCAAGGTCCTTTCAGCCGCGCCACCCATATGCCAGATAGCACATGAGCGAAGCTGGAAGATGGGATGCCTCGGACGAATAGGCAAGGGCACAGCTTATTCCCAAAAGAGTGACCTGACGCGTAGGCGGGAGCCGTTCGGTTTCGCGCTGGGTCAGATCAAGCACCAAGGCAATTTCAGCTTCTGGCGCGAAGGGCGCATTCAAGAGCCCCAGAAAGCGGGCTTCGATCAGCCCGGCAAGCGCGGCGGGCGCGCGGGCAACAAGGCGGTCATCGCGAACCGTGACAAGCGTCTGGTCGTCACTGACAAGCTCTGCGCCCAAGGCCATCATATGAAGCGCCAGCGCCGATTTCCCCGCGCCCGAGGGGCCGAGGATCAAAAGCCCACGGCCCTTTACGGCCACACAACTGGCATGCAGGCAAATTCCGGCCTGGTCTGAACCGGTCACACCGGCAGACCCACCACAAAGCGGGCGCCCAGCGGATCAGACGTTGGATCGGCATTGGTGGGGCGGATGTTTTCGGCCCAGATCACCCCGCCATGCGCCTCGACGATCTGTTTCGATATCGACAAACCAAGGCCCGAGTCATTGCCGAAGTGATTGGCCGGGCGATCCGAATAGATGCGCTTGAACACCTTGTTCAAGGCCTGATCGGGAATACCCGGGCCGGTATCTTCAACCACAATCAGCACGCGGTTTTCGCGCCGACGGGTCCAGACGCGCACCGCATCGCCATCTTCGCAAAACGAGATGGCATTGGTGATCAGGTTCACGAACACCTGGGCAAGACGCCCCTCAAGGCCATGAATTTCAATGGGTCCAGCCGGAAAGTCGGTAATGAACTCCACCCCTTTTTCGGCCGCCTGTTGACCCAGGAAATCGCACAGATTGGTCAGCGTGGTGACCAGATTGAATTCCTCTTCCTCTTCCTTGACCAGCTCACTGTCGAGCCGGGAGGCGTTGGAGATGTCGCTGACAAGGCGGTCAAGCCTGCGCACGTCATGGTCCATCACGTCGAGAAGCTTTTCGCGGTGCTCTTCCTTCTTGACCATCCGCAATGAACCTACGGCCGAGCGCAACGAGGCCAGCGGGTTCTTGATTTCATGGCTGACATCGGCCGCAAACTGCTCGTTGGCGTCGATCCGGTCGTAAAGGGCGGCCACCATGCCCCGCATCGCCACCGACAGGCGCCCAATCTCATCGGGCCGGGCGGCAAGATCGGGAATACTGATGCGGCCCGGCGTCATCTTGCGCGCGTCGCGATCACGGCCCAGCTCAGCCGCGGCGGCTAGGTCGGACAACGGGTTGGCAATGGTCGAAGCCAGCACAAGGCTTAGGCCGATGGACACCAGAAGCGCGATCACGAACATCTGCAGAATCTGCTCACGCTCATAGCGAACCAGAAGATCGATTTCACCCTCGGCCGACGCGAGGGCCACCACGCCAAGAACCGACGTGCCCTGCATTACCGGGGTGGCGACCGAAATGATCACCCCGCCCTCGGCACCCTTGCCGGTCAGGGCGCTGGTGCCCCCTGCCGCGGCCTGCGAAAAGAGATTGCGGGCCAAGTACGCGCCGGTATCGGGCTGATTTTGCCCCGCCCCGGCACCGACAAGGCCTGATACCCCGCTCCATATGGTATTGAGAAAGTCAGTGATGACGGTCGAGCGCGGCCGATCAGCCGCCAGACCGGGCTTTTCCTGCCCGATGGTCTGCGCCACAAGCGCGCCGCTCGGGTCAAACAGGAACACTTCCAGACCCGGGCCAACCGAAACCCTGGCCAAAGAGCGCGGCAAGGTTCCCTCGGCGGCCTGAAGTGCGCTGACCACATTGGCGACCAGTTGCGCCTCGGTCACCAGGGCGCGTTCGCGTTGGACGAACAGACTGTCGCGGAACGGGTTCAGGAAAAGCACGCCGGCGACCAGAACGGTCAAGGCCAGAAGGTTGAAGACAATGATATTGCGCGCCAAGGGCGACCGGTTGAGCGAAATCAGCCCGCGCCGGGCGCGCCCCTCGCTGATCGTGGGGTCGACGCCGGCTTCGGGAGACTCCCAATCCTCGCCAAGAAGAAGATCACTCTCCTTCACGGGTTTGGAACGGCTCATCTCGATCTTGCCTGCCACCGTCATCGTGCAGGATCATTCTTCGTTATAGCGATAACCGATGCCGTAAAGCGTCTCAATCGCCGAGAATTCCTCGTCCACCGAGCGCATCTTCTTGCGCAACCGCTTGATATGGCTGTCGATCGTGCGGTCATCGACATAGACCTGATCGTCATAGGCCACATCCATAAGCTGATCGCGCGACTTCACGAAGCCCGGCCGTTGCGCAAGCGCCTGCAACAGCATGAACTCGGTCACGGTCAAGGACACATCCTTGCCCTTCCAGGACACCGAATGACGCAGCGGATCCATCCGCAGATGGCCACGCTCGATGATCTTGGTTTCTTCGGTGACGGCCACTTCGCCGGTGGCGATGGCATCTTGACGCCGCAGCAAAGAGCGGATCCGCTCGACAAGAAGCCGCTGGCTGAAGGGTTTCTTGACAAAGTCATCCGCGCCCATCCGCAGGCCAAGAACTTCGTCGATCTCGTCGTCCTTGGAGGTCAGGAAAATGACCGGCATGGTGGTTTTCTGCCGCAATCTCTGCAGCAGATCCATCCCATCCATCCGGCGCATCTTGATGTCCAGCACCGCCATGTCTGGCATGCGCCGGTTGAACGCATCGAGGGCCGATTGGCCATCATTGTAGGTTTCCACTTCGAAACCTTCAGCCTCAAGAGTCATTGAAACCGACGTCAGGATGTTCCTGTCGTCGTCCACGAGGGCGATCCTTGCCATGGTTTGGGCTTCCCTATTCTGCTCGGCTCGCCTGATTTTTGCCACATGTTCCAATTTCCGGGCCCCGGAATCAACCATTATGTGCGAATCACCCCGCGCCTGACCGCAATTGAGCGTCGAAAAATGCCAAGGAATGACTAATTTGCCGCAGTTGTTTCGGATGATGTCTATTGGTAGCGCTAATCCTGAAGTGGTTGCGCTAACTGTGCGATTGCGTCCTATTCCCACCAAAATCATCATGTTATAGGGCGGCCATGGGTGCGAATGCCCCTTGAACTGGGTTGCCCATGGCTAGGGCCCCCGATCTCAGACCACCCCGCCCGACCCGGCGGATATCGGAGCTTGCAGGATGACAAATGGACGTGTGAACCCCAAAGCGACGCTTGAGGTGCAAGGCATCACGGGATTGGGCAACGTCTATTACAACTACATCGAGCCAGCCCTGGTCGAGGCCGCCGTGCAGCGCGGCGAAGGGCGTCTGGGCAAGGGCGGTGCCTTCCTGTGCACCACCGGCCAATTCACCGGACGCTCACCCAAAGACAAATTCGTTGTCCGCACCCCATCGGTGGAGAACACCATCTGGTGGGAAAACAATGCACCGATGGCACCCGATGCCTTTGATCGCCTTCATTCCGACATGCTGGCCCACATGAAGGGCCGCGACTATTTCGTTCAGGATCTTTTTGGCGGCGCTGACCCGGCGCACCGGCTGGATGTGCGGGTGGTGACCGAACTGGCTTGGCATGGCCTGTTCATCCGCCACATGCTGCGCCGCCCCGAACTGGCCGAGTTGGACAGCTTTAGCCCGGACTGGACGATCATCAACTGCCCGTCCTTCAAGACCGATCCGGCCCGCCACGGCTGCCGCACCGAAACCGTCATCGCGCTGAACTTTGACAAGAAGCTGATCCTGATCGGCAACACCGCCTATGCGGGCGAGAACAAGAAGTCGGTGTTCACGCTCTTGAACTACCTTCTGCCGGAAAAGGGCGTGATGCCGATGCACTGCTCGGCCAACCACGCACCGGGCAAGATGGATGAGACCGCCGTGTTCTTCGGCCTGTCCGGTACCGGCAAGACTACCCTCTCGGCTGCCCCTGACCGCACGCTGATTGGCGACGATGAACATGGCTGGTCCGACAATGGCACCTTCAATTTTGAAGGCGGCTGCTATGCCAAAACCATCAACCTGTCGGCCGAGGCGGAGCCCGAAATCTATGCCACGACGCATAAATTCGCGACCGTGGTCGAGAACATGGTCTATGATCCGGAAACCCTTGAACTGGACTTCGCCGACAAGTCTCTGACCGAAAACACCCGCTGTGCCTATCCGCTGGACTATATCTCCAACGCGTCTAGCACTGGGCTGGGTGGCCAGCCGAAGAATGTGATCATGCTGACCTGCGACGCCTATGGCGTCTTGCCCCCCATCGCACGGCTGACGCCTGCACAGGCGATGTACCACTTCCTGTCGGGCTTTACCTCAAAAACTCCTGGCACCGAGCGTGGCGTCGTGGAACCCACCCCCACCTTCTCGACCTGCTTCGGCGCACCCTTCATGCCGCGCCGGCCTGAGGTCTACGGCAAACTGTTGCAGGAAAAGATCGCCAAGACCGGCGCGACCTGCTGGCTGGTGAACACCGGCTGGTCGGGCGGGGCCTTTGGCACCGGGCGCCGCATGCCGATCAAGGCAACGCGGGCGCTACTTTCGGCAGCGCTGAACGGTTCGCTCAACAAGGTGAAGTTCCGCAAAGACCCCAACTTTGGCTTTGACGTCCCGGTCGAAGTGCCTGGCGTTGATGCGATGCTTCTGGACCCCAAGGCAACCTGGGCCGACAAGGCCGCCTATGACGCGCAGGCCGCCAAACTGGTCAAGATGTTCTCGGACAACTTCGGCCAGTATCTGGCCCATGTCGATACCGACGTGAAGGCCGCCGCCATCGGCTAAGATCACTCGTCGAGCATGTCACGCACTCCTCGTGGCGCAATCCCGACGAGTGCACGAAGTGCTCGAGGAGGATAAGGACATGAAGGCCCCCCTCGCCGGGGGCTTTTTCACAGCATCAGCGCCCGCCAAACCAGATTGGCCCCGGTCAGCACCAAGAGTGCCTGGGTCCAGCGGCGAAACCGCACCTGATCCAGCCGGTCCTGCACTCTCAACCCAATCACCTGCCCCAAGACGGCAGGCACCACCATTGCTGCCGAAAACCACAGGTTCGGTCCCGCCATGACGCCGGTTTGCAGATGTGCCCCCAGCAAGACCACAGCGCCCAAGAGGAACACCACCCCCTGCACCCGCACGGTTTCAAGCTTTTCCGCACCGATCGACAGCAGATACACGATCAAGGGCGGCCCCCAGACCCCCGAGATCCCGCCATATAGCCCGCCGATCACACCCATCACCCATTCAGCACGCTCGCGATGCTCCAACCGCAACGCAAGCTTGCGGCCAGTCAACTGTGCCAGCGCAAAAAGCGTGATCGGCACGCCGAGAAGGAAGAGGAAGGCAGCCTGTGGGATGACCTCGACGAATTGTGCCGAGATCACGATGAAAACCAGCGTTGCAATCAGGAAACGCCGGTATTTCACAGCGCTTTCCCATGCCGCCCTTGGCCCCTGCCGGAAGGCCTGGCTGATATTGGTCACCACCGTCGGCAGGATAAGCCCTGCCAAAGCCTGTTCAGGCGGAAGAAAACTGGAAAAGGCCGAGATCATGATCAGCGGCATGGCAAAGCCCACCGCGCCTTTGACAAAGCCTGCAAACAGCGTCACCACCACCGCCACCCAGAAGGCAGGCGTTCCACCAAGGCCGATCAGATGGTCCAAGCTGCTCTCCTGTTTTGCCAAGCAATAACGCCGGGTTGGGCTCTCTGCATCTCGAAAATCGCTGCGACATATTTCGCAAACTCATACCCCCCTTGACGAAAGGATGTTGCGCTGCAGATGCAAAGGTTCTAACCCTTTCGCAACCGCAGAATCTGAAGGTATGCCATGGCCCTTGATGCCCGCACCCCCGCCCTTCTGGACGATGTCCTGTCCCTGACCGCAGCCGCACTTCCCGAAGTCGAGGCGATCTTCATCGATGCCCGCGAAAAGCTTCGGGGGCTTGTGACCATCGGTGGCAAGATTTCGGGCGCGGCTTTGGAAGAGCATCAATTTGCCGCCCATGCGCTTTCGTGGCTGGCCACCTATACCGAGGCGCTGCGCCAGACACAGGCTTGGGGGCTTCGGCTGCAGGCACAAGGCAGCTTTGGCCAGATGGAAGCGCTGATCGTGCAGATCGGCTTTGGCGAGTATCTGGCCCAGATCCGTGGCGGCATCCCGATGAGCCAGGGCGAAATGGCCCGCCTTTCCGATCTGGGCGTCACCCTGCCGCCCCCTTGCGACGCTGCGGCCCGCTTGATGGCGCTGGGCAACACCCACGCGGCACGCGCCGAGTTGGTGGCGCTTATGCGCGACAATGCCGGCCGCGCCACCTTTGGTGCCTCGGGGCTGGACGAGGAACTGGAAATGATCCGCGACCAGTTCCGCCGCTATGCGGAAGAAAAGGTCATCCCCTATGCCCATGAGTGGCACCTGAACGATGAGTTGATCCCGATGGGGATCATCAAAGAGTTGGCGGAAATGGGCGTGTTCGGCCTGACCATTCCGGAAGAGTTCGGCGGCTTTGGCCTGTCCAAGGCGTCGATGGTCGTCGTCTCGGAAGAACTCTCGCGCGGCTATATTGGCGTGGGGTCGCTGGCGACCCGCTCGGAAATCGCCGCCGAGCTGATCCTGTGCGGCGGCACGGCAGAGCAGAAGGCCAAATGGCTGCCGCGCCTGGCATCGGGCGAGACCCTGCCCACCGCCGTTTTCACCGAACCAAACACCGGGTCTGACCTTGGCAGCCTTCGCACCCGCGCCGTCCGCGCCGCCGACGGCTGGGAAGTCACCGGCAACAAGACCTGGATCACCCACGCCGCCCGCACCCATGTGATGACGCTTCTGGCGCGCACCGACCCCGAGACCACCGATTACCGGGGCCTTTCCATGTTCCTCGCCGAGAAGACCCCCGGCACGGACGAGGCCCCCTTCCCCACCCCCGGCATGACCGGCGGCGAGATTGAAGTGCTGGGCTATCGCGGCATGAAGGAATACGAACTGGCCTTCGACGGCTTCAAGGTCGCCGCTGAAAATCTTCTGGGCGGGGTCGAAGGCCAGGGGTTCAAGCAATTGATGGAAACCTTCGAATCCGCCCGCATCCAGACCGGTGCCCGCGCCATTGGCGTGGCACAGTCAGCGCTTGAGATCGGCATGAAATATGCCGAGGATCGCAAGCAGTTCGGCAAGTCGTTGATCGAATTTCCGCGCATCGTGTCGAAGCTTGCCATGATGGCGGTTGAGATCATGATGGCCCGTCAGCTCACCTATTTCAGCGCCTGGCAGAAAGACAATGACAAGCGCTGCGATCTTGAGGCCGGCATGGCCAAGCTTCTGGGCGCCCGCGTGGCGTGGTCCAGCGCCGACAATGCGCTGCAGATTCATGGCGGCAACGGCTTTGCCTTGGAATACCAGATCAGCCGTATCCTGTGCGATGCACGCATCCTGAATATCTTTGAAGGCGCTGCCGAAATTCAGGCCCAGGTCATCGCTCGGCGTTTGCTCGACTAAAACTGTTTTGGCGTGAAATCGGGGGCTCGGACGCCTAAATCGGCGTCTCAGCCCCTTTGCATTTGGAACCCACATATGACCGAAACCGTTTTGTTGACCGGAATTTCCGGTTTCATCGCCAAACATGTGGCCGCAAAACTCTTGACGGCAGGGCACGAGGTGCGCGGATCGCTTCGGCGGATGGACCGCGCCGATGAGGTGCGCGCCGCGCTGCAGCCGGTGGTCGGGACCGAGGCGCTGGAGAGGCTGTCCTTCGTGGCGCTGGATCTGGAAGACGAGGCGGGGTGGCCCGAGGCAATGGCAGGCATTACGGCCTTGATCCACACCGCTTCGCCCTTTCCAGTTGCCCAACCGAAAGACCCACAGGTGTTGATCCGCCCGGCGGTGGAAGGCACGCTGCGAGCGCTGCGCGCGGCAAGGGCGGCCGGGGTGGCGCGCGTTGTGCTGACCTCATCCACCGTGGCGGTTACCGATACGTCCAGAACAGGGATGCAGGATGAAACCTGCTGGTGCGACCCGAAGGCGCCAGACACCTCGGCCTATGGCCAGTCAAAGACTTTGGCCGAACAGGCGGCTTGGGCCTTTGCCTCTGACAACGGCTTGCAACTGACCACCATAAACCCGGGTTTTGTCATGGGCCCGCCGCTGGACCGGCATTACGGCAGTTCGATCAGGGTGATCGCCCGCATCCTGCGTGGCAAGGACCCGATGGTGCCAATGCTGGATTTCCCGGTTGTCGATGTGCGCGATGTCGCCGAAATGCATCTGCGCGCACTTGAACGCCCTGAGGTGGCAGGTATGAGAATACTGGCAGTTGCAGGCAATATGACCATGCCCGCCATGGCGGCCGAGCTGAAACGCGCCTACCCCAGCCGCCGCATCACCACCCGCGTTGCACCCATGCCCGTGCTCCACCTTCTCGCGCTCTTTGATCCGCAGATAAAGGCAATCCTGCCCGCTGTCGGCAGGTCGCATCCCATATCGAATGCCCGCGCGCGGGAGGTTCTGGCGATGCGCTTCATCTCTCCAGAAGGGGCCTTGCGCACCAGTGCCGATTGGCTTTTGCAAAACGGCGGGCTTTAGGCCCCGCCGCGCGAAGGCCGCAAGGTGCCAAGCCGCGGATGCAGATTGCGCGCCAGCCACCATGACAGGGCAAAGGCCGCGCCACTGGCGGCGAAAATCCCCGAAAGCGGAAACACCAACAGCACCAGATAGGCCGCACCCGGCGTCAGGATCCCCGAGACGTCGCGGAAACTCGAATAGACCGCCGCCATCTCGGCGCGCTCAGATGGCTTGACCGACATCAGGAACGGCAAGCCACCCACCACGTCCAGCATCACAAGGCCAAAGGACGCAAGGAACAAAAGGCCCAACGCCACCCAAGGCATCGGCGAAACCAGCGTTGCGGCGATGAAAAGACCGGCACAATAGGCCATGCTCCACAACAGGCTCCGCCGCACCGTGAACCGCCGCACAATCCCCGCCATCATGGGTGACAGCAAAAGCGTGGCATTGCTGATCGACAGCATGACACCACCCAGCTTGTCGCCCAGACCGCTCTCGATGCAAAAGACCGGCACATAGACCACATAAACCCACCAGCCGCAGCTGCGGAACACGGCAAACAGCCAGCCGGTGATCAGGCGCGGTTGGCGGAAGAACCGTCCAAGATAGGCCAAGGGGTTGACTGCGGGCCCCTTGGCGCGGGTGATCTGCTTGCCATTGCCCAGCCGCAGATACCAGAACACCGCGAGCAAAAGCACCGCAAAGCCACCTGCCACCAGAAAGGGCAAAGGATCCCAGATGCTGCGCAGCCAGACCCCGGTCAGCGGTCCCACAGCCCAGGGAATAGCCGCGTAAATCATCTGCTGGCCTTGGGTCTTTCCCAGATCCGCTCGTGAGACATAATCCAGCACATAGGCGTTCAGGCAGACAAATGTCGTCACCGTCGCCATGGCAGAAATCAGAATGGCCGCCTGAACCGAGGCCGGGGTGCCCATGACAAAAAGCGCCATTGCAACCACGTAAAGCCCGCAGCCCGCCGAATAGACCCAACGGCGCGGAAAGATCTGCGTCAGACGCGGCACCAGAAGACCCCAGAACAGCGTGATCACCCCTGCGATCAGATAGACCGTCGAAAGGTTGCTGGCCGAACCAAAGGCATCATAGACCGCAATCGGCACGGTCGAGATCAAGGTTCCGCGCACGGCAGCCTCGATCCCTGACAAAAGGGCAAAATCAGTGATCTTAGGCGCACCCGAATAGCGCAGGTGCAAGGGGATGTAACGCAAGGCCATGTTTTGACCTTAACCCGTTCTGCAATCAGGGCCGAGTCTGTCTGCGACCTAGAAGGTCGCCAACAGCTCCAACAGCCGTTGCCGGGCTGCAGGCAAAGGTCGGCCCTGCAAGACCGGCGCAAGGCCACGATCCAGGAAATGCCCGGTCACCGCAAAGCCCTGTGCCAGCTCTGCCGCGCTTGCCTGCCCCTGCCCCAACAAGACCGCTGGCAATGGCAAAAGCCGCACCGCCCAGTCGCCCGCTCCTGCGGCACTCACCGCGCGCCCGGTTTTCGGGCTGACATAGACAAGACCTTCGCGCGTGCCCGTCACCGCACAGCGTCCAAGGTCAAGGCCAAAACCCAACTCCTCCAGCAATAGCGCTTCCCAGCGCAGGTAATCCCCCGGCCAGTCCCTGCCATTTTCGATTGCGGCCAGAAGGGCCATCGTGACGCGCCATAAGGCTGGACAGGGCTCTCGCTCTGGCAAGGCGACATGCAGCATGGCACAGATCGCGTTCAAGCCCGCCAGCGCCAACCGATCCCCCATCAACCCCGCGCGCGACTGCAGGGGTTCTACGGCAAAGACCCCCATATGCTCAGACAACCGGGCCGCCCATGACACAGCCACCTGACTGCCGGGCTGCAACACGGCGGCCATACGCCGCGACGCGCCCCCGCGCACCACGCCTGCATGGCGGCCATGCGCCGCCGTAAAGACCTCGATGATCGCCGCCGTCTCGCCATGCGCCCGCACGGCAATGATGCAGCCTTCGTCCCGCCAATCCATAAACCGACTATCAGGGTAGTGAAGGCGAAAAGACAAGCCTCAGCCGTCGGTCAGCCCCTTGGCATCCAACAATCCCATGCCACCCGCATCCTCGACATCGATCAGCCAGAGGTCAGGATCGCGCCCCCGCTCACGCGCAAGAATCGCATCCACCTCCCGCTCCGCGCCCTCGGCGAGCACGGCCCAAGGCCGCGCTCCGGTTTCAAAATCGAACCGCCGCGCCAAGGCCGTCGCGCGGCCTTCGGCCTGCACCAGCTTCACGACAACCGCACCCGCGGTCGGATCGCCCTTGGCCACGACATAGGCAGCCAACCCCGCCGCCCGTAACCGCGCCAGATAGGCCGCCACCCACACCCCGGTTGCCAGACGCAGGCTCATGGTTTCATCTTGGCCCAAATACCCCCGCCGGAGGCTCCAGGATCGGCCACCAGCGCGCCCTTGGGCGGGTCGCCCGGAATTTGCGCAAATTCCGTCTCCGGATCAGGCATCGCCATCCTTGAAATCCAACCCCATCTCGGAATAGCGCTCGGCCTCTTCCTGCCAGTTTTCCCGCACCTTCACCTGCAGGAACAGATGCACCTTGCGGTCGAGAAAGGCCGAGATTTCGGCCCGCGCCGCCGTGCCGATGGCCTTGATCGTCTCGCCGCCATGGCCCAGCACAATCCCCTTGTGCCCCTCGCGTGAGACATAGACCACCTGATCGATCCGGGTCGAACCGTCGGGCTTGTCCTCCCATTTCTCGGTTTCGACCGTCAGCTGATAGGGCAATTCCTCATGCAGCCGCAGCGTCAGCTTTTCGCGCGTCATTTCGGCGGCGATCATGCGCATCGGCAGGTCGGCGATCTGGTCCTCAGGGTAGAACCAGGGGCCCTCTGGCACCTCAGCCGCCAGCCATTGCCGCAGATCGTCCACGCCATGCCTGCGCTCGGCCGAGATCATGAAGGTCTTGGCAAAGGGGAACGCGTCGTTGACCTTCTGCGCCAACGCAAGCAGGACCTCGGCCTTCACCCGGTCGATCTTGTTGATGGCAAGCGCCACCGGCTTGCCGCGCGGCATCTCATCGCGCATCCGCTCAATGATCGCCTCGACACCTTCGGTCAATCCGCGATGCGCCTCGATCAGAAAAACAACAATATCGGCGTCTGAGGCCCCACCCCATGCCGCCTTGACCATCGACCGATCCAGCCGCCGCCGCGGCCGGAAAATGCCAGGCGTGTCGACGAATACGATCTGCGACGACCCCTCGATGGCAATCCCCCGGATCCGCGCCCGCGTGGTCTGCACCTTATGGGTCACGATGGACACCTTGGCGCCCACCATCCGGTTCAAAAGCGTCGATTTTCCGGCGTTGGGTTCCCCGATCAGGGCCACAAATCCGGCGCGTGTCTTGTCAGTCATTCGATGTCTCCATCCGGGACAACAGCGCCCGGGCTGCGGCCTGTTCGGCCGCGCGTTTGGTGCCGGCGCTGGCGCGTTCGGCCTCGCCGTGGTCAAGCTGGACCTCGACGGTGAATTGCGGGGCGTGGTCGGGGCCGGTGCGGCCGAGTTCGGTATAGGTAGGGGGCTTCATGCCGCGGGCTTGCGCCCATTCCTGCAAGCTGGTTTTGGGATCGCGGGCATCAACCTCGACTGCGGTGATCCGCTGGCCCCAAAGTCGCAGCACGAGGGCCTTGGCAGCCTCGAAGCCTGCGTCGAGATAGACGGCTGCAATCACCGCCTCCAAGGCATCGCCCAGAAGCGCCTCCTTGCGCCGTCCGCCCGAAAGCATCTCGGACCGGCCCAACTTCAACACCTCGCCCAGACCGATCTGACGGGCAACCTCGGCGCAGGTCTCCTTGCGCACCAAGGCATTGAAGCGCGGGGCAAGTTGGCCCTCGGTTGCCGCGCCATCGGCCTGAAGCAGCGCCTCGGACATCACGAGCCCCAAAACCCGGTCGCCCAGAAACTCCAGCCGCTGGTTGTCGGGCCGGGTGGGCGACGAGATGGACGAATGGGTAACTGCGCGTGCAAGCAAGGCAGGCTGGCGAAACTGGTGCCCGATGCGGCCCTGAAAGGCCAGGAGATCTGCCGAAAGCCTCATTCCAACGACCTCAAGACACGGTCTGCACGCCAATCCCAAACCGCCCAAAGCGAGGTACCCGCTGACGAGAACAGGATCCCCGTGGCCCGTCCTATCAGATTTTCTTGCGGCACAAAGCCCAAGCCTCCGGCCCCTTGGGCAAAGCGGCTGTCGGCCGAATTGTCGCGGTTGTCACCCATCAGGAACATCTGGCCATCGGGCACGGTGAAGGGGCCGATGTCATCTGCAAAGGCGCCGTCTTCGATATTGGCGATCTGATAGCCTGCGCCTTCGGGCAGGGTTTCGATCCAAAGCTGCTTTTCGCAGATGCCGCCGACGCCCACCACCACGTTGAAGCAGCGCGGCAGGCTGCCCAAGGGTCCTTCGGGGCCATAAGGTTCACGCAACAGACCGGCCTCTTCCTGTGGCACGGTTGCCCCGTTCAAGACCAGAAGGCCACGCTGCACCGCGATCACATCTCCCGGCAGGCCAATCAACCGGTGGACCTGCTCTTGCCCCGTAACCGGATGTCGGAACACAATCACATCACCGCGCTGCAACGCCTCGGGCTTGAGATGTCGTACGACCAGATAGTCCCCGACGGCCAAGGTCGGCTTCATGGCTTCGGATGGGACCCAATAGGGTGCCCAGAAAAAACGGCTGAAAGACAAGAAAGCAAGGATCACAAGACAAAGTGCGCCCGCCAGCTGCAACCCGGCATTGCCGTCATTGAACGGGCGCTCCGCGCGCAAAGCCAGAATGACGACCGATGCGACCAGACCCAGAACCGGAACGATCAAGACCAGGGCCCATAGCCCGCTGTGACCGGCATCATGCAACCGGCGCACGGCGGTGGCGGCCCACCAGACCTGCACAAGCCCGGCGAGGGGCACGACGAACCGACCATAATCAGGTGCGACGCGTTCGACGAGCACCGTGGCAGCAAGTGCTGCCAGCATGACAAGGAAAACCCGCAAGGCCTGCTTGCGGGTTGCCGTTCCGTGCAGATCGAAAAGCGCCGTCAGAAAGGGCATGCCTATTCGATGGCCTCATAATAGCGGTCGCTGCGCCAGGTCCAGAAATAAAGCATCCGACTGCCTGCAGATGAGAACATCACCCGATCCGCCCGGCCGATCAGGAATTCCTCGGACACAAACCCGACACCGCCCGACGATTGCGGATAACGGCTGTCGGTTGAATTGTCACGGTTATCGCCCATGAAGAAATAGTGCTTTTCCGGCACTGTATAGACATCGGTGTTATCGGGCAGGCCAGTGGAATCCCCGATGTTCAGAATGGTATGGGTCAGGCCGTTCGGCAGCGTCTCGCGAAAGCGCGGCTTTTCGCAGATTTCGCCCATAGAGGGGGCATTGGCGCATCCGGGGCGGTTGGCCATGGGCCCCTGGGGCTCAAAGACCTCTTCGAACACGCCGTTGGCCACCTGCGGTGCTGCCGCGCCGTTGATGTAAAGCACGCCCTGCTTCATCTGGATCTGATCACCCGGCAGACCGATCAACCGCTTGATCATGTCGGACCCGTTCACCGGATGGCGGAATACCACCACATCGCCGCGCTCGGGGTCATTGCCCAGGATACGGCCCGAAATCGGGCAAATGCCAAAGGGACAGGAATAGCGCGAATAGCCATAGGCCATCTTGTTGACGAAGATGAAGTCGCCGATCAGCAGCGTGGACTTCATCGACTCCGAGGGAATCCAGAAGGGCTGAAAGAACAGTGTGCGGAAGGCCCCCGCGATCAACAGCGCCCAGACCACAGTCTTGATGGTCTCGCCAATTCCGCCTTCGGATTTTGCCATGATGGTCGCTTTCTTCCTGGATCTCGCCGGGCAACACCGGCGCTAAATGCGCGCCGGGCGCGGGGGAGTCAAGTTTGCGCTGGCTTTGGGCACCGTGTTGCCAGCGGCGTCATGCCCGGCGGTGCCGCGCCATATCGATGCGGCGACGCATTTCCTCGATCGCAGGACCCAGCCCCATGAACACCGCCTCGCCGATCAGGAAATGGCCAATGTTCAGCTCACGCAGTTCGGGAATGGCGGCGATGGGCGCGACATTGTCATAGGTCAGACCATGTCCGGCATGCACCTCAAGCCCCAAGGAATGGGCAAGGGTCGCGCCACGCCGCAGGGCCTCAAGCTCGGCCTCGGCCTCGTCAATTTGGCCCTCGGCATGCAGGTCGGAATAATGGCCGGTGTGCAGTTCGACCACCGCCGCACCAATGCGAGCCGAGGCTTCGATCTGGCGCGGGTCATGCCCGATGAACATCGACACCCGACAGCCCGCATCACGCAGAGGGGCGATATATTGCGCCAGCCGGTTTTCGTCACCGGCCACGTCCAGCCCACCCTCGGTCGTCCGTTCCTCGCGCCGCTCGGGCACAAGGCAGACGGCATGAGGTCTCAACCGCAAGACGATGGCGGCCATCTCATCGGTTGCCGCACACTCGAAGTTCAACGGAATCCCGATTCCGGCCATCAGCGCATCCATATCGGCGTCACGAATATGACGCCGATCTTCCCGCAAGTGGGCCGTAATGCCATCTGCCCCGGCCGTTTCGGCCAAAAGGGCGGCCCGCAAAGGGTCAGGCCAAGCCGACCCGCGTGCATTGCGCACGGTGGCCACATGGTCGATGTTGACGCCTAGCCGCAGCTTTTCCAACGCCCGCTCCTTTTCTCTCTCAGTTCTGTGAATCGCCCGGACCTTTCCGGTCTGACTTGATGTCCAGCTTGTCGGCGTCGCGATGCGGGCGCAAGCGGGCGGCGGCCTCGGCAATCGTAACCTTGAGTTTTGATCGCCGCTCTTTTCGGTCATCCGCCTTGGCGGCACGGGCTTTCTGATAGGCTTCGACCAGGGGGATCGTGATGTAATAGGCGATAAGGCTCAGGATGATGCCCGGCCCCAGAGCCCCAATGAAGTAAGGCCAGTAGATTTCGTGCCAGAACTGGTAAAGCCCATCCCAGCGGGTAACCTCCGCCGTGAAAATGGCCGTGAAATTGAACCACAGGTCACTGGCCGCCTGTTCCGTCGCGCCGCTGATATAGTCCCAGGACAGGGGCTTTTCGATGCCCAGCATCCAATGACCCAAGGTCATGGCCAGAACGGCGAAGAACGGGGTCGTGACCGGATTGGTGTTGAAGGTGGCAAGCAGTGCGGCCAGCAGATTGCCGTTGATCGCCCGACTGGCCGCCCATGCGGCGATGAACTGCAATCCCGGCAAGGGGAGAAACCCGATCAAAGACCCGGCAAAAACGCCGCGCGCAATTCGGTGGGGTTGGTCGGGCAAACGGCGCATACGGTGCAGGACATAGCGCGTCGCGCGCTTGAAACCCGAGCGCGGATAAAGCTGCTCACGCAGCCATGCGCCCCAGGACAAGGGATCTCTGCGCTTGAAAACCAACCCTTTTTCCTTCTCTTGGGCCCGGATGGCCCTCTTTGCGCCCAACGCTTAGGGCTTTCGCGTCACATCCCGATGACGGGCCACCTGTGCCACATCCGTCTCGGCTTCCAGCGCGGTCATGACCATGTGCAAATGTTCGACATCACGCAAGTCGACATCAACGATCACCCGATAAAAATCTGGTTTGCGTTCTGTAAACCGCAGGTCCGAGATATTGGCCTTCTGCTCGCCGATCAAGGTGCAGACCCGCCCCAATACCCCTGCATCGTTCGAGATCGTGATTTCAAGGCTGACAGTATTCACCGCCTTGTGACGGCCCGAATGCCAATGCAGATCGACCCAGCGCGCGGGCTGTTCTTCGAATTCCTCAAGCGCCGGACAGTCGATGGCATGGATTACCACACCCTGCCCTCGATAGGCGATGCCCACGATCCGTTCCCCCGGCAAGGGCTGGCAGCACTCGGCGCGGCGGAAGGTCTGGCTGTCATCAAGCCCGACAACGGGGCGGGCGGTGTCAACCTCTTCGGTCACGGTCAAGGACAGTTCGGGATAAAGCGTCTCGACCACCTTCCGTGCGGTCAATTCGGCCGATCCCAGCCGCGCCAGAAGATCAACCTCATCGGCTACGCCCAGCATCTTTGCCGCTGTGCGCAGCGCCTTGTCAGTGGCTTTCTTGCCCACATGCTCAAAGGCTGCGCGCACCAATTCCTGACCCAGCCGAACGAACCGACCCCGGTCCTCTTCGCGCAAGGACCGCCGGATCGCGGCCTTTGCGCGGCCCGTGGTCACGATGTCGATCCAGCTGGCTTGCGGGCGCTGGCCTTCGGCGGTGATGATTTCAACCGACTGGCCATTTTTCAGGCGCGTCCACAGCGGCACGCGGATGCCGTCCACCTTGGCCGAAACGCAGGAATTGCCGATACGCGTGTGGATGGAATAAGCGTAATCCAAGGGCGTCGCGCCGCGCGGCAACTGCACCACATCGCCTTTGGGCGTAAAGCAGAACACCTGATCGGAATACATCTCAAGCTTTACATGCTCGAGAAACTCATCGTGATCTTCCTCGTCCAGACGTTCCGTGAGGCTGGCGATCCACTTGGCAGGGTCCACCGCAAAGGGGTTCTTGGCGCGCACGCCCTCACGGTAAGACCAATGTGCCGCCACACCCGCCTCGGCCACCTCGTGCATCTCGCGGGTGCGGATCTGAACCTCTACCCGCTTGCCGTCACGGCCCGAGACCGTGGTGTGGATCGAGCGATATCCGTTGTTCTTCGGCTGACTGATGTAATCCTTGAACCGCCCCGGCACCGCGCGCCAGCGCTGGTGGATCACGCCCAGAATCCGGTAGCAATCCGCCACCGATCCGCAGATCACCCGAAAGCCATAGATGTCCGAGAGCCGGCTGAAGGCCAGGTCCTTTTCCTGCATCTTGCGCCAGATCGAATAGGGCTTTTTGGCCCGGCCATAGACTGACGCCTCGATCTGCACCTTTTCCAGTTCGGTGCGGATATCAGCGGTGATCTTGTGAACCACATCGCCTGCCTCTTTCTGCAAGGTCAGAAAGCGGCGAATGATCGAGTTGCGCGCCTCGGGGTTCAGGACCTTGAAAGCCAGATCCTCCAACTCCTCACGCATCCACTGCATCCCCATGCGCCCGGCGAGGGGGGCATAGATCTCCATCGTCTCACGGGCCTTCTGCGCCTGCTTTTCAGGTTTCATGCTGCGGATGGTGCGCATGTTGTGCAGCCGGTCGGCAAGTTTGACCAGGATCACTCGCAGGTCCTTGGACATCGCCATCAGAAGCTTGCGAAAGTTCTCGGCCTGCTGCGATTCGGTCGAAGAAAGCTGCAGGTTCGTCAGCTTGGTCACGCCATCCACCAATTCAGCCACTTCGGTGCCAAAAAGGCGTTCAACCTCGGAATAGGTGGACTTCGTATCCTCGATGGTATCGTGCAACAGCGCGGTGACGATGGTGGCATCGTCAAGCTGCTGTTCGGTCAGAATGGCCGCAACGGCGACAGGATGGGTGAAATAGGGCTCGCCCGACTTGCGGAACTGACCCTCGTGCATCTGCATGCCATAGGCATAGGCCCGACGGATCAGGTCGGCATTGGAACGGGGATTGTAGTTGCGAACAAGGGCGATGAGGTCTTCAACGTCGATCATCTCCGCCCCGCCCGGCCTTGCGGCCTTGAGTCATGCTCAGTTTTCGCCCTGAGCTTCCATGAGCATGCGCAGCATCCGCTCTTCCGACATGTCATCGGTCATCGGGCGGTCAATCTCGCCCGACATCAAAAGCGCCATCTGATCTTCTTCCGGCTCGTCCACCTCGATCTGGGTCTGGTGGCTTTCGATCATCCGCTCGCGCAGGACGCCGGCCGACTGTGTTTCCTCGGCAATCTCGCGCAGGGCAACGACGGGGTTCTTGTCGTTGTCACGCTCGACCGTGGGCAGCGAACCCGACTGGATCTCACGCGCCCGGTGGGCGGCAAGCATCACTAGTTCGAACCGGTTCGGAACCTTGTCAACGCAATCTTCGACCGTCACGCGGGCCATGGGATGCTCCAGTTGCCTTGGGAAAATTGAGCCGCCTATTTAGGCGCGAAACGGGGGCTTGACAAGCGCATAATCAACCGGATGCGACGGGCGGCCAAAGCAACGGCATTTGCACCACCTCGGCTCTTGCAGCGGCTGGTAAGGCGGCCAGCATCTCGGCCACGTTTTTGCCCAGCACCGGATGGCGCCAATCGGCGGCAACATCGGCCAACGGGACCAGCACAAAGGCCCGGTCCTGCAGGCGCGGATGCGGCAGGATCAGCCGATCCGGCGTCAGCCGCGCCTGATCCTCGGGCGGCAAGTTGCGCCACCGCGTCTGTTCGACCCGGTCAGGCAACACGGTTTCCCCTATGCCCAGAAGATCGATGTCCAATGTCCGCGCCCCCCAGCGAACACGACGCTCGCGGCCAAAGCGGGCCTCGATCTCGTGCAGGGTTTGGAGTGCTGCGTCAGGGGCAATGATGCCCGGCGCCAGAACAAGGGCTGCGGCATTCACATAATCAGGGCCGGCACCAGCCGGGAAGCAGGGGGTGCGATAAAGCGCGCTAAGGCGCACCTCGGCCCCAAGACGCACGCCCAGCGCCTGCGCCGCCGCCGTGACAAGCTCTGCCGGGCTCAGCGCGCCATGGGGCTGATTGGCTCCAAAGGCCACCAAGAGTTGGGTTTGTGCGCTATCCACCGATGCTGCCTTATCTTTAGTTAGTCTTGTCGCCTTGGCGGGGGCGCTGGTATCGAGCCTCGTTGGCTCAACGGATTTCTACATCACCAAGACCACTGACGGAAGTTCGATTGGCGCAGACTCGATTAAGGGGAAAAGGGAATGTTCTACAAGGACGAGCGGCTGGCGCTGTTCATCGACGGTTCAAACCTCTATGCGGCAGCAAAGTCGCTTGGATTCGACATCGACTATAAATTGCTGCGTCAAGAGTTCCTGCGTCGCGGAAAGCTGCTGCGTGCCTTCTATTACACCGCGCTTCTGGAGAATGACGACTATTCCCCGATCCGCCCGCTGGTCGACTGGCTGCATTACAACGGCTTCACCATGCGCACGAAGCCGGCCAAGGAATACACCGACAGCCAGGGCCGCCGGAAGGTCAAGGGCAATATGGACATCGAACTGACCGTCGATGCCATGGAACTGGCCCAGCGCGTTGATCACATCGTGATCTTTTCCGGCGATGGCGATTTCCGTCCGCTGGTCGAAAGCCTCCAGCGTCAGGGCGTGCGGGTTTCGGTCGTGTCGACGATCCGCAGCCAGCCGCCGATGATCTCGGACGAACTGCGACGCCAGTGCGACAATTTCATCGAGCTTGATGAGCTGCGCGATGTCATCGGCCGCCCGCCACGCGACCCGCGCCCGCTGGATCGCGACGAGCTTCCCGTCGAAGGGAAGTGATCGCGGATCATCGGCCTTGGAAGTTTGCCACCGCAGACATAGCTAGGGCCGATGTGGTCTGAAGTGACAGCGTTATTGGGGATGTTTCTGGCGGCCTTTCTGGCCGCCACACCCATTCCCATGCAGTCAGAACTGGCCTTCATCGCACTGGCAGCGGGTGGCTGGTCGCTTTGGGCGCTTGTTGCGGTTGCAAGCCTTGGCAATGTGCTTGGCTCTTGTGTGACCTTTGCCGCAGGTCGGGGTCTTGGCGGGCTTGGGCTATGGCGCTGGTTCCATTTGCCCCCCGAAAAGATGGCGCGCGCCGAAAGCTGGTTCGCGCGCTGGGGGCGCTGGTCGCTTTTGCTGTCCTGGCTGCCGGGCGGCGATCTTCTCGTGTTTCTGGCCGGAACCTTGCGGATGCCGATCCTGCCCTATGTCATTCTGATTACCCTGGCCAAGACGGGGCGCTATGTCATGCTTGCATTTGCCACCCAGGCTGCGCTTTGACACAATCCCCTCTGGACCAAAGCTGCGCGACACCTTAGCTCTGGACCAGCCCCGTTCAAAGGTGACCCCATGAGCCTGCCGCCCCTGACCCTTTACCTTGCCGCGCCACGCGGCTTTTGCGCAGGCGTGGACCGGGCGATCAAGATCGTCGAACTGGCGATCGAGAAATGGGGCGCGCCGGTCTATGTGCGCCACGAGATCGTGCACAACAAATTCGTGGTTGACGGGCTTCGCGCCAAGGGCGCGGTCTTTGTCGAAGAGCTGGACGAATGTCCCACCGACCGGCCGGTGATCTTTTCTGCCCATGGCGTGCCAAAGGCCGTTCCGGTAGAGGCCGCCAGCCGCAACATGATTGCCGTCGATGCCACATGCCCCTTGGTGACCAAGGTCCATAATGAGGCCGCCCGGCACCACGAAAACGGCATCCAGATGATCATGATCGGCCATGAAGGCCACCCTGAGGTGATCGGCACCATGGGCCAATTGCCAGCCGGTGAGGTGCTTTTGGTCGAAACCACCGCCGATGTGGCCAGCCTCAAGGTGCGTGACGAGTCAAAGCTGGCCTTCATCACCCAGACAACGCTTTCGGTGGATGATACGGCCGAAATCGCTGCCGCCCTGCAGGCGCGCTTTCCCCAGATCATCGCGCCGGCCCATGATGACATCTGCTATGCCACCACCAACCGGCAGGCAGCGGTCAAGGCGATTGCGCCGAAGATCGATGCGCTTCTGGTTATCGGTGCGCCAAACTCGTCCAATTCCAAGCGCCTCGTCG
The DNA here is from genome assembly GCA_016869835.1 of Alphaproteobacteria bacterium. Classification (GTDB taxonomy): domain Bacteria; phylum Pseudomonadota; class Alphaproteobacteria; order Rhodobacterales; family Rhodobacteraceae; genus Tabrizicola_A. The sequence continues at coordinate 48,754 of VGDH01000001.1, forward strand.
AGGTCGGCAGCGCGGCGGGCTGCGGCTATAGCCAGTTGATCCAGCGGGCGGCTGACATTGACTGGCGGGCGCTGGAAGGCATTGGCGCGGTCGGCGTGACCGCCGGGGCTTCGGCGCCCGAGCTTCTGGTGAATGAGGTGATCGACGCCTTCCGGGCCCGCTATGCCACCACGGTGGAGCTGGCAGAAACCGCGCAGGAACATGTGGAATTCAAGGTGCCGCGCGTGCTGCGCAGCGCCGAGGGCTGACAACGCATCGCTCATTGCTGTCTGCGACATTTTTCGCATGCGCCACCCGACGAGAAGCCGAAGGCGCCCGAGGAGGCTCGTCAGCCCATCGTTTCCAGACAATGCCGCGGGAATGCGCGTTTCAGCATGTCCAACTCGGCCCGCAGCAGATCCACCTCGGCGCGCAAGTCATCCTCCATCGCCACCCCGGTAATGATGGTGAAATGCTGCAGTTTCTCGCCCGTTGCCGCATTGCGGATCAGAAAGGTCTGGACACCCTCGCTTAACACCTCAACCGGGACCGGCACCTGCACCAGCCATTCCCCCGCACGCTCTGGCACTGCCGTGACGGTTACCCCAGGCAAGGGTTTTTCCAGATGCTGGACGTCGATCGCCGGGGCCTCGGCGCTGCCTGAGATAACGCCCTCCCAGACGCCGGCGCGGATACGAGTCTTGGTCAGCGTCATTTCCGTCATCATCTGCCTCACAGTTCCGCACGCGGCCGACGCGAGAAGGTGACATCGCGCAAGATCACCTGGTTCATTTCCGGCCCTTCAAAGATGAGGTCCACCCACAACCGTTCGACCCGTTTTTCGTTCATCTTGGAATAGGCAAGGTCGAACTCGACCATCACCTCTTCCTCGTTCAGCGGCAATTCCAGCACGATCTGTTCGACGTTCGGCCCATGCTTGATGTTCAACCGGGCAAAGATCTCGAGCGGTTTTTCCATCTCGACGATCACGTCCATTCGCAGAAAATGCTTTTGCCGCAAGCCACGGGTGGCCTCGTCGGGCAGATCCAGCACAAGCGAGAGAAACGATCCGTCAAACCGAAACACGTCCATGCGAAAGCCAAAAGGCGCGATATCGGCCTCGCGCGTGTTGCGGATCTGGCGGACCGTCAATTCGCTGCGGCGGCAATCGTAAAAGATCGTCGCGCCGGGATAGACCTCAGCCTTGGTGGGCACGGATGAAAACCCCGGAACCGGAATGGCCCCTTTCCACAGGTTCGGGCGCCAGGCCCAATCGGTGCCCATCGGCTTGCGGATGATGTTCGAGCCGATGACCGGCAGGGCCAGCCGGTGTTCGGCCTCGTGGATCACACAGTCAAGGTTGCGGCGCAGGGCGCGGGCCCGGGCGCGCATGCCGCGCAGCGATTCCAGATCGGTCGATTGGGCGGTATCGGCAGCCTGTCCCCAGCGCCGCAAGATTTTTCTGTGCAAGACCCTGTCGATGAACTTGGCGACGACCCCAGCCATTCTCGTCCAATCTATTCCCAATAATGCCCTTTGGGCCAAATTTTTGCCCATAAAGAAACGATTCGCTTATCGCGTGAAATGGTTAAAGAGTTGGGATGGATCGGTCCACGGGAATATGGTTCTGGCCATGTCAAACACGGTTGGCGCGCTGCAAAGCTGCAATCGCGCGATCCAGAACCTTGCGGCCGGTTTCTTGTGAAAGGGTGCCATCGCCTGCATCCTTGACCGAGACCGAAACAAGCCGCCCCCGCAGCCCCATGACCGCGCGCCAATACTCTGGGTCGCCCCGTTCCTGCAGGCGCATCACAAAAACATCGCCGACAGACAAGGCCTCCAGCACCCGCACCGAACCGGGTTGCCCCTTGGCCAACAAGGTTGCCCGACCCTCGACCGAGGTGAAGAATGCCGCAAGCTCGGCCCCGCCCGCCGTCATCACCCCAGCCGATGCCGGGCCCCCAACCGCAACGCTGACCAGCGCCGGAGCTGTTGGGCTTTGCGCAAAGCAACGTCCGATCAGAAAGATGCCGCTGTTGTCAGTTTCGCGACTGGCCTTGGCATCCAGACAATACCCCGTCGGCGCCGCAACCGTGAAACCGCCCTGCAAGACCGACTTGCTGGAAACGGTGCCAACTCCGGTGGCGCCGACGCAGCCTGACAGGATCAGGCCGCAGATCAGGAATACCCAGATCGGATGTTTGATGTCGTGACGTCTCATCAGTGCCGCTTTGCAAGGTCGTGCGGTTGGGCACGCTAATGCACCGCCCCTTCGGCCAACAAGCCGCAGCCGCGCCTTGGCGCATCAGATTTTTCAGACCGTTGCCGGCTCGCGCCGATTGCGGCTATGACCTGTCCGTGACGAATTGCACAAAGCCCCCCACGAGCAGAGGACAGCATGACACGCGCCGAAACCATCGCCACCGCGCTTGCCGGTCAGGCTGACCTTTACACCGCCCTGCGCGGCCTTGCGGCGCGCCTGCCGGATCTGACGCTGACCGAGGTCCTGCAAGCCGCCCCCAAGGTCGAGGCCAAGCGGCTGGCGGGTGTCGATCAGGGTTTGCTGCGGGCCGTGATACGTCGGGGCCAGGGGCAGGCTGCCGCGCCCCAGGAACCGGCGCTGCGCCATTTTCTGGCGGACGCGCCCGTGGCCCCGCTGTTTTTGCCTGAAATCGCGAAAGGCCCTTCAATCGCGCTTTTGACGCGCAGTGAACGTCCCGAGATGCCCGCGTTTTCTGATCGTGCTTTCGATCTTTGGTTTGCGTCCAAGAAAGTGCCCTATGGCCTTGGCAGTTACGGCGAAAAACGCTCGGTCTACGCCACCGACCAGTTCGCCGACAGCGCAAGCCCCGAGCGGCGCACCCATCATCTGGGAATCGATGTCTTTGCCCCGGCGATGACCCCGATCTACGCGCCGCTGCCCGGCAAAGTGGCCTTCGTCACCTATAATGCCGACCCTCTCGACTATGGCCACACCCTGATCTTGCAGCATGATGCGAACGGCGTGATCTTTCACACCCTATATGGCCATCTGGCCGGAACGCTGCCGAGCCTGTGCAAAGTGGGCGACACCGTCACCGCCGGACGGCTGATCGCCCATCTGGGCGACTGGCATGAAAACGGCGGCTGGGCGGCCCATATCCATTTCCAGATCATGGCCGACATGCTAGAACAGACAACGGGGAACTTCTTCGGCGTCGGCCACGAAAGCCTGTGGAATGTCTGGCAGTCGATCTGCCCTGACCCCAACCTGATCTTGCGGCTGCCCGCGGATCGCTTCCACGTCTGACCGGGCCTCCGCGATGCGTGGCCCGCCAAGAGCCTCGAAGAGCCTCTTTCGTTTCCCTGCCATGAACGATCCGCTGAATTACCCCGGATAGAACGCACCCGCGCCGCGAAGCTGCCCGATTTCGGGGTCAATAACGGTTCATCTGCCCACTCTGCTCGCTTGGGGAAACAAATGGACCGACTGACTGAAATGGAAGCCTTTGCCACGGTCGTAGACCAAGGCGGCTTCACGGATGCCGCAAAGAAGATGGGGATTTCGAAATCTGCCGTTTCGAAACACGTCTAGGCGCTGGAGGCCCGCCTCGGCGCGCGGCTTCTAAACCGCACCACCCGCCGTGTCTCGCCGACCGAGATCGGCCTTGCCTATTACGACCGCGCCCGCCGCGTGCTGAATGACGCGGGCGAGGCCGATGCGCTGGTCACCTCGATGCAATCCGCCCCTTCGGGCCTGTTGCGCGTGTCGGTGGCCACCGATTTCGGGGTGAACCTGCTATCCCCCATTCTGGGCGATTTCCTTCTGGAATACCCCGATATCACTGTGAACATGGTGCTGAACAATCGCTATGTTGAACTGATTTCAGAAGGCTTCGATGTGGCAATTCGTGTGGGCGAGTTGGAGGACAGCTCGCTGCGTGCTCGCAAGCTGACCGAAACCACGCGCCGGATGATCGCCTCGCCGTCCTACTTCCAGAAATACGGGCGGCCGCTTAAGATTGATGATCTGAACGATCACAAACTGCTGCACTATTCCAATCAGGCCAATGGCAATGTCTGGAAGCTGACTGCACCTTCGGGCGAAAAGCGTCAGGTGCGCACGGCGGGCTGGCTTACCGTGAACGACGGCCAGTCGCTTCTCAACGCCGCCGTGTCCGGCCTTGGCATCGCCTATCTACCCTCGTTCCTTTATGCCGATGCGATGAAGGATGGCCTTGTCGAAGAGGCCATTCCGGGCCTTCCGGTTGAAACCCTTGGCATTTATGCCGTCTACCCGCCGGGCCGCTTTACCCAGCCCAAGGTGCGCGCCTTCATCGACTTTCTGGCGCGGCGCTACATAGACAAGGGCCCCGATCAGTGGTGAGGCGCTAAGCCCCCCTATCGCATGAGCAGATCGGTCGAGGTCACGATGACCTCGACCCTTCTGTTTTGGCGCCGCCCCTCCTCGGTCAGGTTGGTGGCACGGGGGTACAGCGGCCCCACGCCTTCGGCGGCCACCTGTTCGGGCAAGATGCCTGGCGCCCGGATCAAGGCCTGTCGCACGCTCTCGGCGCGCAGTCGCGACAACCGCAAGTTGGCCTCAAGCCCCCCCGAGGCATCGGTATGTCCCACAACCACGACCTGACGACGCGGATCTTCGCTTAACCACGCAGCAAGCTGCGACAGTGACCCATAGGCACCCCCGCTGAGGCTTGAGGCCCCCGGCTCAAAGACCAGATCGTCCAATGCTGCCGAGAGACCGGCCTCCAGACCCGCAACCAGCTCGGGTGCCGCAGGGGCCGCAGTCAGGTCATCGGGCTTCGCCACTGGCTGAAGGTCGGGCTTGTCAGTCACAAGCGGCGGCTGCACCGGGCCAGAACCGCCTTGGCCCACAACGCGCGTCACCTGCACAAACCCGATCTGATCGGCCCGGCTGACCAGCAGTGCCAGATGGTGCCCAGCGCCGGACCGCGCGGAAAGATACCGGAAATCGCCCAGATTCACGTGCATGTCCGGCTCGGGCAGAACATCAAGCCCATAGCGGAAGTCAAAGCCGCCGCAGGCCTCGGCTTCACATTCGAAATCCACCTTGAGCCCCGCCACCAAAAGCTGATCGCGCAGATCGCTCATCAGTTGCAGGGTCGATCCCGCCTCAAGCGGTATCCGATAGGCCCTGATGTCGATGGCACCCTCGACGAGCTTTGTCGGCAAGACGCCGTTCTGAAAAGGACCGCTTGGCAATCGCAGCGATCCAAGCGGTTCAGCGCGGCTGGCGGCAAGCTGGGCCTGAGGTGGCAAGGCGAGATCATCTGCCTGTGTATAGGGGGCCGACAGCCCCACCGACAGCAGCACAAGCGCCACCTTGATGCAGGTGGTCAGCCAGAAGCGCCGGACAAGATTCGCTGTCAACATCACCTGACCTACCCGGGCGCTATGGTTGCCGGTAGTGGTAACGTCCAACCTCTTGCATCCCCATCCGCGCATAAAGCGCGCGGGCTGGACCATTGGCTTCGGTCACCACCAATGACAGGCTATCAGCCCCTTGCGCCCCGGCCCAGACTGCCGCGGCGCGCAGCATATCCTGCGCGGAACCTTGCCGACGCAGCGCCGGGACAACCTCAAGCGCATGCAGCATGGCCTGCGTCCCATGACAGGCGACAAAGGCCACCCCCGAAACCCGATCATTGGCCCGCCCCAGGATGACGCATTTCGGGCCCTGTACCCGCTCCATCACCGCCAGCCGAGCCGGCCCGATCCCGGCATCGGCCCAGACCTGACGGGCGATCTGCATGGGCGGCCAATGTGGAAAGGTCGTCATGCGGCGCGGGCCTTCGCCCTGAAGCGCGCAAACTGGTGCGGCATAGGCGATGACCGGATCAACAAGCCGATAGCCACGCCTCGCCAAGGCGGCATCCAGTGGCGCGTCATCCAGACGGATCAAGAACAGTGCCTGCCCGCCCATCGCGGCCTCGGCCCGATCAAGGTCATCCGGGCCCCACGGACCTTCGACGCTGGCAGCCGAAACCCGCTTGCCGCCGCCTTGACCCTCGCGCAACACGAAAGGTCCGCAAGCCCGCCGCGCAGCAGGCGGCCAGGTCGCCTCCATGATCTCGGCCAGGCTTTGCGGATCCAGCCTCATCCGAAAAGCGCACAAAGCCGGGTCATGGCCTGATCAAGCCGCCCCGGGTCCGTGCCCCGGATCACCAGATTGGTGCCATAGACCCCATTGGTGTTGAACGGGTAACTGCCCATCTGCAGGTCGGGAAACTCGGCGGCCAAGGCCCCGAAGTCGCCTGCAATCTCGCCTTCTCCCCGGTTCACCCGCAAGGACTGGCTCAAAAGCGGCGCCCCGCCGGTCAGCGTCGGTAACAGGCTGGCCACCATGGCTTGAAAGATCGACGGCACACCGGCCATTACATGCACATTGCCCAGGGTGAAACCGGGCGCCGTGGAAATCGGGTTTTCAATCAGGGCGGCCCCATCAGGAATGCGGGCCATGCGCTGACGGGCCTCGTTGAAGGGCAGGCCTTGACGTTCGTAATGCGCGCCAAGCAGGGCCATGGCATCGGCGCGATGGGTGATGGGCACGCCAAAGGCGGCCGCAATCGCATCAGCAGTGATATCGTCATGCGTCGGACCGATGCCGCCGCTGGTGAAGAGATGGTCATGGGACCCGCGCAAGGCATTCACCGCTGCAATGATCGCCCCATGGTCATCGGCGACCACGCGCGCCTCGGCCAGACGGATGCCGATCCGCGTCAATTCGCCGGCCAGATAATGCATGTTGCTGTCGCGGGTCCGGCCGGACAGGATCTCATCCCCGATGACCAGCATCGCGGCGGTGGGGTTCGGCATGATGTGCCTCCTTGACTTCCCTCAGGGTATAGCCTTGCGCCGGGCCAAGGCAAACCCCTCTGGCCAAGCCCCGACGCTTGGCCTATCTAGGGCCAAGACCGGAGACAGACCCATGTACGAAACCCGCGGCCGCGTGACCAAAGACGGCATTCGCATCTACGAGGATGCAGATTTTGCCGGCATGCGCGCGGCCGGTCGGGTTGCGGCAGAAATCCTCGACATGATGGGGCCTATGGTTGAACCGGGCGTGACCACCGCCGCCCTTGATGACTTCATCCGCGAGGAAATCGCCCGGCGCGGCGTGACATCGGCCACCATCGGGTACAAGGGCTATCAGCACGCCTCCTGCATCTCGGTCAACCATGTGGTCTGCCATGGGATTCCGGGGACCAAGGTTCTGGCTGACGGCGACATCCTGAACATCGACGTGACCGTGATCGTTGACGGCTGGTTCGGCGACACAAGCCGGATGTATGTCTCAGGAACCGCCCCGCGCAAAGCCGAACGATTGATCGAGGTGACCCACGAAAGCCTGATGCGCGGGATTGCCGCCGTGAAACCCGGCAATACCTTTGGCGATATCGGTTACGCCATTCAGGCCTATGTCGAGGCCAACCGGATGTCCGTGGTGCGCGACTTTTGCGGCCACGGCCTTGGCCGGGTGTTCCATGCGCCGCCAAATGTTCTGCACTACGGCCGCCCCGGCAAGGGTGCGGTTCTGGAAGAGGGCATGTTCTTTACCATCGAACCCATGGTCAACCTGGGCCGCCCCGAGACCAAGACCCTCGCCGACGACTGGACCGCTGTCACCCGCGACAAGTCGCTCTCGGCGCAATTCGAACATTCCATCGGCGTGACCGCCACCGGCTGCGAGATCTTCACCCTGTCGCCGGCCGGCAAGTTCTTTCACACCCGATAACGCTCATCGAGCCCGTTCCGGGCACTCTTCGCCTGTTCATCTTGGTCCAAATACCCCCCGCGGAGCGTTCGACTTTGGCCGCGGAAGCCTCCGGCGGGGGTATTTTTGCCAAGATGAACCAATATCAGTGGAAGTCACGGCTGGGAAACAGCACCTTGGCTTGGTCACGCGGGTGGAACTTTCGCGCGACGACTGCGCGGCGGGTTTCGTCGGCGCGACCTTCGGTTGGGTCGATCAGATGGCTGCGGCCAAGGCTTGAGAGCAAAGAGGAGACATCCTCGACCCGCTCTGCGATCAGATGTGTGATGGGGCCATCGCGTTCGAGCCGTCCGGTAACACGCAAAAGCCGACCCGCGATCACGGCGCGGCGGAAGGTTTCGTAGACGCGCGTCCAGACCACCACGTTGGACACCCCGGTTTCATCCTCGAGCGTCAGGAAGATCACACCTGATGCCGTGCCGGGGCGTTGGCGGGTGATGACCAGCCCGGCGACGCTGACGCGGCCTTTGGTGGTGGGCAGGCGGTCATGGGGGGTCAGGCCCGGCAGGCGCGGGCGCAGGAGTTCCATGGGATGGCCGCGCAGCGACAAGCGCAGCGCAAGATAGTCTTCGATCATCTCCTGACCCAGGGTCATGCCGGGAAGAGTAACGCTGGGCTCCACCCCGCCCTCACCATCGGCACCGAACAGGGGCAGAGGAGCAGGCCCGCGCAGCGCTTTGGCAGCCCACAGCGCCTCGCGCCGGGTCAGGCCAAGGGGGGTGAAGGCATCGGCTTCGGCCAGGCGCTCCAGCACATCCGGCCCTACCCCAGCGCGACGCCAAAGGCTTTCAACATCCGGGTAGCCATTGCCCCGCGCCGCCACGATCCAGTCGGCATCTTCGGTTTTCATGCCCTTGATCTGGCGAAAGCCCAAGCGCAGGGCAAGGCGGCCATCAGGCCGCGGTTCCAGCGTGCAGTCCCAATGTGAATGGTTCACCGAGATCGGGCGCACCTCGACCCCGCTTTCGCGGGCATTGCGGACCAGTTGGGCGGGGGCGTAAAATCCCATCGGTTGGCTATTCAGCAGCGCACAGCTAAAGACGGCCTGATGGTGCCGCTTTAACCAGGCCGAGATATAGACCAGCCGGGCAAAGCTGGCCGCATGGCTTTCGGGAAAGCCATAGCTGCCGAACCCTTCGATCTGGGCAAAGCAGCGCTGCGCGAAATCAGCCTGATAACCGCGTTCCAGCATTCCGCTGATGAACCGGTCGCGAAACCCGCCGATGGTTCCCATACGCTTGAAGGTGGCAAGCGAGCGCCGCAGACGATCCGCCTCGGCCGGGGTAAAGCCTGCCGCGACCACGGCAATCTGCATGGCCTGTTCCTGGAACAAGGGCACGCCATAGGTGCGACCCAAGACCTCCATCATGGCAGGGCCCAGATCCTCGACCGGTTCGCGGCCCTGGCGACGATTGATGAACGGGTGCACCATGCCGCCCTGAATGGGGCCGGGGCGGACAATGGCGACCTCGCAGACCAGATCGTAGAATTCCTGCGGCCGCATGCGGGGCAGGAAGTTCAGCTGTGCCCGGCTTTCCACCTGAAAGACCCCGATCGCATCGGCGCGGCAAAGCATGTCATAGACCGCCGGATCTTCGGCCGGGACATTGGCAAGGGTCAGGCCAAGGCCGCGATGCTGCGCCAAAAGGTCAAACGCCTTGCGGATGCAGGTCAGCATGCCCAGCGCGAGGATATCCACCTTGAGAAGCCCAAGCGCGTCGATGTCATCCTTGTCCCATTCGATGATGGTGCGATCCTCCATCGCGGCGTTCTCGATGGGGCAAAGCTCATCCAGCCGGCCTTGGGTGATGACAAAGCCGCCGACATGCTGGCTCAGGTGGCGCGGAAAGCCGATGATGTCGCCGATCAACTGCAAGGCCAGCATCACGCGGCGGTCGGCAGGATCAAGCCCCGCGTCACGGACCCGGTCTGCCGAGGGGGCGGATGACGACCAGCCCCAGATTTGCCCCGACAGCCGGGCAATGACGTCCTGACTGAGACCCATCGCCTTGCCCACCTCGCGGATGGCTGCACGGGCGCGGAAATGGATCACCACCGCCGTCAGCCCCGCGCGGTCGCGGCCATAGCGGTCATAGATCCACTGGATCACCTCTTCGCGCCGTTCATGTTCGAAATCGACGTCGATATCCGGCGGCTCGCCACGCTCCTTCGAGATGAAGCGTTCAAAGATCAGCGTGATGGATTCGGGCGGCACCTCGGTGATGCCCAGAAGATAGCAAACCACGGAATTGGCCGCCGAGCCGCGCCCTTGGCACAGGATGCCCTTTGACCGTGCAAATTGCACGATGTCATGCACGGTGAGAAAATAGGGGGCGTAGGCGACCTCGCGGATGAGCGTCAGTTCCTTTTCCACCCGATGCACGATCTTCGGCGGCGCACCTGCGGGATAGCGCCAGAGCAATCCCTCGCGCGTCAGCCGCTCCAGCCGGTCTTGGGCGGGTTCACCATCCCGCGCCTCGTCAGGATATTGATAGCGCAGTTCGTCCAAGCTGAAACTGCAGCGGGTGGCAATGTCGATCGTGCGGCGCAGGGCGGCGGGATAGCGGTGAAAGAGCCGCGCCATTTCCGCACCCGATTTCAACCGGCGTTCGCCATTGGGCAGGCGGTTCTGGCCGATCTGGTCGATGGTGATGCCCAGCCGCAGGCATGTCAGCACATCGGCCAGAGGGCGGCGCGCGGCGCGATGCATCAGCACATCGCCCACCGCCACCATCGGCAGGCCGGTGATCTGGCAGGCCTGTGCCAGCTGATCGAGCCGCGATTGATCGCGTCCGTCATAGCGCGGAGCGGCACCGAGATAGGACATTGCGGGAAAGCGGCGGGCGATCTGCATGAGATCGGTCTTTGGGCATGGCGTTGAAAGCGGATCGGGCGGCAGCGCGATGAGGACCATGCCCTGCCCCCATTCCAGAAGATCGGCCCGCGTCAGGTGGCAATCCCCCTTGGGTGCCCGGCGTTTGCCCAAGGACAACAGCCGGGACAGCCGGGAATAGGCAGCCAGATCGGTGGGCAGGGCCAACCACTCTACCGCGCTGTCGGTCAGCACCAGCCGCGCGCCGATGATGAGACGCGGCAAGGATTGCACCACCGGCACCGGGGTTTCGGGCGCGCTTGCCTGACGGCTGGAGGGGTCTGTGCGGGCCTGCGAGCGGATGGCCGGGCCGTTATCGGATGCCTCGGCCGCAATCCGGCGCAGTTCCTTGAGTGCCGAGTAGGCCCGCACGACGCCCGCAAGCGAATTGCGGTCGGTGATGGCGATGGCCGTCAGCCCGAGTTCGGCGGCGCGGGTCACCAGTTCCTCGGGGTGGGAAGCCCCGGTCAGGAAGGTGAAATTCGAGGTGACGCAAAGCTCGGCATAAGGGGGGGCGTTGCCCCCGTCGCGACCCCGATCAGATCGGGGTAGCGACTCCCCCAGGGTATTTTTGCCAATGTGAACAAGCGGGGTCATGCAAACTCCCCTTGGACATGCCAGTTCTGCGCCCCGCCCGGCGCGGGCCAACCCGGCGCTTGTGGGGTATGAAACAACCAGAGCCGCGGGCCTTCCTGTGTTTCGATCCGCCAATAGTCGCGCAGGCCCGTGCGCCAGTTCGGGTCATCAAACCACCATTCCGGCGCGATGCGTTCCGGTCCGGTGGCGCGCAGGGTGGTGAAGGACATGCGCCGCCAGCGAAAGCGGGCGGGGGGGCTGCCTTGGGCCGAGATGGGTTCAGGCGGAAAGAGGGTGATCGGGCGGGAAGGGCCGCGGCGGGCAGGAAGCGGCTCTGCCAGGCTATAGGCGGCGGGGGCGATGCGAAAACTGCGTTCGGGGATCAGGCTGTCGGCGGGCAAAAGCCGCAGCACCCGGTCAAAGCCGATGCGGTTGCCGAGCGAGGAGAGAAGATCGGCCAGCGCATCCGCATGACGCGGGGCCGGGCCCGTGCTGATCTGTTCGGGTGCCAGCGGTTCGGTGACGGGCGCGACAAGACGCAGCGATTCAATGCCAAAGCCTGCATCCACCTCATCGACGCCCTTGGCGAACAATGTGGCGATCCGGGCGGCATCGCGCATCGGGCGGGCAAGACCGATGTCAACCTGCGCCGTGGCATGATCGACACGGCCCAGTTCCAGCCGCATCCGCCGCGCGCCAAGGTGATGCTCTGCAAGCTTGGCGCAAAGCCGCTCCAGAAGGCGCGCAAGAGCGGCCATCACGTCCTCTTGTTTGCCGATCGGGTCGGGCAGGGTCATTCGCACGCCGAAATGTGCCGGGTCACGGTCGGCAGCGAGAGGTTCGGGTTGCACGCCCAGCGCCTGATCCAGCCGGAGCAGAAGCCCCGCGCCAAACCGTCGCGCCAGAGGCGCACGGGGTTGGCCCAACAGATCGGCGATGCGCGACAGCCCCACACGGGCCAGGGCCTCGGCGGTGAGATGATCGATGCGCAGGGCCGCCACCGGCAAGTTGCCCATGCTTTCGGCCAGCCGCCCATCGGGCACGATGCCGCCACCGTGACGCGCGAGCGCATGGGCCGCTCCTCGGGTGCCGGCAATGGCGCTGACCGAATGCAGACCCAGCCGATCAAGCTGCGCCTGCAGATCATCCCGCAGCGCCTGTTCGCCGCCAAAGAGATGCGGCACGCCCGAGATATCGGCCATCAGCCCATCGGCCCCATCCTTGGCCACCATCGGGCCATAGCGGCCAGCCCAACGGCACAGAGACGTCAGCGCGGCCGCCTCACGCACCAGATCGGCAGGGCGGGTGGACAGATCGGGACAGATCGCCCGCGCATCGGCCAGCGTCATGCCGCGCGCAAGACCCTGCGCCGAAGCCATCGGATTGAGGCAATGCAAATGGTCGGCATTGCCCGCCCGATGGGTCAGGGCAAAAGGCCCCTCAACGGGCCTGCGGCGCAGGCTCAGATCGCTCGCCAGTCGCGGAAACCAGATGGAAAGCAGCCGTCGTGCCATGCCAGTTCAAGATCCAATGTCCAATTGTTCTTTTTTTGTTCTTGTTAATGGACCAGGCATGCAGAGTCGAGTCCCCCGCAGCACCGGCACAGGGTTCGCAAGACCAGCGGGTTTCGGTGGCATTGCTGCCCGTCCCTTCGCGGATCAGCATCAGGCCGGTCGTCCGCCCCTCGGCCGCAGCCAGTTGCAAGCGTCGGCCTGCGGTCAGCGACAAGGGCCTGTCCGGTTCGGCGATGACAAGGCTGATCGGCGCGGCGCGCAGGGCCTCTTCGACGCACCACAGAAGATCGGTCTCACCCGTGGGGCGCAGAAGATGCAAGCGTTCGGCCACACCCTGCGGCAGGCCGTGCAACATGGGCAGATCGGGCACATGCGCGGGCATCACCCAGACCAGGGGCCCTGGATGGCGCGCCGCCTGAAACAGCGCGAAGGCCCGGCGACCGCGGCCGCCCGCCTCATGCACGCGGCGCGGGCAAAGCTCGAAGGGATCGGCGGGCACCCGGTCAGATCGCAAAAGGTCAGGGCGCATCTTCACGGCTGCCTTCGGCCACGATGTCCAATTCGCCATCCGGGAGCGGGCGCTGCAGTTCCAGCGCACGCGTGATCGGCGCGCCAAGCCACTGCGCCCATTCGTCTGGTCGGGTCAGGATGACTGGCATCGCCTTGGGATGAACCCGCTCAACCTCACGGTTGGGCGGGCAGGTGAGGAAGGCGAAACAGGGCACCGTCACCTCCCCCTCTTTCAGCTTGCGGGTGGAGGTCCATTCGGTCCACAGGCCCGCAAAACAGGCCAAGGGGCGGTCGGGACCAAGGGCAAACCAGATGGGGTGATTGCGCGGAGCCCCTTCGCGGCTGTCAATCTCAGAAAAGCTGGTGAAAGGCACCAGACAGCGATGCTCAACTCCCAGCCAGCGCCGCCAATGCGGCGAGGCAGTGTTGCGGATATTGGTCACGCCCGGATCGGTGCGCTTGCCTTCCAGAAACTGCGGTGGGGTCGGCATGCCCCAGCGCGCCCATGACAGATGGCAGCCCTGCGCGCGTGCCGTGATGATCGGCGCCGGGTAATCGGGAAAGATCCCCGACAGGGGCGGCAGATTGCCCAGATCATCACTGACCACGTCAAAGACATGGCGCATCGCGTCTTGGGCTTTGGTTTGCGAATAAAGGTTGCACATGGCGACCACTTTGGCGGAATCATCTGGAACAATAGCGGAACATTCGGGCATTTCAAACAGGGGGCGGAATTGCCACGCCTGCGCGGCCCACATCCCGGCCTTGGGTGACAGTCCGGCGCGCTTGGGCTAAGTTGGCACTAATTTCAGCACGCACAGGTTCCCGGCCCCAATGTCGAAAAGCCCTTTTGTCATCATTACCCTGCCGCGCAGCGGATCCTACCACCTGCGCGCGCTTCTCGACAGCGCGCCCGACATCCGCTGCTATGGCGAGATTTTCAAGGGCTCGGAGGTGGAACCGCCGCCCGAAGAAATGGCCTTTGTCGAACTGGGCAAGAAAGACACCGACAAGCGCGACGAAATGGGCATGGCGCTGTCGAACCGCCTGCGGAAAAAGACTGGTGCCGAGGGGATGATCTTTGGCTTCAAGGATTTCCGCTTCAACCTGACGCGGGTGAAGATCTATCAGCAGATGCTGAACTCAAAAGGCTGGCGGAAGGTGTTTTTGTTCCGCAACCCGATTGAGCGTTATATCTCGATGGAGCGGGCCGATCTGACGGGCGTTTTCGTGGTCACCGAAAAGAACAAGGACGCGGGCCTTGATCTGAAACGCCCCATCCGGTTTGACGCCGAGCGGTTTGAGAAGTCCATGGGCAGCCACCGCCGCCTGACCGAGGACGCGCAAAAGGCGCTGGAGAAGAACGGGCCAGAGGTGACGCATGTGCTGGACTATACCCGCATCAACGATCTGGCCGCCCGCAAGGCGCTAATGGCCTTTCTTGGCTCCAGCGGAGATGGCGCACTGCTTGCGTCGGACCACGTCAAGCAATTCACGGCATCTTTGGAAAGCGGCGTGGAAAACTGGGACGAGATGGCGGCCTATCTGGAGAGAACCCGGCAGATGGACCTGATGCCTGCACGGTAAGGGTGGGGCCAAAGCGGGCTTTAGCCATCCATGCCACCGGAGATTGCAACGCCCCGCAGCTTGCATGAGCCGCAAGACATCCTATTTCCCTTGAAAAGAGATAGGACCCATCATGTTCAGAAACCTCATCCCGGCGATTTCTGTTCTCTTGTCGTCAACCTCCTTTGCCATTGCCGAAACGCCGTTTGGGATCGAGGCCATTGCAAGCCTTGATAGGCCCTGGGCCATGGCAGTCTTGCCCCAGGGCGGGTTTCTGGTGACCGAAAAGGCAGGGCGGCTTGTCCATGTGGCCGCCTCGGGTGCCGTCGAGACGATTGCCGGTGCGCCGGTGGTAACGGATGAGGGGCAGGTCGGCCTTCACGACGTGGCCCTCGCGCCCGATTTCGAAACGTCCGGTCTGATCTATCTGACTTGGGTCGATGGGGCCGATGGGGGTGCATTGCACCTTGGGCGGGGCAAGCTGGACCTTGCCACACGGCAGCTGGCCGATCTCAGGCCGATCTGGCGCGCCACCCCCATGGGCGGCGACGGCCATCCCGGTGCGATGATCGCCTTTGGCCCCGATGGCCACCTTTATCTGACCTGCGGTGACCGGCAACTGGGTGACCCGGCACAGGTGCTTCAGGATAGCCGCGGCAAGATCCTGCGCCTTGACGTTGACGGCGCGCCCGCAGCCGACAACCCCTTTCCCGATGCGCCCGAGGTCTGGACCCTTGGCCATCGCAACCCCTATGGCCTGACCTTTGACGATACCGGCAGGCTCTGGTCGCACGAGATGGGACCGCGCGGCGGGGATGAACTTAATCTCGTCGTGCAGGGCCAGAACTACGGCTGGCCCGAAGTGTCGGAGGGACGCAAGTATAGCGGTCTGCCCATCCCCGATCACGCAACCCGGCCCGAGTTTACCCCGCCGGTGATCGCATGGCCGCCCACCGTCGCCCCTTCGGGCCTGATCCTTTATGACGGTGCGGCGTTCCCCGACTGGCAGGGCTCACTTCTTCTGGGCGGGCTTGCCTCTGAGGCGTTGATCCGCGTCGAAATCGGCCCCGACACTGCACGCGAGGTTGATCGCTGGGAGGTGGGTAACCGTATCCGCGACGTGGCGACCGATGCCGACGGCACTGTCTATCTGTTGGAAGATGGCGATGGTGGCCGCCTTCTGCGGCTTACCCCTTAAAGATCAAACGTCGCAAATACCGGCACGTGGTCTGACGGCTGCTCCCATCCCCGCGCCGCGCGCAAGATGCGGCTGCCATGCGCCGCGCCCGCAATATCCGGCGTCGCCCAGACATGGTCCAGCCGGCGACCCTTGTCGGCGGCGTTCCAATCGGCGGCGCGGTAGCTCCACCAACTGTAAAGCTTGCCCTGCGGAACATCGGCGCGGGTGACATCGACCCACTTCCCGGCCTCTTGCGTGTCAGTCAGGTGCGCCACCTCAATCGGGGTGTGCGACACGATCTTCAACAGCGACTTGTGATCCCAGACATCATCCTCGCGCGGGGCGATGTTCAGATCACCCACCAGTATCGACTTTTTCGGCATGTCCGCCCGAAACGCATCCCGCATCTCGGTCAGGAAATCGAGCTTCTGGCCGAATTTCTCGTTCTCCACCCGGTCGGGGATATCGCCCCCGGCAGGAACATAGAAATTGTGGATGGTCACGCCGTTTTCCAAACGCGCCGCCACATGCCGCGCATGGCCCAAGCTGGCGTAATCCTGACCGCCCGCTTCCTGCAACGGCAGCTTCGACAGGATCGCCACCCCATTATACCCCCTCTGCCCCCGCGCCACCATGTAGCGATAGCCAAGCGCCTGAAACTGTTCGACCGGGATCTTTTCGACCGGGCTTTTGCATTCCTGCAAGCACAGGACATCGGGCGCTTCCTCGGCCATCAGCTTGGCCACCAGCCCTTCGCGCAGGCGGACCGAATTGATGTTCCAGGTTGCAAGGGTAAAAGGCATGACGGTCTCCTTGGTGACCGTCCGCTTATGCCGCCCCACCCGACAAAAAGAAAGCCCGGCCAAACGGGGCCGGGCGCAGTCCAACAGGGAGGTGAGGACTGAATACCACGGAATCCGCGCGCCGCGAATTGATGTAAATCAAATGTCCAGAAATCATGGTTTTTGCGCCACAATCCCTGGTTGCGCCCTGACAAGGCCCCTGCCCGCGCCAACCTCCGGTCTTGCCATGTCCGTACTGCCGCACGCATGTCGCGGCTTCGGCTCAAAAAAACCGGGCGACAAAGCGCCCGGCCAGTTCCAACAGGGAGGGATGCCGTGCCATGACCCCGACACGACAAGGGGATAACTGCGGGATCAAGGGAGGGAGGAGTTCACCCGCATGAGC
Organism: Alphaproteobacteria bacterium; assembly: GCA_016869835.1. Taxonomy (GTDB): domain Bacteria; phylum Pseudomonadota; class Alphaproteobacteria; order Rhodobacterales; family Rhodobacteraceae; genus Tabrizicola_A. The sequence continues at coordinate 65,934 of VGDH01000001.1, forward strand.
CAAAGATAAGCATCGATTCAGGCAACAATAAGTCCCAAACCGTTAACTTTTCGACAATCACGCCACCAATTTGTAACCACCGCTTTCGGTGACCAGAAGGCGCGCGTTTGACGGGTCTGCCTCGATCTTTTGCCGCAGCCGGTAGATATGGGTTTCCAGCGTATGGGTGGTGACGCCGGCGTTATACCCCCAGACCTCATGCAGCAGGACATCGCGTGCCACCACGCTCGACTGGGCGCGGTAAAGGTATTTCAGGATGTTGGTTTCCTTATCAGTCAACCGCACCTTCTTGTCCTTGGCGTCGATCAAAAGCTTTTGCGCCGGCTTGAACGTATAGGGGCCAAGCTGGAGCACCGCATCTTCAGACTGTTCATGCGTCCGAAGCTGCGCCCGAATGCGCGCCAGAAGCACCGGAAACTTGAAGGGCTTGGTCACATAATCATTGGCCCCGCTATCAAGGCCCAGAATGGTGTCGCTGTCGCTGTCATGGCCCGTCAGCATCATGATCGGGCACTTCACACCGGCCTTGCGCATGCGCTTGCACAGCTCGCGCCCGTCGGTATCGGGCAGGCCGACATCCAGCACGACAAGATCGTATATCCCCTGCTTGATCTTCTCCATGCCCTCGGCACCGTTACGCGCCTCGAACACGTCGAAATCCTCGGTCATCACCAGCTGTTCAGACAACGCCTCACGCAGGTCGTCGTCGTCGTCCACCAACAGGATCTTGCGCAAGGTCACCATCTTGGCCTCCATCTTTCCCGGGCAGCCGCCCCGTTCGATCTTTAGATGCCCATCGGCCGTCTGTTCGGCAAGAATTGCAACAAATGCCTCACGCGGTCGTGTCATGCGGCGGCAGTATGTTTCAATTCCGAAATCTGCGGCCTATGTAGGGGCCATGACCTTGCGCCCGACCCAGACTGAAACCCTTGCACGCGCCCGCAGCGATTTGCGGCTGGGCCTGCCGGTCGTTCTGGCAGGTGGCGGGCAAGCCGCGCTGGCCGTGGCCGTGGAAACACTGACAGCTGACCGCCTGACCGATCTGCGCAGGCTGGGGCCGATGGATCTGGCGCTAACCGCACGGCGGGCGGAAACGCTGAAAGCGCGCGCCTATGACGGTGATCTCGCGCGCATTGTCGTTCCAGATGAGGCCGACATGCGCTGGCTTTTGGCGGTGGCTGACCCGGCCGACGATCTGCGCGTGCCGATGAAGGGGCCGCTGCACAGTCGGCGCGAAGGTGATGCGGTGTTGCATCGGCTAGCGCTGTCGCTGGCAAAGTCCGCGCAATTGCTGCCGGCAGCCGTTCTGGTGCCGGTGGCCGATGGCATGGCCTTTGCCGCCACCCATGCCCTGACCCTTCTGGCCGAGGTGGAGACAACCGAGCTTGACCGTCTGGCTCCATTTGCCCCGGTGATTTCCGCCCGCCTGCCGATGATGGCCAGCAACGCAGGCCGCGTGCACGTCTTTCGCCCCGACGATGGCGGCGCAGAGCATTACGCCATTGAGGTCGGTCGCCCGGACCGGGATGCGCCGGTTCTAGCGCGGCTTCATTCAGCCTGCTTTACCGGCGATGTGCTGGGCAGCCTGAAATGCGATTGCGGGCCCCAGTTGCGGGCCGCCCTGGCGCAGATGGGGGCGGAAGGTGCGGGCGTGCTGCTTTATCTCAACCAGGAAGGCCGCGGCATCGGCCTTGCCAACAAGATGCGCGCCTATTCCTTGCAAGACCAAGGCTTTGACACGGTCGAGGCCAACCACCGGCTCGGGTTCGAAGATGATGAGCGCGATTTCCGGATCGGGGCGGAAATCCTGCAGCGGATGGGCTTTTCCAAAGTGCGCCTGCTGACAAACAATCCCCGTAAACTGGACATGCTGGCCGCCTGTGGGCTGGACGTCATCGAACGGGTGCCACTGAAGGTGGGCGAAACCCTGGAAAACGCGGCCTATCTGGCGACCAAGGCCGCGAAGTCGGGGCATCTGCTGTGAAACCCGCCGATCTGGTCGTGACCCCGATGGGCGTGCGGTTTCTCAACCGGATGTTTCCCTGCAGCATTGGCCGTGGCGGGATCGTCCCGGCCCGCCGTAAACGCGAAGGCGACGGCGGTACGCCGACAGGGGTGCATCGCATCGTCGGGATGCTCTACCGTCCCGACCGCATGGCGCAGCCCGCCGACTGGGCATTGCCCATCGGCCCGATGGATCTGTGGTCGGATGACCCAAAAGACCCCGATTACAACCTGATGGTTCGCGCCTCCCATGGGTTTTCCCACGAAAAGCTGCGCCGCGCCGATCCGCTTTACGATCTGGTGATCCTGACTGATTGGAACTGGCCCATGGCCGTGCCCGGCCGCGGCTCGGCCATCTTCCTGCACCGTTGGCGCCGGCCCGGCTATCCCACCGCAGGCTGCGTCGCCTTCGCGCCGCAAGACCTTCTGTGGATCGCCCGGCGCATCACCTATGGCACAAGGCTGATCGTCCGCTGACCTCCTCGAGCATGTCATGCACTCGTCGGATCGCCCGCACGAGGAGTGCCCGAAAGGCTCGAAGAGTTAATCCGTCAAACCCGCTCGATCAGCACCGCCGTGCCTTGGCCGACACCCACGCACATGGTCGCCAGCCCATAGCGCCCGCCGGTCCGCGCCAATTCCAGCGCTGCCGTGCCCACAATCCGCGCCCCGGTCATGCCCAAGGGATGCCCAAGCGCAATTGCCCCGCCATTGGGGTTCACGCGTGGATCATCATCGGAAATCGCCAACCCCCGCAGCACCGCCAAACCCTGCGCAGCAAAGGCTTCGTTCAGCTCGATCACCGACAGGTCATCCAACCCAACCCCCTGCTGCGCCAAAAGCTTTTGCACCGCAGGCACCGGCCCATAGCCCATGACGCGCGGCGCAACCCCCGCCGCCGCCGCCCCCAAGATCCGCGCGATCGGGCGCAAGCCATTGGCCTTTGCCACCTCGGCGCTGGCAATAATCATCGCCGCCGCCCCGTCGTTCACGCCGCTTGCATTGCCCGCCGTCACCGTGCCATCCGCCCGCGTGATGGGACGCAGCTTTGCCAGATCTTCGGCCCGGGTATCGGCGCGCGGGTGCTCGTCCTGGCTGACTTCCGCGCTCTTGCCCCGCCCAAGGTCCAGCGTCACCGGCACGATCTCGGCCCCCAGCCGCCCATTCGCCTGCGCCGCCCCGGCAAGGCGCTGTGAACGCACAGCAAAGGCATCCTGATCAGGGCGGCTGATCCCGTATTGGTCGGCAAGGTTTTCGGCCGTCTCGGGCATCGAATCCGTGCCATAGTCCGCCTGCATCTTGGGGTTCACAAACCGCCAGCCAATGGTCGAATCCGCCACCTCGGCCACCCGCGAAAAGGCAGATGTTGCCTTGGGCATGACCAAAGGCGCCCGGGTCATGCTTTCCACGCCCCCCGCTATGGCAAGGCCGATCTCTCCTGCCTTGATCGCGCGCGCAGCCGCCGCAACCGCCTCCATGCCGCTGCCGCACAGCCGGTTCACCGTCACCCCCGGTACCGTCTCGGGCAGACCGGCCAACAAGAGCGCCATCCGCGCCACGTTGCGATTGTCCTCGCCCGCCTGATTGGCGCAGCCAAGCCAGACCTCTTCCACCGCTGCCGGGTTCGTGCCCGGATTGCGCGCCAGCAGGGCAGTCAAGGGAATGGCTGCCAGATCATCGGTGCGCACCTGCGCCAAAGCGCCGGCATAACGGCCGATGGGAGTGCGGACATAATCGCAGATGAACGCGTCGGGCATGGGGGCCTCCTTATGTTGCTTCTAAAGTCCTTCGAACTTGAAGCAATTGCAAGGCCGGGTTTGGCGTGAGCAAATGAAAAGGGCCGGGGAAGCCCCGGCCCGTTCAACCGCCTTTTCAACGCCTACTCGGCCTTGCGACGGATCAACGACTGAGCCGTGTAGACCAAGATGGCCAAACCTACGGCAACCAGCACGGCAACGCCCAACAGCACGATCACATCAATCGGCCCGCCAATGTCCTTGAACCCTGACGAGGTGTTGCCCTGCACGAACAGGACAGCCGCAATGGCCCCGATGGGCATGGAAAGCTGCGCCCAAAGGAATTTGCGCATGGACAGCGACCGGTCGCGGATCAGGACGAAGACATAAAGCGCCGTGATGGCCACGGCTGCCGCAACCAGCGCCCAGAAAAGGCCGCGGCCGAACATTTCCTCAAACACCGCGATCAGGGTGGAAAGTGTGAGTTCCTTCATGGCTTGCCCTCTTACGCCTTGCCACGCAGCATGGCGTTATAAGTGGCTTTCAGCGCCACCTCTTTCATCAACCAGCTGATCCACAGCTCTTCCAGGGGCGCGATCGCACCGGGGAAGCTGGGAACCAGATTGTTGTTGTAGTCGAACTCGACCAGCATCGCGCGGCCGACCCGGGTGATCAGCGGGCACGATGTGTAACCGTCATAGGTGGCGGTGCCTTCTTTCCCCTCGATCGCGGCGATCAGGTGATCTTCGACCACCGGAACCTGCCATTTGACCGAGGCTGCCGTCTTGCCCTTGGGCACGCCCGCCACATCGCCCAGCGCGAAAATCTCGGGATAGCGCAGATGGCGCAGGGTTTTCTGGTCACATTCCACCCTGCCCTGGTCGGCCCATTTGTCGGCCTAGGAAAGACCTGACTGGCGGATCACTTCGGGCGCGCGCTGAGGCGGGATGACATGCAAATAGTTATAGGGCATGTCGACCGTGGTCTTGACCTCGGCCTTGGTGGTGGCGTCGATCTCGGTCTTTTCAAAGGTCGCAACCTTCTTGCCCGGCTCCATCGACAGCATCTTGTGGCTCATATGGGTCTTGATGCCACGCTGGCCAAACAGCATCCGCACCTTCTCGGCGACGATCGGCACACCGAACAGCGCCCCTTGCGGCGCGGTGTAGTGAACTTCGTACTTGCCCGCCGCTCCACCCCGGCTCGCGATGTCTTCCACAAGGAAGGCATGTTTCAAGGGCGCCCCGGCGCATTTCATTTCGGTCGCCGGGCGCGTCATCAGCGCGATACCACCTTCTTCGGTGAATTTCTGCGCCGCTTCCCAGGTTTTCGCGGCATATTCCGGACCAGAGTAAAGCGCACCGATCCCGTTGGTGCCGACCATATCCAGCGAAAAGCCGGGGATAGCGTCATAGTCCAGCACAAGGCCCGGCGCGACGATCAGGAAGTCACAGCCCAGCTTGGTGCCGCCTTCGGTCGCAACCGTCTTGGCGACTGGATCAATCGCCGCCGCCTTTTCGGCCACCAGCGTGACGCCCTTGGGCAGCCAGTCGGTCGTCTGGCTGACAGTGTAATTCGCGGGCTTCAAACCGGCCGCGACAAGGCTGAGCCCCGGCTGATAAAGTTGCTCCTTGCGACCGTCGATGATGGTGATCTCGGCCCCATCCAACCGTTCAACCAGCCGGTTCACCAGCGCCGTGCCGACAGCACCAGCCCCGATCACCACGATCTTTGCCTTGGTCGCCACCTTGGCCGCCGAAGCCGACGCGCCAAGGGCGGCAAGGCCCGCACCCGCCATCGCCAGCCCAAGGAAGCCGCGCCGCGTAGGGATGAACCTGCGTTCCATCATCTGTCTCGCCTCCGTCGTAATCCGATGTCCCTCGCACATGATTTACCGCCCGTCATTGATCTGGATCAATATATATTATAATATATGCATATGTAATCTTCGCGCGCGATGGCTACCTTGCGACGGCGCTCAACGAACTGCTGATGTCACGACAAAAGGAACCCAAGGTGAGACGACCTCTTTCGGCCGACCTAGCGCGGCTGTTGCCGATCCTGTCCTGGTCAAGGACCTATTCGCGCAAGGATGCGGCACAGGACGGCCTTGCCGCGGTGATCGTGACGATCATGCTGATTCCCCAGTCTCTCGCATATGCCATGCTGGCGGGCATGCCGCCTGAGGCCGGGCTTTATGCCTCGATCCTGCCGATCGTCGCCTACGCGCTTTTCGGGTCAAGCCGGGTGCTGGCCGTGGGTCCGGTGGCCGTGATCTCGCTGCTGACCGCAGCAAGGCTGGGAACCGTCGCACAAAGCGGGACAGCCGCTTACGCCGCCGCAGCCATGGTTCTTGCAGCGCTGTTCGGGGCAATGCTTTTGGCCATGGGCCTCTTGCGGATGGGCTTCATCGCAAACTTCCTGTCGCATCCGGTCATTGCCGGGTTCATCACCGCTTCTGGCGTGCTGATCGCAGTGGGCCAGCTTGGACCGCTGACCGGAATCAAGATGACCGGGGCTTCGTTGCCCGAGCTTTTCGAAAGCCTTTCGGCGGGCAAAGCGGGGTTCAATGTGCAGACGCTGATCATCGGCGGGCTGGGCGTGGCGTTTCTCATTTGGGTTCGGTGGCGCATGAAGCATGCCTTGCGCGCCTTGGGGGTGGGCGCGGCAGTGGCCGATGGGCTGACCAAGGCCGGGCAGGTGATCGCCGTTGCCGCATCAACACTTGCGGTCTGGGCCCTGGGGCTGGATGTGGCCGTGGTGGGCACGGTGCCTGCCGCTTTGCCGCCCCTGACAATCCCAGACTTCGACATTGCGCTGATCCGTGATTTGGCAATGCCTGCCTTTCTGATCTCGATCGTGGGGTTTGTGGAATCGGTTTCGGTGGCGCAGACACTTGCGGCGCGCAAGCGCCAGCGGATCCGCCCGGATCAGGAACTGATCGGGCTGGGCGCGGCGAACCTGGCCGCAGGGTTCAGCGGCGGCTTTCCGGTGACAGGGGGCTTTGCCCGCTCGGTCGTGAATGCCGATGCGGGTGCCGTCACATCCGCAGCAGGCATCTATACCGCCCTGGGCCTGGCGATCGCCGCGCTGGCACTGACGCCGTTTCTCTACTTCCTGCCCAAGGCGACGCTCGCCGCCACGATCATCGTGGCGGTGCTTGGCCTTGTGGATCTGTCGATCCTGAAAAAGACCTGGGCTTATTCACGCGCCGACTTCGTGGCCGTGGCGGGGACAATCCTCATCACGCTGGCATTGGGTGTCGAGGCCGGCATTTCGACCGGTGTCCTCTTATCGATCGGGCTGCACCTGTGGCGCAGTTCACGTCCACATGTGGCCGAGGTGGGCCTTGTTGCCGGCACCGAGCATTTCCGCAACATCCTGCGCTATGAGGTGATCACCGACCCGACTGTCCTAAGCCTGCAGATCGACGAAAGCCTTTACTTCGCCAATACCCGATATCTCGAAGACCTGATCCTTGCCCGCACCGCCGAGGATTCAGCCCTGCGCCATGTGATCCTGATGTGTTCGGCGGTGAATGAAATCGACATGACCGCGCTTGAGACGCTGGAAGCCCTGATGGCGCATCTGAAAGACCGCGGCATCGCGCTGCATTTGTCAGAAGTGAAAGGCCCGGTCATGGACCGCCTGCAAAGGTCAAGCTTTCTGGACCATTTGACCGGCAAGGTGTTTCTCAGCCAGCACGCGGCCTTTGCGGCTTTGCGGACAGGCAATCAAGACGCCTAGCCGCATCGGATCCTTCGGGAGGGGGCGCGGAACCTGTCGCCACGGACGATCAACCCTGGCCCCTGAAGCCCGGCAGAACCCAAAGCTGTCTGCCGACCCGTTTGTAAGGCTGGACCTTGGACGCGACCCAAGGCAAACTGTCGCGTGGGCGGATGGAATTGGGGGGCGTAATTGGACCTGAATTCGGATCTGGGCGAGAGCTTTGGCCCTTGGTCTATGGGTGACGACGCGGCCATGCTCGAGGTTGTCACCTCGGCCAATATCGCCTGCGGCGGGCATGCCAGCGACCCTGACACCATGTTTGCAACGCTGCGTCTTGCGGCCGAGCGTGGGGTCGTGATCGGCGCCCATCCCGGCTATGCCGACCCTCTCGGCTTTGGTCGCCGGGTCATTCCGATGGAACCGGCCGAGATAACCCGGATGGTGGCCGCCCAGGTCGGTGCATTGCAGGGTGTTGCCGCACTGGCCGGGGCCAAGGTGTCTTATGTCAAGGCGCATGGCGCATTGGCAAATCTGGCCGCCGACCGGCGTGACGTGGCCGATGCCATCGCAGCAGCGGTCAAGGCCCTGCCGGGCAATCTGGCGATTCTGGCGATTTCGGGCACAGAGCTTGAGGTGGCCGGCCGCGCAGCGGGACTGCCGACCTACTGTGAAATCTTTGCCGACCGCGCCTATCTGCCTAACGGCCGCCTGGTTCCCCGTTCGCGCGCTGATGCCATGGTGCATGGGGCAAAGGCGGCGGCGGATCGGTTGATCGGCTTTTTGGACAGTGGCCGGATGCCAGTGGTCGGGGCCGATCCCATTCCGCTGGCCGCGCAGTCGATCTGTGTGCATGGCGACAGCCCGGATGCCGTTGCGATGGCACGCGAAATCCGGATGCGCCTTCAAGCAGCAGGGGTGGTTCTGGCCCCGTTCCAACAATGAAGTGGCCGATCTTTCGCCCGGTGGCCGAACACGGGCTTCTGGTCGAGTTAGGCGACCGGATCGACCCGTTGACCCATGCCGCAGTGCTGGCTCTGGATCGCGCCCTTGCCGCGCGACCCTTTTCAGGCTTTGCCGAGGCGGTTCCCGCCTATGTCAATCTCCTTGTGCGCTTTGACCCCCTGATCACCGATCACCGCGCGGTCGAGACGGCGCTACGGGCGTTGCTGAGGGCGCCCGATACCCCCGTCGATGCAAAAGCAGTCCGGCGGGTGGACGTGGTCTATGACGGCCCCGATCTGGACGAGGTGGCGCGGCGTACGGGCCTGTCACCCGAGGCGGTGATTGCCGCGCATCTTGGCGGGTCCTATCAGGTGGCCCTTTACGGCTTTGCGCCGGGATATGCCTATCTTTCAGGCGTGCCGCAGGAAATTGCCTTGCCGCGCAAAGAGGCGGCGTTGCGGGGGGTGCCGGCCGGTTCGGTCATCATCGCGGCCGGGCAATGCATCGTGACCACGCTGACCATGCCGACAGGCTGGTGGATCATCGGTCATTCCCCCACGGTGATCCTTGATGCCCAAGGGGCGCGGCCCTTCCTTTTTGATGTGGGCGACCGGGTGGAATTCCGGCGGGTGGCATCATGACCGCGCGGATGATTGTCCGGTTTGCCGGGCCGCATGTGTCGGTGCAGGATGGCGGTCGGCCTGGGCTGGCGCGGTTTGGGGTGCCCACCTCGGGCGCGATGGACCGGCTCGCCATGGCGGCGGCCAACACGGCGGTGGGCAATGATCCGGGGGCAGCCTGCATCGAGATATCACTCGGCGGGTTGCAACTTGATTGCCTCGAAGGTCCGGTCAGCTTTGCAGTCGCAGGGGGCGGGTTCATTGTCGAACACACCGCGCAAACAGGCGGGGCACAGAAAGAAGGCGGGCAGAAAGGCGGCTCTTGGCAGGTGACCACCCTGCAAGCCGGTGAACGGCTGGTCATCCGGCGGGGGCCTTGGGGGGCCTGGTGCTATCTTGCCTTCGCCGGAAAGATGGCAGCAACGGAATGGCTCGGCTCGGCCGCGACACATTCGCAATCGGGCCTCGGCGGCGGCCAGGTGGTCAGCGGAGCCGAAATCACGGTCTTCGAACCGCGTCTGGTTGAGGGGCGGGTTATCCCTTGTCCGGCCTTTGCCCGGCCGATGACCGAACTGCGCGCCACGCTTGGCCCGCAGGACCGGTTCTTTGCGCCCGATCAGATCGCCCTTCTCGAAGCGGCAGTCTGGCGGCTCAGCGGCGCATATGACCGGATGGGCGTGCGTCTGACCGGTCCCTTGCTGGTGCCCCGGGCGCGGCTGGACATGCCTTCGGAACCGGTGGCGCGCGGGTCGGTTCAGGTGGCGGGTGATGGGGTGGCGACGGTTCTGCTTGCAGATCACCAGACCACCGGCGGCTATCCCAAGATTGTCACCGTGCTTGACAGCGACCTTGACCGTTTTGCCCAGTTGCGCCCCGGAGATGCCTTCCGTTTCAGACTTGTCACGCCACTGGCCGGGCTGAACCAGTCGCGGATGATGCGGACCATGCGCGCGCGCTGGCTGGAAGGCCGCTAAAGCCAGTCACCGGCCTTCACACCATCGCGCGCCAATTGCGCCAGAAGATCAATCGCCGGATGCGCTGGCCCGGCCTGTCGACGCGTCAGGCCGACCGCGCCCGAAAGATAGCGCGCATCCGTGGGCACGCGCACAAGCTCGCCACGTTCAATATCCTCGGCAACAACCCCGCGCGATATGAACCAGACCGCATCTGAGCCAAGCAATAGCCCTCGCGCCAGGGGCAGCGCCACGGTTTCACAGGCCGGTCGCAGACCGGCAAGCCCAAGGCTGACCAGGTAATCGTCCACTGGCGCGCGGATGATTGCGCCTTCAGGCGGCAGGATCACCGGGCATTGGGACAAAGCGCGGCGCGGGTCCTTGGCAAATGGGTGGCCGTGCCGGGCGACCAGCGCGATTTCCTCGTCATAAAGATGCTCGAAGGCAAGGCCCGTCATCTCGCGCGCACCGGGCAGGCGGCCGATCATCAGATCCAGCGCCCCATCCCGCAACAGTCCGGTCAGATAGCTGTGCGGGCCAGTGGTAACGGTCAACAGAAGATCGGGGGCAAGGTCGCGCAAACGCAGGGCAATCCGTGGGAAAAGCCGGGTGGCGGCTGTGGGCAAGACCCCCACCATCAACCGCCCCGCAGCCGCGCCCGGTCGCAGCGACGCCGCGGCGGTTTCAAGCGACTGAATGGCAAGGGCCGCATGCTGACGAAACAACGCGCCCTGTTCGGTCAGCACCATACGCCGGTTTTCCCGCCGGAAAAGCGTCGCTCCCAAAAGCGTCTCGGCTTCGGCGAGGGTGCGCGACAGGGCAGGCTGGGTGATCCCCTGCGCGCGCGCGACCTTCGAAAGGCTGCCTGTGTCGGCAATCGCCAGAATGGCGCGGATATGGCGCAGCTTAAGGTTGGGATGTATACCAAAATTGTTATTCATATTGGCGCACTTTGCATTATCCTGTGCCGAATTCGCCTGATAAGTTATGCGTCAACGGAGGACCCCATGCAAGTTCTGACGCGGCCCTGGGGGGCGATGCATTACCGGATCGACGGTGCGGCCAAAGGGCCGACCGTGGTGTTCGGCAATTCCCTCGGCACCGACCTGCGGCTTTGGGATGCGCTTTTGCCCCATCTGCCATCCGAATTTCGCTATGTCCGCCATGACAAGCGCGGCCATGGGCTCTCTGACCTTGGCGGTCGGGCCAGCGCCGCCGACCTAGCCGACGACGCCGCCGCACTGATCAAGCATGTCGGAGGCCCGGTCATCTTCGTCGGCCTGTCCATCGGCGGGCTGATCGCCCAAACGCTTGCCGCCCGCCGCCCTGACCTGGTCAAGGCGATCGTGATCTCCAATTCCGCCACCAAACTTGGCACCGCCGAGACATGGCAGGCCCGCATCGACGCCATTCGCGCGGGCGGCCTTGTCTCTATTGCCGATGCGGTGATGGAACGGTGGTTCGCCCCAGCTTTCCGCGCGTCTCCCGCCGTCATCCCATGGCGCAACATGATGATCCGCACACCTGACGAGGGCTATATCGCCGCCTGTCAGGCCCTTGCCGCCGCCGACCAGACCGAGGCGACGCGCGCCCTGCGCCTGCCCACCCTTGTCATCGCTGGCCAGGAAGACGGTTCCACCCCACCCGCCCTTGTCCGCGCCACCGCCGACCTCATCCCTGGTGCTACCTTCCACATCATTCCCGGCACCGGCCATCTGCCTTGCGTCGAAAACCCCGCCGCATATGCCGCGATCCTGTCGCCTTTCCTGAAAGCCCACGCATGACCCATACCGAACAGGCCCATACTGATAAGGCCCATACCGAAAAGGCCATGAAAACCCGCCGCCTCGTGCTGGGTGACGCCCATGTCAACCGGGCCGAGGCCGCAAAGACCGCCTTTGACGCGCCCTTTCAGGCGCTTATCACCGACGCCGCCTGGGGGCATGTCTGGTCGCGCGATACCATTTCCCTGCGCGAACGCTCCATGCTGACCATCGCCCTTTTGGCGGGCCTTGGGAACGACCATGAACTTGCCATGCACATCCGTGCCACCGCCAATACCGGCGCCACCGAATCCGACGTGATGGAATCCCTTCTCCACGTCGCCATTTACGCAGGCGTCCCGCGCGCCAATCATGCCATAAAGATCGCCAAAGAGACCTTCGCCGCGATGAGGGAGACCAAATGAAGCCCGCCGAATTCTACCAGCGCGACCGGCTCTGGCATCCGCCCGCCTATGCGCAAACCTACAAGACCAGCCTGCCCCGAAGCCCGCGTCAGGCGCTTTTGTCGCTGCAAGGATCGATGTCTGAAATCACCGGCCCGACCTTTGGCCACGGCAATATTGGCCCCTTGGACCACGACCTTATCAAGAACTACGCCAAAACCGGAGATCCGGTGGGCGAACGCATCATCGTCCACGGTCGGGTTCTGGATGAAAACGGCCGCCCCGTGCCGAATACCTTGGTGGAAATCTGGCAGGCGAACGCAGGCGGGCGCTATCGGCACAAGAAGGATATGTATCTTGCGCCCATCGACCCCAATTTCGGCGGCTGCGGGCGCACATTGACGGATGAGAACGGCTATTACTTCTTCCGCACGGTGAAACCCGGCGCCTATCCGTGGCGCAACTGGGTGAACAACTGGCGCCCCGCGCATATCCATGTCTCGGTCTTCGGCACCGCCTTTGCCCAGCGGCTGATTACCCAGATGTATTTCGAAGGCGATCCGCTGATTGCCAAATGCCCCATCGTGCAAACCATTCCCGACCCGAAGGCCATCGAGCAGCTCATCGCGCCCTTGGACATGAACGCGGCTATCCCCTTGGACAGCCTCGCCTACAAATTCGACATCGTGCTGCGGGGGCGTCGGTCCACCCTGTTTGAAAACCGGCCGGAGGGGAACTGAGCATGTTCAGGAAAAGTAGGAACCGGTTTTCCGGTTCGAACATGCGAACACTGGAGAAAAGTCATGCCGCAACCGCTTGATTACCTGAAAGAAACTCCCTCGCAAACCGCCGGGCCTTACGTCCACATCGGCCTCGCCCCCGGCGCGGCGGGGTTCCAGATTTTCGAACGTGAACTCGGTTGGGACATCGCGGGCCCCGACGCCCCGGGCGAACGGATCAGGGTAGAGGGCGTGGTGCTGGACGGCACCGTCGCCCCGGTGAAAGACGTGATGCTGGAGGTCTGGCAGGCTGACGCCAATGGCATCTACCCCCACCCCGAAGACCCCCGCGCCACGCAAGTCGCCAAAGGGTTCCGCGGTTGGGGCCGGGTGATTACCGATTTCGACACCGGCCTTTGGGCGTTCGACACCATCAAGCCCGGCCCTGTCATGGGCCGCAATGGCCGCCCGATGTCGCCGCATCTGAACCTCTGGATCGTGGCGCGCGGGATCAATATCGGTCTCAACACCCGGATGTATTTCGAAGATGAGGACAACAGCGCCGACCCGGTTCTTGGCCTCATCGAACAGGCCCACCGCCGCGAAACCCTTCTGGCCAGCAAGGTTTCTCCCGGTCATTACCGGTTCGACATCCGCTTGCAAGGCGAAGGCGAAACCGTGTTCATGGATATTTAAATGTATGATATAAAAGGCAAACCCTGCATCATCTGCGTGGCGATCACCGGCTCTTTGCCGACCAAGGAAAACAACCCGGCCGTGCCGATCACCATTGCCGAACAGGTGGACTCGACGCATGAGGCGTTCGAGGCCGGTGCCACCATCGCCCATTGCCACGTCCGCGATGATGAGGGCAAGCCGACATCGGACCCCGAACGCTTTGCCCGCTTGAAAGAGGGCATCGAGAAGCACTGCCCTGGTATGATCGTGCAGCTGTCCACCGGGGGCCGGTCCGGCGCGGGCCAAGCGCGCGGTGGCATGCTGCCCCTTCGCCCCGACATGGCCAGCCTCTCGGTCGGCTCCAACAACTTCCCGACCCGCGTCTATGAAAACCCGCCGGATCTGGTGGATTGGCTGGCCGCCGAGATGCTCGAATACAACGTCAAGCCCGAGGTAGAGGCGTTTGACCTGTCGCACATCCTGAAAGCCAAGGAGATGCAGACCAAGGGCCAGCTTGCCGGCACGCCTTACGTCCAATTTGTCATGGGCGTGAAAAACGCCATGCCCGCCGACCGCGATGTGTTCGATTACTACATCCGCACCGTTGAACGGTTGTTCGGAAAAGATGCGCCGTGGTGCGCGGCGGGGATTGGGCCGAACCAGATCGTACTGAACGACTGGGCCGTGTCCTCGGGCGGACATGCGCGAACCGGGTTGGAGGACAACGTGCGGATCGACCGCGATACGCTTGCCCCCTCCAACGCGGCGCTGGTCCGGCGCGTCGTGGACCTCTGCGCCAAATTTGAACGCCCGGTTGCGAATTGGCGGCAGGCGCGGCAGATACTGGGGCTGGCCGCCCTGCAGTAAGGACACCCCATGCCAGCATCGCCCGCCGACAGCCCGCTCTATGCTCGCCTTTTCGGCGATGACGAGGCCGCGCGGCTGTTTTCCGACAGCGCCGAGGTGCGGGCGATGCTGCTGGTGGAAGGCGCACTCGCCCAGGTGCAGGGGGCTTTGGGACTAATTCCGGCAGAAAGTGCCGCCTTCCTGCACCGCGCCTCGTTCGAGGTACAGATTGACCCTTCGGCTTTGGCCGCGGAAACCGCCACCAACGGCGTGCCGGTTCCGGCGCTCGTCACCGCCTTCCGCACCGGCTGCAACGCCCCCGACCACGCCGCTTTTGCCCATTGGGGCGCGACAAGCCAGGACATCATGGACAGCGCTTTGGCCCTGCGGCTGAAACGTCTTTTGGAGCTTTGGGAAACCCGGCTAGACGCCCTCTGCGCCGCCCTCGGGACCTTGGCCGAAACTCACGCCACCCTCCCCATGGCCGCGCGCACCTATGGCCAGTTGGCCACGCCCACCAGTTTCGGCGCGGTCGTCTCGAGTTGGGGTTGGCCTTTGCTCGCCCAACGTCAGGCGCTTGAAACCATGCGCCCGGCACTTCTGCGCGTCTCACTTTCTGGAGCCGCTGGCACCCTATCGGCAATGGGTGACAAGGGGCCAGAGGTCCGGGCTGAACTGGCAAAGGCGCTGGGCCTCATCGACCCTGGCCACAGTTGGCACGCAGACCGCACCGGCATCGGCGCCTTGGCGGGCTGGATGGCGACCGCGGCCGCCGCCCTGGGCAAGCTGGGTGAGGATCTGATTTTGCTCACCCAATCCGGCATCAGTGAAGTTGCCCTCGCGGGCGCAGGTGGCTCATCGACCATGCCGCAAAAGCAAAACCCGGTCGGCCCCTCGGTCCTTGTCGCCCTTGCCCGGCAGGTCGCGGGCCTTGCCGGAACGCTGACAAGCGCGGGCCTACACCGCCAACAACGGGACGGAGCGGCCTGGTTCACTGAATGGCTGACCCTGCCACAAGCCTGCATCCTGACCAGCCGCGCGATGGGCCTTGCGCTTGAAGTCGTGCCGAAAATCTCACCCGACCCTGCCGCAATGGCCCGGAACCTGACCGCAGGCGGCAGCTTGATTCATGCCGAGGCGTTGAGTTTCGCGCTTGCCACTCGCATGCCGCGCCCCGAGGCGCAGGCGGCGATCAAGCGGCTCTGCCAAGAGGTCGAGACAAGCGGCGCAGACCTGACTGATCTGGCAGCGCGCGACTACCCCGGGACGGATTGGCAGGCCGTTCTGACACAAGGCGGGTTGGGTCAGGCCCCCGCCGAGGCGCGTGCCTTCGCCGCTGCGGCGGCGCCAAAACCGGACTGAACCGACTTAACCCAGCACCTCGTCCTGATGTTCGCCCAGTTTGGGAGCCGGGCGATCCAAGGCCAGGTCGGCAGCGGAAAAGGTCATTGGGCTGCGCACGCCGGGCAGACCGCCGGGGGCGATCTTCAAGCCGCGCGCCTGAACCTGGGGATCTTCGAACACCTCGGCCAGATCATTGATCGGCCCGGCGGGAACGCCCTGATCCTCACAGGCCTGCAACAGATCGGCCTTGGCCCAGGCCCGGGTTGCGCCTGTAATGCGTGCCGTCATCTCTTGGCGGTTGGCGATGCGGTCGGCATTGGTCAGGAACTGCGGCGCGCGCGCCATGTCATCAAGACCCAGAATGGCGCAAAGCCTTTGATACTGGGCGTCATTTCCAGTTGCCAGAATGATCCAGCCATCGGCGCAGTCAAAAACCGCATAGGGCGCCAGATTGGGGTGGGCATTGCCCATCAGACCCGGCGCCTTGCCCGAGACAAGGTAGTTCATCGCCTGATTGGCCATGATCGAGGTGGCCACATCCAGAAGCGCCATGTCGATGTGCTGACCCTTCCCCGTCACCCCGCGCTGCACCAAGGCCGCCAGAATGGCGGTGGCGGAATAAACCCCTGTGAAGATGTCTGTGACGGCGACACCCACCTTTTGTGGCTGCCCTTCGGGGGCGCCAGTCACGCTCATCAACCCGGCCATGCCCTGAATGATGAAATCATAGCCCGCGCGATGGGCATAGGGGCCGGTCTGGCCAAAGCCGGTGATCGAACAATAGACCAGACGCGGATTCACTTTTGACAGGCTGGCGTAATCCAGCCCGTATTTGGCCAGCCCACCGACCTTGAAATTCTCGATCACCACATCGGCATCGGCCACCAGACGGCGCACCGTCTCCTGCCCCTCAGCCGTGCGGAAATCGCAGGTGATACCCCGCTTGCCCCGGTTGGTGGCGTGGAAATAGGCCGCCGATTTCTCGCCGTCCCGGTCGATGAAAGGGGGCCCCCAGCGGCGGGTGTCATCACCTTCGGGGGCCTCGACCTTGATCACGTCAGCGCCGAGATCGGCCAGGGTCTGGCCCGCCCAAGGGCCTGCGAGAATACGGGCAAGCTCGACTACCTTGATGCCGGACAAGGGGGAGGTCATGTTACTTTGCCAGCTCCGCCTGGATCAGCGCCTTGAGCGCGGCATAGTCCATGTTGGAATGCTTGGTGCCGTTGATGAACAGGGTCGGTGTGCCTTCGACACCGTCGGCCTTCATGTTCTCTTCAAACCGCGCAACCATCGCCTCGGCCTTCGCCCCATCCTTAATGCAGGCATCCAGCGTGGCATCGTCCATCCCGGCGGTGCGACCGATCTTCTTGAGATTTTCCACCACGACATTCGGATCATCCGATCCGGCCCATTCCTGCTGGGTTTCAAACAGGATGTCGGTGATCCCGAAATAGCGCATGTCACCGCCGCAGCGCGCCATCATCGCGGCCCAAAGGCCGTAACGGTCAAAATAGACCTCACGAAGGGTAAATTCGACCTTGCCGGTGTCGATGTAGTCCGCCTTCAGGGGTTTGAAGGTGGTGGCGTGGAAATTGGCGCAATGCGAACAGGTGAACGAGGCGTATTCGGTGATCTTCACCGGCGCATCCGGGCTGCCAAGGGTGAAATCCTTGATCTCGACCGGCGTTTCGGGTGCCGCCTCTTGGGCAGAGGCGGCATCGCCCAGCCCCAGGGCAAGCGTCAGGGCCAGAAAACCGGATGCAAGAAGTTTGGTCATTGTCATGCGCCTTCCTTTGGATTGCGACGAGTTAAGATGTTTTGCGCCATGGCTTCAAGGGCTGCACGCAAGGCAGGGTCCTTGACGGGGGCGGCGGTTTCGGCGGCCTTGGCCAGCGTCACCGGATCGGGCGGCGCGGGCGTTTTGGGCGCGGGACGGAATTCAGCCTGCCCCTCGGCAAACCCCGAGGCTGCCGTCTGGGTGATGAGGATGCGCGAGATTGCGGCATAGCCATAGGCGGCATTGACCCGTTCGCGCAGGCGGTCCTTCTGCATCTCGACCATCGGGGCCATGGCACCGGTGGTCAGAAGCGTGAGCGAGGCACCCATCCCCTCGCGCCCATACCCCACCTTCACTGGCCGGGTGCAGCGGGCAAGCTCTTCGCCCGCGATCTCGGCCCAATGCGTCAAAAGACGTGCCACCGCAAAACCACGCGACTCTCCGACACTACGGATCTGATGTTTGAGCAGCCCACCGGTGGGTTCAAAGCCGCGCTCACGGCGGGCAGGGGGGGAAGCGCTGGGTGTGCGGGCCATCTGGTCCTGTCCGAAATTGCGTCTATTGTAGGGGGCAGAGCAGCGAAAGGGAACCGCAATGCTTGGGGCCAGCAGCCGGGGGTTTCACACCCCCGGACCCCCGTGGGGTATTTTCGCCAAGATGAAACCAAATTTGAATCAAATGGTTGGCAGCTTTTGTCTAGGGTTGGGGCTGGGAAGCGGGGGGTAAATCTTGCGTGAGGCGGTCTGTGAGACGACCGAGGCGATGATCGGGCGCGCGCTTTTGCAATGGTATGACGCGAACGCACGCGTGATGCCTTGGCGCGTCGGTCCCTTGGAGCGGCGGCAGGGGGTTCGGCCTGATCCTTATCATGTCTGGCTGTCAGAGGTGATGTTGCAGCAGACCACGGTGGCAGCTGTGCGCGACTATTTCCGGCGCTTTGTGGCGCTTTGGCCTTCGGTTGCGGATCTGGCTGCGGCCGAGGATGCGGCCGTGATGCGGGAATGGGCCGGACTTGGCTATTACGCACGGGCACGGAACCTTCTGGCCTGTGCGCGGGCGGTGGTGCGAGAGCATGGCGGACGGTTTCCAGATACCGTGGAGGGTTTGCTTGGATTGCCCGGGGTCGGGCCCTACACGGCGGCGGCTGTGGCGGCGATCGCCTTTGAACGGGCGGCCGTGGTGGTGGATGGCAATGTCGAACGGGTCTGTGCGCGGCTTTTTGCGGTGGAGACCGCGCTTCCCGTGGCCAAGCCCGAGTTGGTGCAGCTGGCGGGGCAGCTGACGCCTGAGGGCCGGCCTGGCGATCATGCACAGGCAATGATGGATCTGGGGGCCACGATCTGTAGCCCGCGCAAACCCGCCTGCGGGATCTGTCCCGTAATGGAATTCTGCAAAGGGCGCGCGGCGGGAATTGCATTTGAGCTACCACGCAAGGCGGCCAAGCCGGTCAAGCCGTTGCGCCGGGGCGTGGTCTGGGTGGCCATGCGTCCGGATGGAGCGGTCTTGCTGGAGGACCGGCCGCCCCGCGGCCTGCTGGGTGGAATGCCGGGGTTTCCGGGCGATGGCTGGGATGGGCGGGGGAGCGATGCCCCCATGGCGGCCGATTGGCAGGAGCTGGGCACGGTTCGCCACACCTTCACCCATTGCCATCTGGAATTGAACGTGCGCGCTGCTGTGACCGAGGCAAACCCGGAACGCGGGGCTTTTGTGCCGCGTGCGGCCTTTCAACCCGACGCGCTTCCGACCCTCATGCGCAAGGTCTGGCAGGTTGCGACCGCTAGCGCGGTTGAGTCGGGGCTGGGATCAGCCTAAGGTTGGGCATCTCGTCCGGAGACTGTGATGACCTCGTTTGGCGCGTTTCGCAAAGCCTTGCCCTTCTGGCTTTCGTTGGGGCTGGTGCCATTGGCTGCCTTGGCCATCGGCCAGGGCGGATGGACGGTGCTGCTGCTGCCCGCATATGCTTGGGCCCTTGTCACGGTGCTTGACCTGCTTCTGGGCCGCAACGAGGAAAATCCCGATCCGCAAACCGACGAGGCTGAGCTATTCTGGTATCGGCTGATCACCCTGGCCTGGTTTCCGGTGCAGGCGCTTTTGATCTATGGCGCAATCTGGTGGGTGGCCCAGGGCGAACGCGGCTGGGCCGAGACCATCGGCCTGATGTTCGGGGTCGGGGTGGTTTCGGGAACCATCGGCATCGTCTATGCCCATGAGCTTTTGCATCAAAGAAACCGGGTTGAACGCTGGCTGGGCGATCTCTTGCTGGCCACCGTGCTTTACAGCCATTTCCGCACCGAACATCTTTTGGTGCATCACAGCCATGTCGGCACCCCGCGCGATGCGGTGACGGCGCGCTATAACGAGGGTTTTCACAGGTTCTTTTTGCGGGTCCTTCTCGCCTGCCCTGGGTCGGCCTGGTGAGCCGAGGCCGAGCGGCTTGCCAAGGTGGGGCGGCCGGTTTGGCATCTGTCCAACCCGTTGTGGCGCTATGCAGCCTTGCAGGGGTTGGCTGTTCTATTGGCCTATCTGGTGGGTGGCTGGTTCGGGATTGTCCTTTTCGTCCTGCAGGCGTTCTTTGCCGTCTGGCAGTTGGAACTGACCAATTACGTCGAACACTATGGGCTGTTGCGGCAGAAACTGCCCAATGGCAGGTATGAGCCCGTCCGTCCGCATCACAGCTGGAACGCACCGCAAAGGGCGTCGAACTGGCTGCTCATCAACCTGCAGCGCCATTCCGACCACCATTACAAGCCCGACCGCCGCTTTCCTCTTTTGCAGACCTATGACGAGCACGAGGCTCCGATGCTGCCGATGGGCTATCCTGCAATGGGGGTTCTGGCGATGATCCCGCCCCTCTGGCGACGTCGGATGAACCCACGGGTTCGTGCCTGGCGGCGGCGGTTCTATCCGGAAGTGACCGATTGGCATGCCTCGGGTTCAGAAGAAAAGGCCCCGGCATGAAACCATGCCGGGGCGAGTTGTGCCGCAGGCGGACCACGGCACAGGCGTAAAGCGAATTTCGGAAAATCCCGTGGCGGGCGATCAGTGCGGACGACCGGACTGGTCAGCCTCCATTTCGGCGCGGATCTGCTGGCGCAGGATGTCGATTGGCACCATCTTGCCGTCGCGCTTGTAGTGCCAATAGGTCCAGCCGTTGCAGGACGGCGCGCCTTCAAGGGCGGCACCCACCTGATGGATCGAGCCTTTCACATCATTGCCAATCAGCGTGCCATCAGCCCGCACCTTGACCTTGAAACGATTACCGATCGAGAAAAGCTCTTCGCCTGGCCGCAGCATGCCGCGTTCGACCACCTGACCAAAGGGCACGCGGGGCTCGGCCCGCTTGGACCCGGTGATTTCCAGCGCGCTGGCATCAAACTTGCGGACCTTGGCAATCCGCGCCTCGGCCGCCTTGCGGTAAGCCTCTTCGCGCTCAATCCCGATGAAATCGCGGCCAAGCATCTTGGCCACGGCGCCGGTCGTGCCGGTGCCAAAGAACGGGTCCAGCACCACATCGCCGGGGTTCGTCGTGGCGATCAGCACGCGGTGCAGCAGGCTTTCGGGTTTCTGCGTCGGATGCGCCTTGTCGCCGTTGTCGTCCTTCAGCCGCTCATGCCCGGTGCAGATCGGCAGCACCCAGTCCGACCGCATCTGCACGCCGTCATTGAGTTCCTTCAACGCTTCATAGTTGAAGGTGTATTTCGCATTCTCATCGCGGCTGGCCCAGATCAGCGTTTCATGGGCGTTGGTCAGCCGCTTGCCGCGGAAATTCGGCATCGGGTTCGATTTGCGCCAGACCACGTCATTCAGCATCCAGAAGCCCTGGTCCTGCAGCGCCGCGCCGACACGGAAGATGTTGTGGTAACTGCCGATGACCCAGATGGCACCGGTCGGCTTCAGCAGACGGCGGGCGGCGGCCAGCCAGTCGCGGGTAAACTTGTCATAGGCGGCAAAGCTTGAGAACTGGTCCCAGTGATCATCCACCGCATCGACCTTGGAATTGTCGGGGCGATGCAGTTCGCCCTTCAATTGCAGGTTATAGGGGGGGTCTGCGAAGATCAGGTCAACAGAGCCTGCCGGCAGGCTGTTCATCACGTCGATGCAGTCGCCTGCGATGATCTGGTTCAACGGCAGGGGTTCGCCCTGCACGACCTTCGTTTTCGTCGCCATTCTTGCCTCATCTGCCCCGGCATCTTGTGTGCCTTTGGATGCCCTTAAGATGAGTCAGGACTGATTCGCCGTCAAATTCTTTTTTGAATCAATCACTTACAGAAACATCTTGATACAAGATATTGTGGACGGGCCGGAACGAACGTCTATGCCAAGGGGTCACCCCAAGATTTAGGAGCGCCTCAAGATGCTGTTTTGTCGGGTATCCGGCGTTGATCTCCCAGCCATAGCCGGGGTGCTGTTGCGCCAAATCCACCATGATGCGGTCACGCGTCACCTTGGCTATGATCGAGGCGGCGGCGATGGAAAGGGATCTGGCGTCACCCTTCACAATCGCCTCGGCCCGGCCAGTCAGCCCGGCGGGAATCAAATTGCCGTCGACCAGCACATGGGCAGGCGCAGTCGCAAGCCCTGCAACGGCGCGCTCCATTGCCAACTGGCTGGCCCGCAGGATATTGAGCGCGTCGATTTCTTCCACCGTCGCATGGGCGACGGACACCTGCGCGACGGTCATGATTTCAGAGTAAAGCCGATCCCGTCTTGCAGCAGAAAGCGCCTTGCTGTCGCCCAGACCTTGCGGAATGCGTGCCGGGTCAAGGATCACCGCCGCCGCCGTTACTGGCCCTGCCAAGGGGCCCCGGCCAACCTCATCAACCCCCGCTACCGGCAGAAGCCTGCGGTCATGGGCGGCGGTTTCAAAACTGAAATCGGGGGGTATGCGGGCCATGACCCAGACTTAGCCAAGACCGGTGGGAAAAAGAAGGGGCGGGATGCGAGGGGGCTTTGCAACCCCGCCCCCAGACGACCGAACCTTCGGACCGTCAATTGCGACCGCAGGCGGCAGTGCTTGTTTCAACAGAAGTGGCGCAAACCCCGCGACCGGCCTCAACCGGGATGGAACTGGCAAGGATCAGTGTGACAGCCACGGCAAAGCCGGTGAACCCGGCCATCAGGCACGCGATCGGATCGTGATGCTGCAGACCGAAAAGGGTTCCTGCACGGGAAAGCGGGGTGCTGTGACGGTTCATCTGTGCCTCCGTTCTGGTGCCCGACGGCATCGGGTCTTGCCCGCCAACCCTGCCCCCCGCGATGAAAGCCAAGCAATAACGGCCCATTGCTAGGCGATAACATCGGGCAAAACCCCTTTGGATATTGAATAGCCCGTGCAAGATGCGCAGGATGGCCCTGCCCTTTATGGAGTGTGCTGCTATGCCGCGCCTTTTGATGCCTTTGGCCGCCGCAATGACCATGTTGACCTTGGCGGCCCTGCCCGCTGAGGCCGAATGTTATGCCGATTACAAGGCAAAGCAGGATGATCCCCTGCGCCTGCATTATGGAGTGGCGCAGGTATCGGTCTGCGACAAGGCCGCCGCCGAGGCCGAGCTCGCGCCCCGCCTTGCTGCGGCAGGCTGGGTATTGTTGAATGTTCTTGGGGTCTTTGGGCCGGAAGGTCTGGAGGAAAGGAAAGCCAGTGCCGCAGAATACTTCCTTCGCTTCTGACAGTCTGCGGGCGGGCAACCGCGTGGTTGCCTTTGGCATTGCCGCAATTGTCGTGATCCTGCTGGGCGCGGCTGTGTTCCTGTTCATGAACCTGCCCGACGCCAACGCCTTCAACGCCAAGGTCGAGCGGCTGTTCGTGGAAAACGACAACCTGACGACCGGGGCCGAGATCAAGCTTTTGGAAATTCTTGCCCAGTCCGGAACATCGTTTTCCGAAGTTCTGGTCAGCTATCGCAGCGTGATCTTCGTGCTATTGGTGTTCTCCACCGCGCTCTTGATCGCGAGCCTTGTGTTTCTGGTCACCATCATTGCGCTCAACCGCCGGATTTCAGCGATCCAGCGGTCGGGGATACAGGTGGCCTCAATGCTCATCAGCCGCGAGGGTCGGGCGGTCTATATCAATGACATGGAATTTGCGCTGACCGAGGCGGCGCTGGAAACCCTTGCCGTTCTGGCCGAGGCGCGGATGGACGACGAGGTGCTGACCGGGGCGCAGATCGAAGCGGTGATTTCGGGCCGCCATGAGGCCGATTGCGACGAGGCCGCCGGCGCCACCCGGGTAAAGCGTCTGCGCGATGCCTTGGGCAACCAATTGGTCAGCGAGCTTCTGGTCAAGACCGTCGCGCGGCGCGGCTATATGCTGGCGGTGGGCAAGGATGTTCTAAAGATGATCTGACGGGCCTGGCAGGGCGGCCAAATCCATGGCCAGACCGGGCTTGCCATTGACCTTTGGTGAAAAGCGGTGATCTTTCCCGCCACAGGCCCCGAACGGCTGGCAGATCCGGCCGCGTGGCAGCTATTGCAAAGGCATCCGACATGATCGCGCGCGTTCCCCCTCACCGGTTTTTGGCTTTGGTGGTCTTTGTTGCAGCCGCGCTTTGGGTGGCAACCGGGCACTTTGCCGCCGTGGGCAGCGAAACGCCTGAGCCCGGGGCGACCAAGGCCGCCTCGGAACCTGTGGCTGAAACCCCAAAGCGCACCGTTGCCGTGGTGCGCGCCGAGGTGGCGGACTATGCCCGCCAGATCCGCATTTCGGGCGTGACCGAGGCAGACAAGCTGGCGGTTCTAGCCGCAAGGTCAAACGGCGTGGTGCAGGAGCTGACCGCCAAGCCGGGCGACACGGTCACGCAGGGTGCCGTGGTGATGCTGCTGGAAGGCGAAGATGTGCGCGCCGCCGTGAAAACGGCCGAGGACCAATTGGCCCAGGCCGCCGAACAGCTTGCTGTGGGCGAGGCGTTGAACGCCAAGGGCAGCCTGCCCGAAACCCAACTGACCGCGCGTCGTGCCGCGAAATCGGCCGCCGAAGGTGCACTGAGCCAGGCGCAGGCCGACGCGGATCGGCTGTCACTGGTTGCCCCATTTTCGGGAACCGTGGACGCGGTGAACGTGGAAGAGGGCGAGTGGGTCCAGCAAGGCACCCCGATTGCGACGCTGATCGCGCTTGATCCGATCATCGTAAAGGCCGAGGTGGCCGAACGTGACGTGATTCATGTTTCAGTTGGTGCCAAGGCGCGCGTGCGGCTGGTGTCAGGGGTGGAACTGGAAGGCACTGTGAAACATCTGGCACGCAAAGCCAGCGACAAGACGCGCACTTTTGCCATTGAGGTGGATCTGCCGAACCCCGAAGGCGCGATCCCTTCGGGCATGACAGCCGAACTGCGCCTTACCGCTGCGACCCAGCCGGCGCTGACCGTGCCGCGATCGGTGCTGACGCTGAACGAGGCGGGGCAAATCGGCCTGCGCGTGGTGGAAGAAGGCGACATCGCCGCATTTGTCCCGGTTGAGCTGATTGACGATATCGACGGCGGCTTCGTTGTCACCGGTGTGCCGCAGGGCGCCCGCGTGATCGTGGCGGGGCAAGATCTGGTGCGCGATGGCGATCCGGTTGTCGTGCAGGAACTGACCCGGGCACAGGCCGAGGCCGCCCAGAAGGCCGCACAGCCATGAAGATTGTCGAACTTGCCATTCGCAATACACGGCTGACGCTTTCGATCCTGGCGTTTCTGATCCTGTCGGGAACCATGGCCTATATGACCATCCCGAAAGAGGCCGAACCGGATATCCAGATCCCGATCATCTATGTCTCGGTCCATTACGAAGGCATCTCGCCCGAGGACAGCGAGCGGCTGATCCTGCGGCCACTTGAGACAGCGCTGAAGTCCATTCAGGGCGTCAAGAAGATGACCGGCACCGCCTATCAGGGCGGCGGCAACATGTTGATGGAGTTTCAGGCCGGGGCAAATCTGGACAAGGCCCTGACCGATGTGCGCAACAAGGTGGATGACGCGCGCCGCGACCTTCCGTCCGAAGCCGATGAGCCAACGGTCAGCGAGGTGAACATCTCGGAGTTTCCGGTGCTGGTCGTCACCTTGTCTGGCGATGTCCCGGAACGGGTTCTGACTGCCGCCGGACGCAATCTGCGCGACCGGATCGAAGAGATTTCGGGCGTGCTGGAGGCACGGCTGCAAGGCACCCGCGACGATGTCGTCGAGGTCATCGTCGATCCGGCCAAACTGTCGTCATATGGCCTGCGCCCCGACACCATGATTGCAGGGGTCATGGCCAACAACCAGCTGATCGCTGCCGGTGCGATGGAAGGGACCGAGGGGCGTTATGCGATAAAGGTGCCCTCGCTGATCGAAACCATCGAAGATGTGGCGCGCCTGCCCGTGGTCGCGTCAGAAACGGCTGTCGTCCGGGCTATGGACATTGCCGAAATCCGTCCGACACTGAAAGATCCGGAGAACATCACCCGGCTGGATGGCAAATCTGCCGTGGCGATTGAGGTTTCAAAACGCGTTGGCGCCAATCTGATCGAAACGGTGGATGCGGTGCGCGCGGTGACCGACGCCGTGGCCAAGGACCTGCCCGAAGGGGTCGAGGTGTCCTTCAGCCAAGACAAGTCGATCACCATTCGCCAGCTTCTGGCCGACCTGCAGAATTCGGTCCTGACGGCCGTGGTTCTGGTCTTCATCGTCATTCTCTATGCCCTGACCGTGCGCTCTTCCATCCTCATCGGGCTGGCCATTCCGGCAAGTTTTCTGATGGGGACTCTGGGGCTGCAGATGGCGGGTCTGACGGTCAACCTTGTGGTGCTGTTCAGCCTGATCCTTGCGGTCGGCATGCTGGTTGACGACGCGATCATCGTCGTGGAATATGCCGAACGTCGCATGGCGGAAGGTCAGGATCGCAAGGCCGCCTTCCTTGAGGCCAGCCGCAAGATGGCTGGACCGGTCACTGCCTCGACCATGACGCGGATCGCCGCCTTCTCGCCTTTGCTGTTCTGGCCCGGCGTGGTGGGCGAGTTCATGAAATTCATGCCGATCACCCTGATCGCGACGCTCTCGGCTAGCATGCTTTACGCGCTGGTCTTTGTGCCGGTTCTGGGCACGCTGATTGCCCGTCCGTTCAAGGAACCGCCGCGCAAGAAGGATGGGGCCTATATGGCGCTGGTGGCCCGGGCCATTCGCCACCCCTGGATCGTGCTGATGCTGGCTGTTGGCAGCCTGATCGCCGTTCCGGTGATCTATGGCAAGGTCGGCAAGGGGGTAGAGTTCTTCCCCAATGTCGAACCGGAGTATGGGCTGCTGTATGTCAAGGCGCGCGGCAACCTGTCGATCCATGAAAAGGATGCACTGGTGCAACTGGCCGAGGCGCGGATCCTGGGCTGGCCAGGGGTAAAAACCGTCTACACCCGTGTTGGTGCCGGGGGTGGGGCCGGAAACGAAGGCCCGGCCGATGCGATTGGCGTCATTCAGTATGAATTCGTCGACTGGCGCGAGCGCAAGAACGCCAACGAGATCCTCAACGATCTGCGCGCGGCCATGGTTGGTATTCCCGGCGTGGATATCGAGGTTTCGGTGCCCCAGGCCGGCCCGCCGACCGGCAAGGCCATTCAGCTGCGCCTTTCGGCGGATGATCCGGCCGGTCTGAACGATCTGGCGGCCGATCTGGCGGGCAGGATCGCGGCGATACCGGATGTGATTGACGTGTCAAACGGCCTGCCCCTGCCCGGCATCGACTGGCAATTGCGCGTGGATCGTGGCGAGGCGGCGCGCTATGGGGCCTCGCCAGGGGCGGTTGGGGCGGTGGTGCAGATGGTCACCTCGGGGCTGAAACTGTCGGAATACCGCCCGGCAGGCAGCGATGATGCGGTGGATATCGTGCTGCGCTTGCCGCCTGACCAACGCAATATCGCCGCCCTTGACCAGTTGCGCATCGAAACGCCGGATGGGCCGGTGCCGATCTCGAATTTCGTCACGCGCGAGCCTGCCGCCACGGTCGGCACGCTGACCCGTATCGACGGCGCGCGCACCATCACCATTCAGGCGGGCATCGCGGCGGGCGTGCAGGAACAGCCGGTGCGCGATGCGGTCGCAGCCCTTGTCACCGCTGAATTCGCTGCGCGCGGGCTGACGGCACAGGGCATCCGGTGGACCATGGCGGGCGAGGATGAAGAGCAGGCCGAGGCCGGTGCCTTCCTGTCAAAGGCCTTTGGTGCCGCTATCTTCCTGATCTTCGGGGTCCTTCTTGCACAGTTCAACAAATTCACCTCAGTCGGTATTGTCCTATCGGCGGTGGTCATGTCGACGATCGGGGTATTCCTTGGCCTGATGATCATGGGCCAGCCCTTTGGTGTGGTCATGACCGGCATCGGGATCATCGCCTTGGCTGGGGTGGTGGTGAACAACAACATCGTGCTGATCGCCACCTATGACGATCTGCGCCACCACGGGATGGGCAAGGTGGAGGCGATCCTCGAAACCTGCCGCGAGCGGGCACGACCTGTGGTCCTTACCGCCTTGACCGCGATTTTCGGTGTGCTGCCCATTGCCTTCGGCCTGAACCTTGAACTTCTGAGCCATGAGACGACCTATGGCGCGCCTTCAACGCAGTGGTGGATCTCGCTCTCATCAGCCATCGTTTATGGTTTGGCCTTCGCCACCGTCCTGACCTTGGTCGTCACGCCCTCAATGTTGATGCTGGTGACGCCCGATGATGCCAGAAAACCGCGTCGTAAATGGTGGCTTTTCGGGCCGCGCGTCGCCGCATGAGACAACCGCGCCAGACCTGCCCCCTGCCCCTTCGTGGGGGGGAAGGGGGCGCCCTTGCTTTGTCAACCGATCATCTTCTTGATCGCCGCCGCATGGCCGGGTTTTGCCGAAAGCACATCGGCAGCGAAGGCCCGCGCGGTTTCCATCAGCACTTCGGGCGAAACCACGCGGTCAATCAGCCCCATCGTCAGCGCGTCATCCGCATCGACTTTCTGCCCAGCCATCAGGATCAGCTTGGCCCGCGCCGGCCCGACAAGCGCCACCAGACGCGCCGGGTCTGACGGCTGCGGCAGAAAGCCCAGCTTCATGACCGGATAAAAGAACTTGGCCCCCGGCACCGCAATCCGCAGATCACAGGCTAGCGCCATCCCCATCGAACCGCCCGCAAGGGTTCCGTTCATCGCGGCAATGCTCAGTCCGGGAAAAGCCGCGATTGCCGCCGAAAGCCGCTCCCAGACCGGATCTGTCGCCAAACCGGCGCGGGCGTCGTCAAGATCGGCTCCGGCGGAAAAGACCTTGCCGATCCCGGTCAGGATCAGCACCGCGACACCCGCCGTCGCTGCCGCTTCGACCGTGTCAGCCAGCGTTGTCAGCATGGCCTTGGTTACCGAATTGGCCTTGTCGGGCCGGTTCAGTGTCAGGACCCAAAGCCCACTTTCTTTTGTTACCTCGATCATCAGATCAAGCCCACCGCCCTGCGCACCGCCTCATCGCGCAAGCTGACATCGTTGCCAAGCCATGGGTCTGCCTCTGGCCCGCACATCCAGACCAGCGCACGCGCTGGCCAGTCGGCGGGGATATGCACCGCCGGGTCAAGCTGGCTGACCGGGTTGATGCCGCTGGCCTTGATCTTCACCTGCATCTCGGTCGCCACCGTGCCGGGCGACAGGCCAAGAACACGGATACCATGCGGCCCCTCTTCCAGATGCGCAGCCTGCGTCAGCATCAAGGCCCCCGCCTTGCCCGCGCAATAGCTGGACCAGCCTTCAAGCGCATTTCGCGCCGCCCCGGAAGAGACGTTGATGATCGTGCCACCACCTTGTCCCCGCATCACCGGGATCGCCGCGCGCATCCCGTGAAAGACGCCCTTGAGGTTCACG
The DNA here is from genome assembly GCA_016869835.1 of Alphaproteobacteria bacterium. Classification (GTDB taxonomy): domain Bacteria; phylum Pseudomonadota; class Alphaproteobacteria; order Rhodobacterales; family Rhodobacteraceae; genus Tabrizicola_A. Next base: position 95,270 of record VGDH01000001.1, read on the forward strand.
TCAATCGCCTGGCCCCAAGCGGTCGGGTCGGCATCAGAAAGCCGCGCGATAGGGTCGATCGTGCCGGCGTTATTCACCAACGCATCCAGCCGACCGAACCTTTGCACCACCGTTGCAACCGCTTGCTCGACCGAGGTCCAATCGGCCACATCACAGCGCATGGCCAGCGCCTCCGCGCCAATCTCTGCGGCCAACGCGTCGATCTCGCGCTGACTGCGCGCCAAGAGCGCTACCTTGGCCCCTGCTGCGGCAAAAGCCCGCGCTGCGGCTGCCCCGATGCCCCGGCTCGCTCCGGTAATGGCCACCACTTTTCCTTGCATGTGCCGCCCATTTGACCCCGCTCTCCCTTTGTTAGCCCAGCCCGACCCAGAAGTGAAACCCTTGACCCGCGTCTGCTCAACAGGGATGCTGAGCCAAATCATTATGCATTTGATCGGGGTCAACATGAAACACTTGAAGCTGGCGGGAAGCGCCGCTGTTCTGGCCGTTCTGGTAGCGAACACCGCCTTGGCGGATGTCACTCCGGAAGAGGTCTGGCAGAATTGGCAGGACTTCTACACCTCGTCTGGAAGCACGGTGACCACCGGGTCGGTGGCACGCGAGGGTGACACGCTGGTGATCAGCGATTTCCGGGCCAGCGCCGAGGACGAAGCCGGGACCAGCCAGACCACACTGGCCGAAATCAGGCTGCGTGACGCTGGCGATGGCTCGGTCGAAGTGACAATGTCCGAGGAAATGACCTTTGACTTTGTCGGACCGGCGCTGGAAGGCGAGGGGACCTCGGGTGCGACGGGCGTCGTCAAGATGCCGGGCCTGACCGGAACAGTTTCCGGCGACGTCGCCGACATGGCCTATGCCTTTACCATGCCCAGCGTGGAAGTCACGCTTGAGCCGCAGGAAGACGGCACGGCTGCAGGCAAGGTGACGGTCCTGTTGTCCGACAGCACATCCACCTATCAGCTAAGCGGCCCGCCCGAGGCGATGGTGCTGGCGGGCGGCTTTGGCGCAGCCTCGGCCGCCTTCAACATGGAAATCACCGATGAGACGGGCAATTTCGTCGGGTCGTTGAACGTGGCCGATCTGGACGGCAGGATCTCGGGCAATCTGGCGGGTGTCGAGGAAGAAGAGATTGCCAACGCTTTGGCCAAAGGCTTTGCGCTGGATATGGCCATGACCTATGGCGCCTTGAATTACGACTTCGACATTGCCGATGAAACCGCCCCGGCCAAGCTTGCCGGCGGGTCCGAGGGCGGGTCGTTCCAACTGGGTATGGACGCTGCTCAAATGCTGTTGTCCGGGGGCGGGAAGGCGGTCAGCATGGCGGTGTCGGGCGGCGATTTGCCTTTCCCCGAGTTGAAGGTCAGCTATGGCGAAAGCGGCTTCAACCTGACAATGCCGCTGGCAAAAGGCGATACGCCGCAGGATTTCGCTTTCCTGACCAAGATCGTCGACCTGCAAGTGTCTGACGAAATCTGGGACATGTTCGACCCCGCCCGCACCCTGCCGCGCGATCCGGCAACGCTGGTGATTGATACCGCCGGGCAGGCGCTCTTGAAATCGGATCTGATGGCAACGCCCGATGGGGCCCAACCTGACGCCGAATTGCACGCCTTGTCGGTCAATGACCTGACCGCCCGCTTCGCCGGGGCCGAGTTGACCGGAGCAGGCGACTTTACCTTTGACAATACCGACCTGACCACCTTTCAAGGCATGCCCGCACCAACCGGCAAACTTGAACTGAAGCTTGTCGGTGGCAACACGCTCCTCGACAAGCTGGTGGCCATGGGGCTTGTGGCCGAGGAAGAGGCGATGGGCGCGCGGATGATGATCGCCATGTTCGCCAATCCCGGTGCGGGCGAGGATGAGCTGACCTCGGTTCTCGAGTTCAAGGACAAGGGCTTTTTCGCCAACGGCCAACAACTGCAATAACCGAAGCTGACCGCGCGGGGCCGCCCATGGTGCCGGGCGGCCCTTTGCTTTGGGGGTTGCAGAGCGCCCCCCCTTATGGCCCAAGTGTGGCCCGAAAGGGTGAACCAGCGGAGATCCCAATGACCGAAACACTTGAGCGCCTGACCCATGCCCTTTTGGCAGTGGCAAAAAAGGCCGGGGCAGAGGCCGCTGATGCGATGGCGGTCGACGGGCGATCGACGTCGATCGACATCCGCGCCGGGGCTCTGGAACAGGCGGAACGCTCCGAGGCGGTGGAAATCGGGCTTCGCGTGCTGATCGGCGGTCGGCAGGCCTGCGTCTCGGCCTCGGACATTTCTGATGCCACGGTGGCCGCACTGGCCGAACGCGCGGTCGCCATGGCCCGCGAAGCGCCCGATGATCCGACCGCAGGCCTTGCCGATCCGTCGCAGATTGCCAGGGGCTGGGACCTTCCCTCGCTGGAACTGGCCGATCCTGCCGAGGAACCCGGTGCCGCCGCGCTTGAGGCCGATGCCCGCGCCGCCGAGGCCGGCGCCATGGCACAGCGCGGCATCACCCAGGTGCAGGCCAGCGCCGGCTATTCGGCCCGTCGGGTACATCTGGCGGCCAGCAACGGATTCTCCGGCCATTATGCCCGCACCAGCCGTTCGGTCTCGGCGGTTGCCTTCACGGGGGAAGGCACCGCCATGGAGCGCGACTATGCGGGCGAAGGACGGGTGTTTCAGGCCGATCTGCCGGGTGCAACTGCCATCGGAACGCTGGCAGCTGAACGCGCGCTCGCCCGCGCCGGGGCGGTTCGGCCCAAGACCGGCCATTTTCCTGTGCTGTTTGATGAACGTATCGCCGCCTCATTGGTTGGTCACCTGCTGTCAGCCGTGAACGGCACCTCGATCGCGCGGGGGGCAAGCTGGCTTGGCGATGCGTTGGGCGCACAGGTCTTGCCCAAGGGGATGTCAATTATCGAAGACCCGCTGCGTCCACGCATCTCGGGCTCTCGTCCCTTTGATGCCGAAGGCCTGCCAACACGAAAGCGAATGATCGTTCAGGATGGAATCTTGATGGGCTGGACGCTGGATCTGGCCACCGGGCGCAAACTCGGCATGCCCTCAACCGCCAATGCGGCGCGTGGCACATCTTCTCCGCCTTCACCGGCAACCTCGAACATTGATCTGACACCGGGCCCTCTGACCCGCGAGGTCTTGATTGCCGAAATGCGCACCGGGCTTTTGGTGACATCGCTCATCGGCTCTACCATCAATCCGACAACCGGCGACTATTCGCGCGGTGCGGCGGGGTTCTGGGTTGAAAACGGCGAGGTGCAGTTTCCGGTCAACGAATGTACGATTGCAGGAAATTTGCGCGACATGCTGCGCAGCATGATCGCAGCGAACGACGCGCGCGCGCATCTGTCGACACGCGTCCCCAGCCTTCTGGTCGAGGGATTGACCATTGCCGGCGCATGATCTTTCCCTGATCTCCGAGGCCGTGCGCGAGGCGGGTGCGGTTGCGATGCGATTTTGGAAAGCCGATCCGAAGGTCTGGGAAAAACCCGGCCTTGGCCCGGTCACCGAGGCGGATCTGGCGGTGAATGACCTTCTGGCCAGCCGTTTGCGCAAGGAGCGCCCCGGATATGGCTGGCTGTCTGAAGAAAGTCCGGACGATCTGACAAGGCTGAATACTGAACGAACGTTCATATTGGACCCGATTGATGGCACAAGGGCCTTCGTCGCCGGTGAAAGGCATTTTTCAATTTCGGTTGGGTTGGTCGAGAAGGGCAAGGTCATCG
>VGDH01000002.1 GCA_016869835.1 Alphaproteobacteria bacterium
AGGACCTGGAGGAGGCCGTCATCGCCCGGGTGATCCGTGACCGTATCACGCTGATGCCCGGCGGCCGCGCGCTGGTCGCCACCATGCGCGGCAACGGGGCCTATGCGGCGCTGGTGTCAGGCGGGTTCACCACCTTTACCGGCGCGATTGCCGGGGTTCTGGGCTTTGATGAAAACCGCGCCAATTCGCTCTTGGTCAAGGGCGGCCGCCTGACGGGCGAGGTCGCCCACCCCATCCTGGGCCGCGCCGCCAAGGTCGAGGCGCTGCAGGACATTGCCGCGCGCCGCGGGATTTCCCCTGCCGAGGCGGTGGCCGTGGGCGACGGGGCCAATGATCTTGGCATGCTGGGCCTTGCCGGCATGGGCGTGGCGCTTCATGCCAAGCCCTCGGTGCAGGCCGAATGTTCGATCCGCGTCAACCATGGCGACCTGACGGCGCTTCTTTACCTGCAAGGCTACCCGCGCGAGGCGTTTCTGGCCTGAGAAAGCGCAATCGCGCTGCGCTCTTGCAGGCCCGGCACAGCACGGGGATGGGCGAGCCAGTCGGCCAGGGGCAGCATCCGCCAACCCTGACCTTCGTTGCCAAAGCGGATGGCGGCCACCTCCTCGGGGCTGATCCTGCCGGCAAAGAACACGGCCTGCCGACCGGGGTCATGCAAGGCAGGAAACGCCCCGCGCCATGTCAGATGCGCCGGGGTCAGCCGCAGGCCGAATTCCTCGGAGACCTCGCGAAACAGGCACTGTTCGGCACTTTCAGCCCCCTCACGCCCGCCGCCGGGAAGGTCCCAATGCCCTGGCCAGCGCAGGCCGGGCCGGTCGTCGCGCAGATAGGCCAGAACCGCGCCGCCGCAAACCAGCGCCGCCTTGGCCCCGACGAAATCAGTCATTGATATCCTTGTGCCAGATCTTCTCCTGCCCCGGCGCCACGCCCACCACGCGGCGCAAGACGAACCAGCTGACCAGCGACAAGACCGCAAAGACCACCAGAAGCAGCGGCAAAGACCCGCCCAGCGCGCCAATCCCCAAAAGCGCGCCGGTCACCACCGCCCCGATGGCAAAGCCAAGGAAGATGTAACCGGGCGCCAGAATCTCAAGGACCCCCAGCGAAAACCCCGCAACGATCCAGACCCACCAGACATTCCACATCTTACCCGCGCCCCTTCAGCATCTTGAAGGCATCGCCAAAGGCTTCCAAGGCATTGGCGGGCACCAGAATGGTCTGCTTGCCCTGCCCCACGGCCACGGCCTGCAAGGCCTCCACCTGTTTCAAGGCCACCTGAAACTGCGCCGCCTCCAGCCCGTTTTCCTTGATCGCGCCCGCAATCACCCCCGTCGCATAGGCTTCGGCATCGGCGGTGATGCGCCGCGCCTTGGCGGCCTGTTCGGCGGAATACAGATCGGCATCGGCGGCCAGCTCCACCGCCCGCTTCTTGCCCTCGGCCTCCATCACCTGCGCGCGCCGCGCGCGTTCGGCGTTCAGCTGCTGCAACATCGCGTTGCGGGTGGCTTCATCCAAGGCCACGTCCAGAATCTCAGCCCGCGTCACCTCAACCCCCCAGTCATCGACCATCGCCTTGACCTGCTCGCGCACACGCTCGATCAGTTGTGCGCGGTTCGACTGCACCTGATCCAGCTCCAGTTTGCCGATTTCAGACCGGACGATCCCTGCCACCGTGGTCGCAATGGCGGCATCCACGTCGCGGATGCGGTAAACGGTCTTTTCCGGCTCGGTCACCCGGTAAAACACCGATGTTTCCACCTGCAACAGCACGTTATCCGCGCTGATGGCGTCCTGGCGCGCGTTGGGCAACTGACGTTCCAGAACCGAAACCTTATGCGCCACGCGGTCCAGATAGGGCACCAGAAAGTTGATCCCTGGCCCCAGAACCGACCGCAACCGGCCGAACCGTTCCACCACATATTTCTCGGACTGCGGCACGATGCGCACCGCCTTGAAGATCGTGACGATCAGAAAGATCGCAAAGGCCAGATAAACCGCACCCGTGCCGATGAACTGGTCAATATCCATGTGAACCGCCCCTGATTGGTTGTGCTAAAGATGGGAGCGAAGCGGCCCGGCTGCAAGGGAAAGCAGCATGGACAGCCGATCCCAAGTTGCAGATAAATGCCCCATGCCCAGCCTGTGCCGCGATTGTCTGACCTTCAGTGACGAGAACCCCGGCAGCCCGGCCCCGCGCTGCCCAGCTTGCCGCAGCCCGCGCCTCACTGCCCATGCCGAACTCTTCACCCTTTCCATCGCCCATATGGATTGCGACGCCTTCTATGCCAGCGTCGAAAAACGTGACAATCCGGCCCTCAGGGACGTTCCGCTGATCGTCGGCGGCGGCCAGCGCGGGGTGGTTTCCACCTGCTGCTATCTGGCGCGGATCCATGGCGTGCGCTCGGCCATGCCGATGTTTCAGGCGATGAAGCTTTGCCCCGACGCGGTGGTCGTCAAACCCCGAATGGCCGTCTACGCCGAGGTCAGCCGCGCCATTCGCGCCATGATGGAAGAGATGACCCCCGCCATCGAACCCCTCTCGCTGGACGAGGCGTTTCTCGACCTGACCGGCACCGAACGGCTGCATGGCGCGCCGCCCGCGCTGATGCTAGCGCGTCTGCTGCAACGGATGGAGACTGAATTGGGCGTGACCGGCTCTGTCGGGCTGTCGCATAACAAGTTTCTGGCCAAAATCGCCTCCGATCTTGATAAGCCGCGCGGTTTTTCGGTGATCGGCCGCGCCGAGACGGCCGATTTCCTGCGGCCAAAGCCGGTGCGCCTGATCTGGGGGGTCGGCACCGCGACCCAGGCCGCACTCGAAGCCGCAGGCATCCGCACCATCGCCGATCTCTTGCGCTGGGAACGCGCCGATCTTCTGGCGCGCTTTGGCTCCATGGGCGCGCGGCTTTGGCATCTGGCGCGGGGCGAAGATCACCGCCGCGTCAGCCGCGACGATCCGATCAAGTCGATCTCCAAGGAAACGACCTTCTTTCAAGACACCGCCGACCCCGATCTGCTGGATGGCCATCTCTGGCGGCTCTCGGAACAGGTGGCCGATCGGGCCAAGGCCAAGGCTCTAAGTGGCCGAACAGTGACGCTCAAGCTGAAGAAAGGCGATTTTCAGCTGATCTCGCGCCGCCATGCGCTGCCCGATCACACGCAGCTGACCGACCGCATCTATCGCGCCGCGCGCGACCTGTTCCAGCCCGAGGCAGCCAAAGGCCCGTTCCGGCTGATCGGTGTCGGCATTGCCGATCTAGCAGCCGAATCCGAGGCCAATCTGATGGGCGATCTACTTGACCCCGACGCCCAGCGCCGCGCCAAGGCGGAACGCGCCACCGATGCGATCAGGGCCCGATTCGGGCCGGATTCAATTGTTAAGGGGCGCTCCTTGCGCTGATCATTCCGCCGCAAGCGGAACGTCCTGCCGCCCGATCCCGGCAATCTGCCCGACAATCCGCGCCATCCGCGCGGCAAAATCGGCAAAGTCGGCCAAGGGCTCAACCGCCGCCTCATCCATGTAAAGGCCACGGTCAATCTCGATCTGCACCACATGGCGGCCCGCCGAGGGGCGGCCATAGCTTTGCGCGATGAAAGCCCCGGCAAAGGGCGTGTTGCGCGCCACGCGAAACCCCTCGGCCTCGAACACCGCCTCGATCGCTTCGGTCACCCAGGACGCGGCCGAAGCCCCAAAGCGGTCACCCAGCACCACCTGCGGCGCCAACCGGCCGGGTCGGCTGTGATGTTCAATCGCCTCATGCGGCATCGAATGACAGTCGATCAGAATCGCCTGACCAAAGCGGGCATGGGTGGCCTCGATCAGATCGCGCAACGCGCGGTGATAGGGGTGCCAATAGCGCGCAATCCGCGCCTCGGCCTCGGACAGGGGCAGCTTGCCGCGATAGATCGCTCGCCCCCCCGCCACCACCCGGGGAATCACCCCAAGACCCGACGAGACACGCGGATTGTGCGGCGCCCGCGAAATCCCGTCGATCACCGCCGGATCCAGCTCATCCGGCGCGCGGTTCAGATCCAGAAAGGCCCGCGGCACCTGCGCAGCCAACAAGAGCGCACCATGCTTGGGGGCCGGGGAAAACAGCCGGTCGACAAAGGCATCCTCCGATGACCGGATCTGCGCCCGGCTCAGTACCGTCTGCGCCAGAAACCCCGGCTCATACCCCGCGCCGGAATGGGGCGAGGCAAACAGAACGGCCGTCGTCTGCCGCTGGGGTTGAAAAAGGCGAAACACCTCGGCCGTCATGGGAAACACATGCGCTCCTGTCACCGGCTTGATATAAGGCCAAAAGATCAAATGTCGAAACCCCTTGAACGTGCCAGCGACTCTGTTTATAGCCCCCCCATCCGACGCGGTTCCGCCCGCGTCCGTTTCTTTGGGCAAGGGTGGAATCAGGCTGGAACGTGGGCGGTTAGCTCAGCGGTAGAGCACTACGTTGACATCGTAGTGGCCACTGGTTCGATCCCAGTACCGCCCACCATTCACCGCTCCCTTCGGGGGCACGTTGTTTTCAATCGGCGCAGACGCGCCGCGTAGAGGAGAAGGCCGATGAAAGTTGCGAACTCGCTCCGCTCGCTGAAGACGCGTCACCGCGATTGCCAGATCGTGCGCCGTAAAGGCCGCGTCTATGTGATCAACAAGACGCAAAAGCGCTACAAAGCCCGTCAGGGCTGAGCGCTGCAACAGCAAGCATGACAGGGCCGCCCGGGGGAAACCCATGGCGGCTTTTTCATTCCGGATAGGACAGAAACATGCACCCCAACCCCGCCTTCAGTCAGGTTTCTGCCGATGAAAGCCTGGCCTTCGCCCGCCATCGCGGCTTTGGCACCCTGTCGGTGAACGGCGAGACGGGGCCGATCATGGCCCATGTGCCGTTTCTCATCAGCGAAACCGACGCGCTTTGCGCCCTCGTCCATCTGGCCCGCTCAAAAGCCATTGCCCGCGCCGATCTGCCTTCCCCCGCCGTGATCGCCGTCACCGGGCCGGAAAGCTATATCTCGCCCGATTGGTATGGCGCGGAATATCAGGTGCCGACATGGAACTACGTCGCCGTGCATCTGCGCGGGCGGCTAGAGCCGCTGCCCCCCGAAACCCTGCGCCCCATGGCCGATGACCTTTCCGCCATGTTCGAAGCCCGCCTGCTGCCGAAAAAGCCGTAGACCAGCGCCAAGATGTCAGACGAGGCGATGGTGCGGATGATGCGGATGATCCTGCCGTTCCGGTTGGTGATCGAGACCGTCGAGGGCACATGGAAGCAGGGGCAGAACAAGACGCCCGAGCAAAGGGCGGGTGCCGTGGCGGGGCTGGAGGGCTGGTCGGAACCATCGCCGGGCGCCGAACTGGCGCGGTTGATGCGGCGGGTGGGTGCGACGTAACCAACGTAGGGCCGCGCCCGACCTCGGGACGGCGCGCCAACAAGAGTTCTAGGCGCTTTATGGTTCAACTTCTTCCCCCAAATTTCTGCTGGCCACCGTTGCAGACGCGCCCTCCCGGGGGGAGGTCGGGCGCGGCCCAGCGGGCTTCGCCCTTGATTCCGGGCAAAAGAGAAGAGGCGAACTAGCGTCCGCAAGGGGCTCAAAGCCATCATTCGGACCACTCCGGACGGCAACGAAAACCAGACCCGAAAGCCTTACGCCCGGTGATACGGCCCGCCGGACAGGATATTTGCGGCGCGGTAGAGTTGTTCGGCCAGCATGACGCGGACGAGCATATGGGGCCAGACCATCTGGCCGAAGGAAATGGAGAAATCGGCGCGGGCGCGAAGGCTGGGGTCGATTCCGTCGGCCCCGCCGATGACGAAGGCCACATCCTGCCGCCCGCCGTCGCGCCAGCGGGCGAGTTGGGTGGCGAATTCTGGGCTGGTCAGGAGACGCCCGCGTTCATCCAGCGTCACCAGCACCGCCCCCGCCGGCACGGCGCGCGCCAAAAGCTCGGCCTCGGCCGCCATGCCGCCGCCCTTCTTGTCTTCAACCTCAACCTCGAACATCGGCCCAAGCGCCAAAGGCTTGCCCGTCCGGTTGAACCGCATGTGGTAATCTTCAAACAGCGCGCGTTCAGGCTGATCTGCCCGGATACGCCCCACGGCGCAGACATGCACCCGCAAGCCTTACGCCCCGCGATGGGCCGAACCCGGCATCCACATCTTTTCCAGCTGATAGAAGTCGCGCACTTCGGGCCGGAACACATGGACAATCACATCGCCGGTGTCGATCAACACCCAGTCCCCGGTTTCCTTGCCTTCCATCTTGGCCAGGATGCTGAACTGCTCTTTCATCCGGTCCGCCAGCTTTTCGGAAATCGCCGCCACCTGCCGCGAGGACCGGCCCGAGCAGATCACCATATAGTCGGCCACATCCGACCGGCCGCGCAGGTCGATCTGCACGATATCTTCGGCCTTGTCGTCGTCGACCGAGGCAAGAACAGCCGCCAGAACCTGTTCGGAAGTGTAATCGCCAGCGGGCCGGGCGTCGCGCGGGCCAACCGGAAGCCCGGTCGCAGGATCAGAATGAGACAGGACCAGGTCCTCCATAGGGCGTGCCTGTCGGTCCCCGGCACCGGGCTTTGTGCCAGAGTAACACCGGCTTTGGGGTTTCTCAACGGCAGCGAAGGCGGGCCGATACCGCGAAGCGGCCAAAGATGCAAGCCATGCCGCCCGCGCATGACGCCTTTGCAGCCCCGGATCTGCACATGGACGCTGCAATGCAGCATATTGGCCGCGAGGGAGGGCAAACGGAGACTGACATGCGTTTCATCCTCGATTTCCTGCGTCAACGCCCCAACCGCCGCGAGGCCGAACTCGCCTATCTCAGCGAAGCCGTCAGCCGCTATGATCTTGAACGGCGCGAACGCGAGATTGCAGGCGGCAAATTCGCCACGCTCAACGGCTAAAGCATAGCGATTGATCGGCGGGGGATTCGCGCGTATATCGCGGGGCATGACCCGTTTTTTCGACATCGCCGATCATGATCGCCTGCCTTGGCGCTTCACCGCTTTGGATCGGTCTGTCCTCGCGCGACTTTGGTGATCTGGCTGCGTGACCCCACGCAGCCTGACGTCGCCTTCCGAAATCACAGCCAGTTCCAAAAAGGATGAGCCATGGCTCCGCGTACGCTTTACGACAAGATCTGGGACGATCACGTCGTCCATCAGGGCGAAGACGGCACCTGCCTTCTCTATATCGATCGCCATCTGGTGCACGAAGTCACCAGCCCGCAGGCTTTTGAAGGGCTGCGCATGGCGGGCCGCAAGGTCCGCGCGCCGGAAAAGACTATTGCTGTGCCCGACCACAACGTGCCCACCACGCTCGACCGCGCCAATGCCGCGACCATGACCGAAGACAGCCGCGTGCAGGTCGCCACACTTGACCAGAACGCGCGTGATTTCGGCATCCATTATTACCCGGTGTCCGACGTCCGTCAGGGCATCGTCCACATTGTCGGCCCCGAACAGGGCTGGACCCTGCCCGGCATGACCGTGGTCTGCGGCGACAGCCACACCGCCACCCATGGCGCCTTTGGCGCGCTGGCCCACGGCATCGGCACGTCCGAGGTGGAACACGTCTTGGCTACCCAGACGCTGATCCAGCGCAAGGCCAAGAACATGAAGGTGGAAATCACCGGCTCCCTGCGCCCCGGCGTCACCGCCAAGGACATCACGCTTTCGGTCATCGGCCACACCGGCACCGCCGGCGGCACCGGCTATGTCATCGAATACTGCGGTCAGGCGATTCGCGAGCTTTCCATGGAAGGCCGGATGACCGTCTGCAACATGGCCATCGAAGGCGGCGCCCGCGCGGGCCTGATTGCCCCCGATGAAAAGACCTTCGCCTATTGCATGGGTCGCCCGCATGCGCCGAAGGGTGCAAAGTGGGAGGCCGCACTTGCCTATTGGAAAACCCTCTTCACCGATGAGGGCGCGCATTTCGACAAGGTCGTGACGATCAAGGGCGAAGATATTGCCCCCGTCGTGACCTGGGGCACCTCGCCCGAAGACGTGCTGCCGATCACCGGCACCGTGCCCCACCCGTCCGACTTCACCGGCGGCAAGGTGGACGCTGCGGCACGCTCGATCGACTACATGGGCCTGACCGCTGGCCAGAAGCTGACCGATATCAAGATTGATACCGTGTTCATCGGCTCTTGCACCAATGGCCGGATCGAAGACCTGCGCGCGGCGGCCGAGGTGCTGAAAGGCCGCAAGATCAAGGTCAAGCGCGCCATGGTCGTCCCCGGCTCGGGCCTCGTGCGCGCACAGGCCGAAGAAGAGGGTCTGGCCCAGATCTTCATCGACGCCGGTTTCGAATGGCGACTGGCGGGCTGCTCCATGTGCCTTGCCATGAACCCCGACCAACTTGCCCCCGAAGAACGCTGCGCCTCCACCTCGAACCGCAACTTCGAGGGACGTCAGGGCTACAAGGGCCGCACCCACCTGATGAGCCCGGCCATGGCCGCCGCCGCCGCGATCACCGGTCACCTGACCGATGTGCGCGAGCTGATGGGCGAGACGGTCTGATCCTGACAACAGCGCGCGTGGCCCCCCGGCCCCGCGCTCTGGCAGATGTCGGGACGGATGCCATACGCGCGCCAGACGCGCGCCAGACGCAAAACAGACACCGCAACGGCTGCGCGCCTTGTGGTCACCGATTGGAAACACTGATGGAAAAATTCACCAAACTGACCGGCATCGCGGCCCCCATGCCGCTGGTCAATATCGACACCGACATGATCATCCCCAAGCAGTTCCTGAAGACGATTCAGCGCTCGGGCCTGGGCAAGAACCTGTTTGACGAAATGCGCTATGACCGCGAAGGCATTGAAATTGCCGATTTCGTGCTGAACCAGTCGGCCTATCGCAAGGCTGAAATTCTGGTGGCCGGCGACAATTTCGGCTGCGGCTCGTCTCGCGAACATGCACCCTGGGCCCTTCTGGATTTCGGCATCCGCTGCGTGATTTCCACCTCGTTTGCCGACATTTTCTTCAACAACTGCTTCAAGAATGGCATCCTTCCCATCGTTCTGCCGCAGGATCAGGTTGATGTCCTGATGGCCGATGCGCGCAAAGGGGAAAACGCCCGCGTGACGGTGGATCTTGAGGCGCAGACCGTCACCACCTCGGACGGGCGGTCCTTCGGCTTCTCGGTCGACCCCCACCGCAAGCATTGCCTGATGAACGGTCTGGACGATATCGGCCTGACGCTGGAAAAGGCCGCCGCAATTGACAGTTTCGAGGCAAAGGCCACCACGCTGCGCCCTTGGGCATAAGTTGCCAATAACCACAACATCTTGGGCCGCCCGGTTGGAAACAATCAGGGCGGCCTTCTTTTCACTCCAAGCTTGATGCAATCCAGCGACACCCCTTCCCCGAAATCGCCCAACTGCGCCTTCATGTTGGAACAACTGATTGCGGGATTCGTCGAAAGAAGGCGCAAATTGGGCAAGATTGAGGTAATCCGCCACAAAGCGCGGGAAGGTATCGGAACAAGGGGTTGGCAAAGCACCAGCTTCGACCGGTTTGAGGGTGACAAGGCAGTGGTTTCACAACTGACAGGTGCGCTGACGCGCGCGGTCCTGATCATGGTTTTGGTGGCGACACCATCCATGCTCTTGATGGACGTGACGACCGACACCAAGCAGATGGTGGCGCTTGTAGCGCTGTTTCTGGGCCTTCTGACCTTTGTCGAATACAATTCCACCTACCCCAGCCTTGTCGAGTTCCGCTATGCGCCGCCCTTCAACCGCATCCGCTTTCTCATGCTTTTTGCAACGGTGTTCTACCTGTCCATGATCGAGCGCGGCAAGATCACGCCCTCCACGATGACCGAATTCACCGACGCAGTTGGCACTTTGATCGGTGTTTCGATGGATTTTCCTTACAGCCCCGTACGGCTTGCAACACTGATGATGTCAAGCGGCGCCTCGCCCGAACAGGTTGCCTCGGTACGGACGGCGGCGGGGATGGCCTATCTGATCTCTCTGGTGTCCCTGGCGGTGTTCCTGATCGCGCTGAAATCGGGCAACTGGCCCTCGCGCGGGCGGGCGCTCAATGTGTGGACAAACCTGCCCACCTTTGACCCCACCACCGGCGGCGATGTGGTCTTACGGCTGCAGCGCGATGTCCGCGTTAACATTGCGTTAGGCTTTCTGCTGCCATTGTTGACCCCGGCATTGGTGATGATCTCATCCAGCGGGTTTGAACCTTTGTCGATGACCTCGTCGCAAACCCTGATCTGGACGATAACCGCATGGGCCTTTCTTCCCGCCAGCCTGTTCATGCGCGGCATCGCCATGGGCCGGGTGGCCGAGATGATCCAGGAACGGCGCAAGGCCAATCGGGCGCAAATCGCGCGCGAAGGGCTGGCTACGGCCTGATCGCAGCGCTGGCTGTCTGGCTTTGGGCCACGGCTGCGCAAGCAGAGACACTGGGGGTTGCCACCTATAACCCAGACTTGTCTGCCCCCGGCCCTGGGCTCTTGCTGCATGATCTGCGCAAGGTAGACACCCCCCCGCAGCGCGCGGCCGTGGTCGCGGCCATTGCCGCGCTGGATGCAGATGTACTGGTTCTGACAGGGGTCGACTATGACCTGCGGGGTGAAGCGCTGGCGGCCTTGAACGCGCTCCTTGCTGCTGCCGGTTCACCTTATCCCAATCGCCTTGCGCTTAGGCCGAACACCGGCGTTCCAACGGACCGGGATCTGGATCGCAACGGCCAACTGGGCGAGCCGCGCGACGCCCAGGGCTGGGGCCGCTTTGCGGGGGAAGGGGGAATGGCGGTGCTGTCACGGCTACCGATCGGGCCGGATGTCCGCGATTTCAACGGCTTCCTCTGGGCCGATCTGCCGGGAAATCTGATGCCACCAGACGACCCGGGAAAGGATGTCCAGCGGCTGCACACAACCGGCGCCTATGAGGTGCCGATTGTTCTGACGGGGGGGAAAGCCTGCGGCTTTTGGTGTTTTACGCCAGCCCCCCGGTCTTTGACGGGCCCGAGGATCGCAACGGGCGGCGCAACCATGATGAGGCGGCTTTCTGGCTGCGGCTTCTGGAAGGCGGTCTGTCAATGCCCCCACCCGCTGGGCCCTTCGTGATCTTGGGGCAGACGAGCCTTGACCCGATGGATGGCGACGGTCGACCTGAGGCGCTGCGCGCGTTGCTGGATCACCCCGCCCTGCAAGACCCCAAACCGCGCGGCGATCATGGCCGCGTCGATCCGGGGCAGGCCGGTGATGCGGCGCTGGATACGGCACTTTATGACGGCTTGGGCGGGTTGCGGGTGAGTGTGATCTTGCCCTCGGCCGATCTGGTGGTGCGGGATGCGGCGGTGCTTTGGCCGCCCGACAGTGACCCGATGGCGGCGACACTTGCCGCCGCGTCACGCCATTCCCCGATTTGGGTGGATCTGGCGCTGCCCTGACGCTTGACCCTGCGCGCCCCTTTGGCTAGGCCAACCGCGACCCTATTCAGCAGGAGCGCCCGATGGCCAATCCCTCAATCCTTATCCTTGCCGGTGACGGCATCGGCCCGGAAGTCATGGCCGAAGTGAAGAAGATCATCGGCTGGATGGGGGCCAAGCGCGGCGCCCATTTTGACGTGAGTGAAGACCTGGTCGGCGGCGCTGCCTATGACAAGCACGGCACGCCTTTGCATGACGACACCATGGCCAAGGCCCAGGCGGTGGACGCGGTGCTTTTGGGTGCCGTGGGCGGACCGAAATACGACGTGCTGGATTTCAGTGTGAAGCCCGAGCGTGGCCTATTGCGCCTGCGCAAGGAAATGGATCTGTTTTCGAACCTGCGCCCGGCCCAGTGCTTTGACGCGCTGGCCGCTTTCTCAAGCCTGAAGAAAGAGGTCGTGGCGGGTCTGGATATTGTCATCGTTCGCGAATTGACCAGCGGCGTCTACTTTGGCGAGCCGCGCGGGATTTTCAAAGAGGGCAATGAGCGGGTGGGCATCAACACCCAGCGCTATACGGAGAGCGAGATTGCCCGCGTGGCGCGGTCTGCGTTCGAGCTGGCGCGCAAGCGGAACAACAAGGTCTGCTCGATGGAGAAGGCCAACGTCATGGAATCGGGGATTCTTTGGCGTGAAGTCGTGCAGGAAGTGCATGACCGGGAATACCCGGATGTGCAGCTGACCCATATGTATGCCGACAACGGCGCGATGCAGCTGTGCCGTTGGCCCAAGCAGTTTGATGTGATCGTCACCGACAACCTGTTTGGCGATGTGCTGTCGGATATGGCGGCGATGCTGACCGGGTCTTTGGGCATGCTGCCCTCGGCCAGCCTTGGTCTGCCGATGGCCAATGGCCGCCCGAAGGCGCTGTATGAGCCGGTACATGGCTCGGCCCCGGATATTGCTGGTCAGGGCAAGGCGAACCCGATTGCCTGTATCCTGTCGTTTGCCATGGCGCTGCGTTACAGCTTCGACATGGGCGATGAGGCCACCCGCGTGGAAAAGGCCGTCGAGAAGGTGCTGGCCGATGGCGTGCGCACGGCGGACCTGATGGGCCCCGAAGGCGGAACCCCGGTGTCGACCACCCAGATGGGCGATGCTATCATCGCCGCGCTGGACGCCAGCCTTTGACAGCTTCGGCCCCCCCACGCGGGGGCCGTTTTCCTTGCAGGACAGGCGATGACCCACACCCATTTGCGCGGCGCGTTTTTCGGCATGGCGGCGATGGGGCTGTATTGCCTGTATGACGTCGCCATCAAGTTCTTCGGCCCCGATTACAGCCCGCTGCAGGTGCTGTTCTGCGCCGGGCTGGTGTTTGTGCCGCTGATCTTGGTGCAGCAGTTGCTTTCGGGCAAAGGTGGGCTGCGCCCGGTTTATCCCGGTCTGACGGCGGTGCGGGTGGTGGCAGGCCTGCTGAATGGCACGATCGGGGCCTATGCTTTTTCGGTGCTGCCGCTGGCGGAGAGCTATGCGGTGTTCTTCCTGATGCCCTTGATGATCGCCGGTCTGGCCGTGCCCTTCTTGGGCGAGCGGATGGACCCGTCGCGCGGTCTGGCGATTGTGGCGGGGTTTGCCGGGGTGCTGATTGCGCTGCGGCCGGGGGGCGAGACGGCCTTGGGGCTGGGCCATCTGGCGGCGCTGACCGCGGCGAGCCTGGGGGCGGTGAACTATCTGATCTTGCGCAAGATCGGCGGCGTCGAATCGCCCGGTGTGCTGATGCTGTATCCGGCGGTGGCGCAGCTTTTGGTACTGGGGTTTGTCATGCCCTCGGTCTGGGTGCCGATGCCATTGGCGCATTGGGGGCTGACCACGCTGATGGGGCTGGAGCTGTTTGCCGGTGGGCTGTTGATCGTTCTGGCCTATCGCAATGCGCCTGCGATCATTGTGGCGCCGATGCAGTATTCGCAGATCATCTGGGCCGCCATTCTGGGCAGTCTGATTTTTGGTGAGGGCATGACGACGATGATGATCCTTGGCATCGCCATTATCATCGGCGCAGGGCTGTTCATTCTAACCCGCGGCAACAGCGCTGTCGCGCCGAATTGATGCGCCGCGCCCTCTTGCAAAGTGCGGCGCGACAGAGTAACCCCGCCGCACGGTCGGAGCGTAGCGCAGTCTGGTAGCGCACCTGCTTCGGGAGCAGGGGGTCGGAGGTTCGAATCCTCTCGCTCCGACCAATTTCCCGACTATCCCTCATTCGCGTTGCACCTGTTATGGGCCTGTGTCCTTGGCGCCATAGGGTTGCGACCCGGCGCGCGCCTTGCCAAGGTGCTGGCAGGCAACAGGCCCGGCAGGATGACGAGATGACCGATCAGACCCCCTATCCCACCCTGCGCGAGGCAACATGGGTCTGGGCGCGGATTGCCGCCCTGTCCTTTGGCGGGCCGGCAGGGCAGATCGCGGTGATGCACCGGGTGCTGGTCGAGGAAAAGCGCTGGATCGGGGATGGAAGGTTTCTGCATGCGCTGAACTTCTGCATGCTTTTGCCCGGACCCGAGGCGCAGCAGTCAGCCACCTATATCGGCTGGCTTTTGCATGGGGTGCGGGGCGCGCTGGTGGCGGGGCTGCTGTTCATTCTGCCCGGTGTTCTGGCGATCATGGGGCTAAGCTGGATCTATGCGATCTGGGGCAATCTGGGGTTTGTTTCGGCGCTGTTCTTCGGCATGAAGGCGGCGGTTCTGGCGCTTGTGCTGCAGGCCGTGGTGCGGCTGGGCCGCCGAGCGCTTCGGAACTGGACGATGCGCGCCTTGGCCTTGGCCTCGTTTCTGGCGATCTTTGCCTTTGCAGTGCCGTTTCCAATGATCGTGGCGATGGCCGCCGTGATTGGCCGGATTGGAGCCAAGGCCGCTTGGACCGGTTTTCAAGCGGGCAGCGGGCACGGCGCAAGCGCTGCAAATCAGCTTGCCGATGCGGCCAGTTTGCTGGGAGAAGGGGGGGACGAAACTGCGCTCGCCCGTGCCGGGGCATTTCGGGCCGGGCTCGCCGCACTGGCGCTGTGGCTAACGCCGGTGGCCGCCCTGTTCGTTCTGGCGCCAGATAGCGTCTTTACCGATATTGCCAGCTTCTTTTCTCAGCTGGCCGTCCTGACCTTTGGCGGGGCCTACGCCGTTCTGGCCTGGGTCGCGCAAGAGGCCGTGAGTGGCTATGGCTGGCTTGGCGCGGGCGAAATGCTGGACGGGTTGGGTATGGCCGAAACCACGCCGGGACCGTTGATCATGGTGCTGCAATTCGTCGGCTTCATGGCTGCGCTGCGCGAGGCGGGCTGGGACGCGCCCCTTTTGGCCGCCACCCTGGGTGGGCTCTTGGCAACCTGGGTCACCTTTGCGCCCTGCTTTGCCTGGATCTTCCTCGGCGCGCCCTTCATGGAGCGGCTGCGCACCAATACCGCGCTGGCCGCCGCTTTGGCAGCGGTGACGGCGGCGGCGGTCGGGGCGATCCTGAACCTTGCGCTTTGGTTTGCGGTGCATGTGATCTGGACTGAGGTCCGGCAGATCGGCTGGGGCGGTCTCAGACTTGAAGTGCCGGTGTTTTCAACCCTCGATCCTGCGGCAGCCGGGTTGACGGTTCTGGCACTATGGGCGGTGTTCGGTCTGAGGCTGGGACTGGCGCCAGTTCTGGCCGGGGCTGCGGCGCTTGGGCTTGGGCTGCATGCGGCTGGACTAGCCTGAGGCCAAAGCGGCCAGCCGGTCCTGCTTTGAAATGGCTTTCCTTTCAACCCGACCGGGGCAGGTTTGCACAGTATTCTACCCCTGTGACAATCGAGACTGCGATGACTTGGACCATGCCGCCGGAGACCTTCCGGCAAGACCGGATCTGGATGGCCTTCCCGCGTGAAGGCGAAACGCTGGGCGCGGAAAGCGCCGCGCGGGAGGCGGGCTATGCGGCCTGGACCGCCGTCGCCCATGCAGTTGCCGAGTTCGAGCCGGTGACGATGATCGTTGATCCGACCGAGATGGCGCGGGCGAAGCGGATGTTGGGATCAGGTATCGAGATTGTCGAACGGGTGATCGACGAATTCTGGCTGCGCGATACCGGGCCGACCTTTGTTCATGATGCCTCGGGCAATCTGGCGGCGGTGGACTGGATCTTCAACTGCTGGGGTGGTGGCGAATGGACCAGTGCCGCGCATGACCGCGGGCTTGGCGCCTTTGTCGGCGGGCTGGCGGGGGTTCCTGTGGTGTCCTCGCTGTTGGTCAACGAGGGTGGCGGGCTGCATGTGGATGGCGAAGGCACGATCCTGTTTACCAAGACGGTGCAGCTTGACCCCGACCGCAACCCCCATGCCGACAAGGGCCGGGTGGAGGCGGAGATGGCGCGCACCTTGGGTGTGGAAAAGGCGATTTGGCTGCCCAAGGGGTTGGCGCGCGATTATGAAACCTTTGGCACGCGCGGCCATGTGGATATTGTCGCGACCTTTCCATCGCCGGGGAAAATTCTGCTGCACAGCCAACCAAACCCCGAACATCCCGATCATCGCACCATGCAGGACATTCGCCGCCTGCTGAGCGAGGCGACCGATGCCAAGGGTCGGCGGTTCGAGATCATCGATGTGCCCGCGCCCGAGACGCTGCGCGATGGGCATGACTTTGTGGATTGGAGCTATATCAACCATCTGGTGGTCAATGACGGGGTCATCGCCTGCGGCTTTGGTGAGGCGGAGGCCGATGCGCGGGCGCGCGACATTCTGGCCGCCGCCTATCCGGGCCGCCGGGTTGTGACGGTGGACGCGCGCGAGTTGTTTGCGCGGGGTGGCGGGGTGCATTGCATCACGCAGCAGCAACCGGCGCGGAAAGCGAAATGACGGTTGTCGAGACAAGCATCGCCGAGTTGCGCGCGGCTTTGGAGGCAGGGCGGGATACCAGCCTTGGGCTGGTGCGCGCCTATCTGGATCGGATCGCGCGGTATGACTGCGCCGGGCCGTGTCTGAACGCGGTGCCCGTGCTGAACCCCGAAGCCGAGGCTGACGCCCGCGCCTCGGATGCGCGGCGCAAGGCTGGGGCGGTTCTGGGGCCGCTGGACGGCATCCCCTATACCGCCAAGGCCAGCTACAAGGTGCGGGGGCTTCCGGCCACCGCAGGCTCGCCCGCTTTTGCCGATCTGGTGGCCACGGATGATGCCTTTGCGATTGCCCGGCTGCGCGCGGCGGGGGCGGTGTTGATCGGGCTGACCAATATGCCGCCGATGGCCAATGGCGGCATGCAGCGCGGGCTGTATGGGCGGGCGGAAAGTCCCTATTCGGCCGATTGGCTCACCGCTGCCTTTGCCTCGGGGTCGTCCAACGGGTCGGGGAGTGCGACGGCGGCGAGCTTTGGTGCCTTTGGTCTGGCTGAAGAAACCTGGTCCTCGGGGCGGGCACCTGCGGCGAACAACGGGCTTTGTGCCTATACGCCGTCGCGCGGGGTGATCTCGGTGCGCGGCAACTGGCCCTTGGTGCCGACGATGGATGTGGTCGTGCCGCATACCCGGTCGATGGCGGATATGCTGGAGGTGCTGGACGCCATCGTGGCGGATGACCCGAACCCGCGCGGCGATTTGTGGCGGATGCAGGATTGGGTGGCGTTTCCGGCGGCATCGGCGCATCGGCCAGCGTCTTATCCCGCACTTGCGGCGCGGGCTTCGCTGCGCGGCAAGCGGATTGGGTTTCCGGCGATGTACATCAACGCCGACCCTCTGGCTGGGACAGCCGAAAACCCCGGCATCGGGGGGCCGACGGGCCAGCGGATTGAGACCCGCACCTCGGTTCTGGCGCTGGTGGAGAACGCTCGCGCCGCGATGGAGGCCGCCGGCGCCGAGGTGATTGTGACCGAGTTTCCCGTCATCACCAATTACGAGGGCGACCGGCCCGGCGCGCCGAAGATTCACACGCGCGGGCTGGTGAGTGCGAACTATCTCAAGCGCGAGATTGTCGATCTGTCGGTTTGGGCGTGGAATGACTTTCTGGCGGCGAATGGCCAGCCGGGGCTGGACCTTCTGGCGCAGGTCGACGGCGCGCGGATCTTTCCGCAGCCGCCCGGCGCGCTGCCGGATCGCTATACGGGTTTTGACGACGACATCGCGCATTACCCGGACCATGCCCGCGCCAACCCGCCCGGCGATTTCCGCGACATCCCGCATTTGGCCGAGGGGTTTGCGGGGCTGGAGGCCACGCGCAAGGCCGATCTTGAGGACTGGATGGACGGGCTGGGTCTGGATGCCGTGGTCTTCCCGGCGGCGGCCGATGTGGGTCCGGCGGATGCCGATGTGAACCCCGCCTCGGCCGATCTCGCGTGGCGCAACGGGGTTTGGGTGGCAAACGGCAATCTGGCGATCCGGCATCTTGGGATTCCGACGGTCACGGTGCCGATGGGGGTGATGGCCGATATCGGCATGCCTGCGGGCCTGACCTTTGTCGGGCGCGGCTGGGATGATCTGGCGCTGTTGCAACTGGCCTTTGCCTTTGAGGCGACAGGCCCCTATCGCAGCCCGCCGCCCCGCTGCCCTTGACCGGGGCTATTCATCACCCGGTACGCCGTAAGAGGGCGCAGCGCGCGGATCCAGCGCACGCTGCACATAGGCGTCAAGCTGGGGTTTGTAGATGTCCCACAGCCCGGCGAGTGCCTCGATCGGGCAGTCGTCGGTCCAGTCGCAGCGCAGGTCGGCGACGGGCCAGCTGACCTTGTCCACCAGACGCAGGCCCGCGGAGTGAACCGGACCGGCCTCACCCCCTGCCACGACACCCGCGCGCATGGCGGCAATCAGGCGATCGCCCAGATGGCCGGTTGAGCCTTCGAACCCTGCGACGATGGCCTGCGGCACGCCGGAATTGGCGAGAAGATTGCCACCCGAGGCGACATCGCGGCCCTGCGCCTCGGCCCAGATGCCCAGGGCGTTGGGGCCGGAATGAATGGCGGTGCCGCCTGCCGCGTCAATCACCAGAACCTGACGGTAGTCGATGAAGGCGCTGTCCGCCCGGATGCGGGCAATCGCCTGTGCGGCCGTCGCGCCAGCTTGCATCAGGTCAAGCGCGAGGGGGCCAAGGGTGGGATCGGTGATGTTCTGGCTGGCGACCGCGCCGACGCCCGCCCGGGCATAAGAGCAGCGAGCGGCAACGGCGGGAGAGGACGACGAGATTGCCACCCCGAACATACCGGTTTCCGCACAGCGGGCGACAAGCGAGAAGGTCATGCGATCAATCCGGAATGACGGCGGTGCCGTCGATTTCCACCAGCCAATTCGGCCGGGCCAGCGCGCTGACCACAAGGCCGGTGGAGACCGGATGCACGCCCTTCAGATACTCGCCCATGGTGCGGTAGACCGCCTCGCGGTGGCGGACGTCGGTGATATAGACGACGACCTTGACCAGATGCTCCATCTGGCCGCCGCATTCTTCGATCAGTTGCTTGATGTTCTGCATCACCTTGTGGGTCTGTTCGACCGGGTCATGGCTGCCGATGTCCTTGGCGTCATCGAGGTTCTGCGGGCACTGGCCGCGCAGATAGATCGTGCGGCCGCCCTGCGTGACCACCGCCTGACACAGGTCATTGTCCAGCTTCTGTTCAGGGTAGGTGTCCTTGGTGTTGAACTTGCGGTGGCGGTAATGCGCCATGGTCGTCTCCTGTTCGCGGTTTCTGTGAGCCTGCCCGCGCGGCGCGGCAAAGGCAATCTTGGTCAGGGCCTTTCAGGCCGGGCGATAGCTGTGATAGGCGCGCTGAATGGCGATCTGGTCGGCGACGTGGCGCGCATCATGCCAGACACCCCAGATAAAGCTGGAGCCGCGCCGCGACAGCCAGGGCAGGCCGATGAAGTAGATCCCAGGTTCGGCCGACACGCCCCGCTGATGCTTGGGCTTGCCCGCATCGTCCAAAGCACCGGGGGGAAGCCAGCTGTAATCGCTGGCAAAGCCGGTGGCCCAGATGATTGACCGCACGCCCGCCGCCGCAAGGTCCAGCGACTTGATCGGATGCGTCAGACATTCGGGATCGGCAGGCAAGTGCCGCGCTGCCGGGTCAAGCGGCAGGTCCAACCCGTTGCGCAGGGCATAGGTATCAGCGCGGTCAAGCACCGACAAGAGCGCCTCATCACCCCGGCGGATGATGTCGGGCAGGTCATTGCGGAACTGCGCGCGGGTCTGGCCTGCGGGGCCGTCAAAGCCCGCGGTCAGGCCGACAAGCGTGATGCCCTCATGCGCCAAGGTGCGGAAATCAATGGTCTTGCCACCATCGGCCCCGCTGATCGCCACGGTCACATGTTCGCTGCCGGTGGCGGGGGTCTGAATATCCCACAGGCCCAAAATCCCCAGCCACCAGACAAAATCACGCCCGCGATAGGCGCGCGGCGTGCGTTCATGCGGGCCGACCGACAGGTAAACCTTGCGCCCGGCGCGGTTCAGCTCATCGGCAATCTGCGCGCCGGATGACCCCGCGCCAATCACTAGCACGGCACCTTCGGGCAATTGGCCGGGATTGCGATAGGCGTTGGAGTGGATCTGCACCAAAGCCTCATCCTTCGGAGCAATCGCGGGGATAACCGGGGTCTGGAAGGCCCCGGTCGCGGCGACGACCCGCGTCGCCTCGATCACGCCGGCCGAGGTTTCTACCAGAAACCCGGCCTTTTCGACGTGCGGCGTGACCTTGGTCACGGCAACCCCGGTGCGGATAGGCGCCTTGATCATCTTGGCATAGGCCTCGAAGTAGTCAGCCACTTTTTCCTTTGGAGCAAAGGCATCGGGATCGATGCCCTCAAACTCCATCCCCGGAAACCGGTCATGCCAGGCCGGACCATTGGCCACCAGCGCATCCCAGCGCGCGCTGCGCCAGCGTTCTGCGATCCGATCCCGTTCCAGCACGAGATGCGGAACACCCAGCGCGCCCAGATGCTCGCTCATCGCGACCCCGGCCTGACCGGCGCCGACAACAAGCGTATCGATCTTTTCCACTGGCATCGGTGCAATCCTTTCCCGTTCGCGGTCCGCACGGCGTCCGCCCTTTGGCGCACAGTCGGCCAATCAGGGCGAAAGGGAAAGTCATAGATTTTGACGCCCCGCTTAGGAAAAGCCAAAGCAAGCCGGCTTTGTCCTCTGATCCGGTCGCCGCAGGCTTGCCCTTGGCCGCGTCAAATGACACCAAAGGCCCATGCTGGCGATCTTTATGAAAACCCTGCCATTCTTTGCCATCATCGGCCTGGGCTACTGGGCCGGGCGGACCCGGTTTTTCAGCCCCGAAGCGACCGCGTTTCTGACGAAATTCGTCTTTTACTTTCCCTTGTCCGCGATGCTGTTCGGCTTTGCCTCCAACCTTTCCCTGGCCAAGATCTTTGAACCTCGCTTTGTGGCGGCCTATCTGCTTGCCTCGTTTGCGCTTTATGCGCTGGTGCTGGCGGTCGCGCGGCTGCGGGGGCTTGGCTGGGCCGAGGGCGCGATGGAGGCCCATGCCGGTGTTACAGGCAACACCGGATTTCTTGGCGTGCCGATGCTGGTGCTGCTTTTGGGGCCTGCCGCGGCTGGCCCGGTGATGATGGTGCTGACGGTGGATATGGTGATCTTTTCCAGCCTGATCACGCTGATCATCACCGGCGCGCGCGAGGGGCAATTGCGGCTTGCGACGCTGGCGATTCTGGGCCGCGGGCTTTTGGCCAATCCGATGATAGTGTCGATCGTTCTGGGCTTTGTCTGGTCAGGATTGGGGCTGCCCCTGCCGGATGTGGTCAATGAATTCATGACATTACTGGGTGCGGCGGCCACCCCTTGCGCGCTCTTTGCCATCGGGGCAAGCCTTGCGGGGCGCAAGGCAGACCGGCTGGCCCCTGCCGGGTGGATTTCCTTTGCCAAGCTGGTGATACATCCCGCACTGGTGGCCATCGCCGCACTGGTGATCTTTGCCGTCGAACCCTTTGCCGCAGGGGTGATGATTGCCGCCGCCGCCCTTCCGGTGGCGGGGAA
Source organism: Alphaproteobacteria bacterium (assembly GCA_016869835.1). GTDB lineage: Bacteria > Pseudomonadota > Alphaproteobacteria > Rhodobacterales > Rhodobacteraceae > Tabrizicola_A. The sequence continues at coordinate 21,380 of VGDH01000002.1, forward strand.
TGTGTTCATTCTGGCGCAGCACTATGGGGTGGCGCCGCAGCGGGTCTCGACCACAATCCTGATTTCAACTGCCGTCTCGGTCTTGACGGTATCGGCTGTCATTGCCCTTGTGGGGCCATTGGTGGGGAAGCTATGAAAACCGTTTCGGAAAACCGCTGCTTTGGAGGCGTGCAGGGGGTTTACTCTCATGCCTCGCAGGTGACGGGCTGTGACATGACCTTTGGGCTTTTCCTGCCCGAGGAGGCAGAGACCAATGTGGTTCCGGTGATCTGGTATCTGTCGGGCCTGACCTGCACCCATGAAAACGCCATTGTCAAAGCGGGCGCGCAGCGTTGGGCGGCCGAGATGGGCGTGGCGGTGGTCTTTCCCGACACCAGCCCGCGCGGCGAGGGGGTGGCGAATGACGCCGCCTATGATCTGGGCCAAGGGGCGGGGTTTTACGTCAACGCCACCGAAGCGCCGTGGAAGCCGCATTTCCGCATGTGGGATTATGTGACCGATGAGCTGCCGCGCCTGTTGTTCAACGCCTTTCCCTTGGCCGAAGAGGCCCAAGCCATCATCGGCCATTCGATGGGCGGCCATGGGGCGCTGACGATTGCGATGAGCTTTCCGGGGCGGTTCCGGTCGGTCTCGGCCTTTGCGCCCATCTGCAATCCGACAGCCAGCGATTGGGGCCGCAAGCAGTTCGCGGCCTATCTGGGCACGGATGAGGCAAGCTGGGCCGCGCATGATGCGACCTTGTTGATGAAAAAGCGCGGCTTTGACGGGCCGATGCTGATTGATCAGGGCACGGCGGATCAGTTCATTGACCTGTTGCGCCCCGAGGCCTTGGCCGGGGCCATGGCCGAGCGGCGGCAGGGTGGCGCCTTCCGGATGCAAAAGGGCTATGACCACAGCTATTTCTTCGTCTCGACCTTTATGGAAGAGCATGTCGCGTTCCATGCGGCGGCGTTGCATGGCTAAGGTGGGGTGGAACCCTACCCTACGGGGGGGCAATGACGATCTGGATTGATGCCGATGCCTGCCCGGTGAAGGACGAGGCCGAGCGGGTGGCGACCCGGCATGGGGTGCGGATGGTGCTGGTGTCGAATGGTGGCATTCGGCCCAGTCAGAACCCGCTGGTGGAAAGCGTCTATGTCACCGCCGGGCCGGATGAGGCCGACAAGCACATTGCCGAGGCCTGCGTGCCGGGCGATGTGGTGGTGACAGGCGACATCCCCTTGGCCGCGAAATGCGTGGAAAAGGGCGCGCGGGTGGTGAAGCACAATGGCGAAGTGCTGCATGGCACCAACATCGGCATGGCGCTGGCGACGCGCGATTTGATGCAAGACCTGCGCAGCGCCGATCCCTTCCGCCAAGGCGGCGGGCGGCCGTTTTCCAAGGCGGATCGGTCCCGGTTTCTGGATGTGCTGGAGCGTGAGGTCAGGGCGTCCAAGGCACGACAGGCCGAATAGAGCCTATTCGAACACCGACAACACCTGATCGCGCGGCTTTTTGCGCTTGGCCACGGCGGGCACTGTGGCATCTGGAGCGGGCCAGCCGACCGGCAGGATCATGACCGCCTTTTCCTGTTCGGGCCGACCACACAGCGCAGGCAGAAACTTCATCGGGTTCGGCGTGTGTTCCAGACAGCAAAGCCCCGCCTGATGCAGGGCGGTGATAAGCATGCCCGTGGCGATGCCGACGCTTTCAGGCACGTAATAGTTCTTGTAGCGCGTGCCGTCCTCGGTCAGCCCGAAGCGTTGGGCAAAGACCACGATCAGCCACGGGGCTTCGGTCAGGTGGGGTTTGTCGACGCCATTGCCGATGGGTTCCAGCGCGGCCAGCCATTCATCGCCCGCACCGCCGGAATAAAAGGCGCGCTCTTCTTCCTCGGCGGCCTCACGGATCTTGGCCTTCATCGGCGGGTTGGAAATGGCCACGAAATGCCACGGCTGGTGATTGGCGCCCGACGGTGCGGTGCAGGCCGCCTCGATACAGGCGGTGATGATGTCTTGCGGCACGGGGCGGGTGGAAAACTGCCGCACTGAGTGGCGTTTTTTCATGTAGTCGCGGAAGGCCAGCGCATCGGCAAGCGCCTGATCGTCGGGTTTTTGCACCCGGTCGGGCAGCGCCAAAGCCTGATAGCGGACTTCATCTTTGCGATACATCAGCCCCCTCCGATCAGCGCCCCGGCGGCAAAGACCAAAGCACCGCCCAAGACCACTTGCAAGGCGGCGCGGACAAAGGGGGTTTCCATGAACTTGTTCTGAATCCAGGCGATGGCCCAAAGCTCCACAAACACCACGATCATGGCGATGATCGTGGCGGTCCAGAAGTCGGGGATCAGGTAGGGGAGCGCGTGGCCCATGCCACCGATGGTGGTCATCACGCCTGAGGCAAGGCCGCGTTTCCATGGGCTGCCGCGGCCCGAAAGGACGCCATCATCATGCGCGGCTTCGGTAAAGCCCATCGAGATGCCCGCCCCGACCGAAGCGGCGGTGCCGACCAGAAAGGTCGTCCAGGTGTCTTGTGTCGCAAAGGCGGTGGCGAAAATTGGGGCAAGGGTGGAGACAGAGCCATCCATCAGCCCGGCAAGGCCGGGCTGCACCCATGTCAGAATGAACTGCCGCCGCGCGCCTGCGTCCTCGACATCCTTTTCGCTGCCCGACAGGTGGGCGTCAGCCAGATCGCGGGCATGGTCTGCGTGGCCGGCTTCGGCGGCTGCGAGATCGCCCAAGAGCTTGCGTGTTGCGGCGTCCGAGGTGTGGCCCGCCGCACGGGTGTAGAAGGTGGCCGCCTGCACCTCCATCGCGCGGGCTTCGGCGCGCATCGAGTCAAGGCCCAGCGTTTCGTTCAGCCAAACGGGTTTGCGCGCGTAAAAGCCCGCGACATGCTCGCGGCGGATCAGGGGGATGACCTGACCGAACCGCGCCTGATGCAGCGCGATCAGCTGGCGGCGGTGGTCATCTTCCTCGGCGGCCATGCCGTCAAAGACGGCGGCGGTGGCGGGGTACTCGGTGCGCAGCCGTTCGGCATAGGTGCGGTAGATGCTGGCGTCATCCTCTTCCGAGGAAATCGCAAGCGCGAGGATTTCCTGTTCGGACAGATCGGCAAACCGACGACGAGAGGAAATGGCGGACAGCATGGACGGTCTCCTTCATCGACCTTTGTCAAGTAAAGACCCCAGCGAAGGAAATGGAAAGGGCCGCAACGCCGCAGGCGATGGGGATCAATGGCGGCGTTTGCGGCGGATGAGGGTGCGGAAGATGATCCAAAGGTCCAGCGCCAGGCTTTGGTGTTCGAGGTAGATCAGATCCAGCCTTGCCTTGCGCGGAATGCAGGCGCGGCGATAGAGGGCATCGGTCTCGGCCGCCGTGGTGCAGCCGCGCAAGAGGCGCTCTTCGTGGCGGTGATAGATCAAGGTGGCAAGGCCCGTCACGCTGGGGCGTGCCCGCAAGACACGCCGATAGAGGCCGGGATAATCGACGACATAGCGACGAAGCGGCGGGCGCGGGCCGACGAATGACATGTCGCCCTTCAGGATGTTCCAAAGCTGCGGCAGTTCATCCAACCGCGTGCGGCGCAGGAAGGCGCCGGTGCGGGTGATGCAGGACCTCTTGTCACCGCCCGAGGCAGCGCCGTCGGCCACACCGGGACGCATGGTGCGGAACTTGATCAGCGTAAAGCCCTGTTCGGCGGTTTTCATACGCTCTGAGAGAAAGAAAACGGGGCGGCCATCGCGCAGAAGGATGACAAAGGCCGTGACCGCCATCACTGGCAATAAGGGACCCAGAAGCACGAGAACACCGACGATATCGAAGATACGTTTCCAAAGGGGCATCAGCGCGAGCTCTCTTAAAAATTCTGCACCATTGGCTTCAGGTGCGCGTTCAAAAATGTTTTTGTAATGGCCCCTTGGCATCCAAGGTCAGACGTTGGGCAAGACCCGTCGATTGGGGAAGGGCAAATTTCAACGGGCGCAAAGCCCAAAGGTGGGGTCAGAGCGGCCGGGCCGGGCCGCCAAGCGCTATGGTAGAGCCGTGGTTTTCCTGCAGAAAGCGCAGGAAGTTGTCGCGGAACTGGCAGGTGTGGGAATGGGCCAGCGCGTCGGCGCGCTCGACATCCCGCACGCGGATCGCGTCCAGCATGGCCGCATGCTCTTCAGTCAGCAAGATGCCGTCATGGGTGCGTTCAAGATAGTCGAAATGCAGGTGCAGCATCCGGCGGCCCTGATCGAGAATCCGTTCGTAGAACCCTGACAGGTAGGGATTGCGACCTGCCATGGCGATGGCCAGGTGAAACTGCTTGTTGGCCCCGGACATTTTCAGGTGGTTGCCACCCTTAACGGCGGACTCAAACGTCTCTTGCGCGCGGGCAATGCGGGTGAGGTCGTCCTCGGTGCGCAATTCGGCAGCAAGGCGGGTGTTCATGCGTTGAGCGATGTCCAGCGCTTCGACATATTTCGGGAAGCTTTGCACATCAATCGGGGCGACGATGGTGGAGCGGTTGGCCAGCGTCACGACCAGCCCGTCACCCGCCAGCCGAATGAACGCTTCACGCACGGGGGAGCGGGACATGGCGAAACGCTCGGCAAAAGTGGTTTCGTCCAAAAGCTGGCCGGGCGAAAGGGCAAGCGACAGAATCTCATCGCGCAGGGTTTCATAGGCGAAGCGCGCGCCGGTGCCTTTGAGCCGTTTTGTCTCCGTCTCACCGTCCATCTTGCCCCCCGTTCCCGCCTCATCACTAGCCAGTTCGTTGCAACATGTCGACACGGAACATTCTGGAGGGGGCCGATTGGCGCGGAAGGTTTGGAGGTTAGACCGCCCCTTCAGGCGGGCATGAAAAAAGGCCCGGCACTAAGGCTGGGCCTTTTCAATCGTGTCGAAAGATCACGCCTCGTCGGGCAATTTACGGACTGCGCCCTTGTCGGCCGAGGTGGCAAAAAGCGCATAGGCCTTGAGCGCCTGTGACACCTTGCGCGGGCGGGCTTTTTCCGGCTTCCAGCCTTTCTGGTCCTGCTCAGCGCGGCGCTTGGCCAGTTCGGCATCAGACACCCGCAGGCTGATGGTGCGGTTCGAAATGTCGATGTCGATCATATCGCCTTCGCGCACAAGGCCAATGGCCCCGCCCGATGCCGCCTCGGGCGAGGCGTGGCCGATGGACAGGCCCGAGGTGCCGCCCGAGAAGCGCCCGTCGGTCAGCAAAGCGCAGGCTTTGCCCAGACCTTTGGATTTCAGATAGCTGGTCGGATAGAGCATTTCCTGCATGCCCGGCCCGCCCTTTGGCCCTTCGTAGCGGATGACGACCACGTCGCCCTCTTTGATCTTGTTCGACAAGATCGCCTCGACCGAAGCATTCTGGCTTTCGAACACCCGCGCAGGGCCCGAGAACTTCAGGATGGATTCGTCCACGCCTGCGGTTTTCACGATGCAACCGTCAGGCGCAATGTTGCCCTTCAGCACGGCAAGACCGCCATCTTGTGAAAACGCGTGTTTGGCCGAGCGGATCACGCCCTTTTCCCGGTCAAGGTCCAACTCGGCATAGCGCTTGTTCTGGCTGAACGCCGTGGCCGAGCGCACATTGCCGGGCGCGGCCCTGAAGAACTCGCGCACGTTTTCGTGGGTGGTGCGGCTGATGTCCCAATGGTCCAGCGCCGCACCCATGGTGGGCGAATGAACCGTGACACAATCGCGGTTCAGAAGGCCCGCGTTGTCCAACTGGCCCAGGATCGCCATGATGCCACCGGCGCGGTGGACGTCTTCCATATGAACGTCTTGCTTTGCGGGCGCGACTTTGGACAGGCAGGGCACCCGGCGCGACATGGCGTCGATGTCGTCCATGGTGAAATCGATCCCGCCCTCATGGGCCGCGGCCAGAACGTGCAGCACAGTGTTGGTGGACCCGCCCATCGCGATGTCCAGCGCCATGGCGTTTTCAAACGCCTTCTTGTTGGCGACATTGCGCGGCAGAACGGAGGTGTCGTTCTGTTCGTAAAAGCGCTTGGTGATGTCGACGATCAGGTGACCTGCTTCGATGAACAGGCGCTTGCGGTCGCCGTGGGTGGCAAGGGTGGACCCATTGCCGGGCAGGGACAGGCCCAGCGCCTCGGTCAGGCAGTTCATCGAATTGGCGGTGAACATGCCCGAGCAGGACCCGCAGGTCGGGCAAGCGGCCTTTTCGATCTCGTCGACTTCTTCGTCGGTGTATTTGTCATCAGCGGCGACAACCATGGCGTCAACCAGATCAAGCGCGATTTCCTTGCCCTTGATGACAGCCTTGCCGGCCTCCATCGGGCCACCCGAGACAAAAACCGCCGGAATGTTCAACCGCATCGCGGCCATCAGCATGCCGGGGGTGATCTTGTCGCAGTTGGAGATACAGACCATCGCGTCGGCGCAATGGGCATTGACCATGTATTCCACCGAGTCAGCGATGATTTCGCGTGAGGGCAGCGAATACAGCATCCCGTCATGGCCCATGGCGATGCCGTCATCGACGGCGATCGTGGAGAATTCCTTGGCCACACCGCCTGCGGCCTCAACCTCGCGCGCGACCATCTGGCCGAGGTCTTTCAGGTGCACGTGGCCGGGTACGAATTGGGTGAAGGAGTTGACGATGGCGATGATCGGTTTGCCGAAATCACCGTCTTTCATGCCTGTGGCGCGCCACAGACCTCGGGCACCGGCGTTGTTGCGGCCATGGGTTGTCGTGCGGGAACGATAGGCGGGCATGGATTTCTCCGGATTTGGTCAGGCATCAAGTGGCATCGGCAGTCTCATGGGTCAAGGTGCCTGTGCAAAAGATAAGCAAGGCAGGCTAGATCACTGCCTGCCAAAGCTCGATGAACACGCGCGCCTCATCGCCGGGCTCCGCCCAGGCAGTGCCGAACAGCACGGCATGAGATAGCCAGACATGGGGTCCGGCAGGGGCTTCGATCACAGCCCGGGTGCGGCCTTGGAAGCTGTCATCGGGCATCGGCTGCATGCGGCCAGCGTTGGTAATCATGAGCGGCGTGCCGTCGTCCAGCATCAGGCAATAGCGCGCTTCGATGGCAAAGGCACCATCGGGAAGGCGCTGGGCAAAGTCGGCACCGCCAGGCAGGATATGCCCGGAGATGCCGGGACCGGTGACGGCACCGCCGGTGATCGGGAACATGGCGCGGCGGGTGCCCTGCGCGGTATCAAATTCGAGCGCGGGACCAAGATCGGCGCGAATGGCAAGGGCAAAGCGCAAGGAGGGCTGGCCCGGTGACAGGCTGGCGCCAAGACTGCGCGCATCAAGGCTTGTCGTTGTCATGCTTCCCTCCGTATTCTGCGGGCCAAGGGTGCAGAACTGCACCAGCAAGGCAAGGGAAAAGCCATGATCTTGATTGCGGGCGGCGGCATTGCGGGGCTGGTCATGGGGCTGACGCTGCACCAGTTGGGGCTGCCGTTCCGGGTTTATGAGCGTGTGGCCGAGCCGCGCCCCTTGGGTGTCGGGATAAACCTGCAACCAAACTCGGTGCGGGAGTTGTTTGATCTGGGGCTGGAGGCCGAGTTGGACGCGCTGGGCGTGCGGACGCGGCAATATGGGTTCTATTCCAAACACGGGCAGGAAATCTGGGTCGAGCCGCGCGGGCTTCATGCGGGCTATCATTGGCCGCAGTATTCGGTGCACCGGGGCAATTTCCAGATGATGCTACTGCGCGTGCTGCGGGCGCGGGCGGGGGTTGAATCTGTGGTCACTGGCGCGGGGGTGGTGGGGTTTGAAACCACCGATCAGGGGGCCACGCTGATCTTGAGCGATGGGCGGCGCGTGACGGGGGATTTGGCGATTGCCGCTGACGGCATCCATTCGGCCATTCGCCGTCAGATGGTGCCGGACGAGGGGGAGCCGATCTGGAATGGTGCCATCATGTGGCGCGGCACGACGCGGGCGGCGCAGTTTCTGGGCGGCAATGCGATGTTTTTGGCGGGACACGACAGCCAGCGGTTTGTGGCCTATCCGATTTCAGGGCCGGACCCGGACACCGGGCTGTCCGAGATCAACTGGATTGCCGAGTTGCGCGTGGACCCGGCGCGCGCCATGTCCAAGGGCGACTGGAACCGCCCCGCCGACAAGGGTGATTTCGCGCCCGCCTTTGAGGCGTGGGACTTCGGCTGGGTGGATTGCCCGGCGCTGATTGCGGCCTCTGGGCTGGTCTATGAATACCCAATGGTGGACCGCGAGCCTTTGCCAAGTTGGACCCATGGCTGCGTGACGCTGATGGGGGATGCGGCGCATGCCACCTATCCAGTGGGGTCCAATGGAGCGTCTTTGGCCATCATCGACGCGCGCAAGATCGGGGCCGCGCTGCGCGCCCATGGGATCGGGCGCGCCGCCCTTTTGGCCTATGTGGACGAGATGCGCCCGCGAGTCGAAAAGGTTTTGCGCGCCAACCGTGGAAAGGGACCGGATGCAGTGATGCAGATGGTCGAGGATCGGACGGGTGGTGCGCGGTTCGACAGCATTGATGCTGTCATTCCCCGCGCAGACCTTGCCGCCCATGCGGAACATTACAAGCAGCTGTCAGGATTTTCCGTGGATGTGCTGAACGCGCAAGCGCCGATCCTGGGTGCTGCCTGACACCATGGCGCGCGGATCGGGGGTTTTCCACCCCCACGCGGGCTTGGAACCAAGCCCGCGTCCCCCGGAGGGTATTTCAGCCAAGATGAACAGCCGGGCGCTGGCCCCAGACCCCGGCGATGTAGTTTGCCGTCATCAGATCAAGATGGGCCCCGCCGCCGTTTTTGGCGATGGTGATCTCATCATCCGAGCGGCGGGTGTAGATCGTGGGGTCGTCGTAGAAGTCGGCGACGATGTGGCTTTCGGTGATGGCACCGGATTTCAACGGGTCGATCAGCTCACCGATGTGGTGGATCGTGGTGGCGCGGGCATCGACAAACAGGCGCGCGCGGGCCATGGCGGTATCGTCCACTTCGCGCATGCCGGGTTTGTAGGCGCCGATCAGGTCAAGGTGCTGCCCGGGTTGCAGCCATTCGCCGCGGATCAACGGTTCGGTTGCCATGGTGGCAGTGCAGATCACATCGGCGGATTTTACTGCCTGTTGCAGATCATCGGCCACGGGGAGGCCCATCGCCGTGGCGCTAGCGCGTGAGCGGCTCCAGACGGTGAAGCGGGCGTCGGGGAAGAGGCTGGAATAGGCCTGAACCATGGATTTGGCGACGGTGCCTGCGCCGACCAGCAGGAAGTTCTTCGCATCCTTGCGCGCCAGGCGGCGGGCTGAAAGCAAGCTGTCCCCGGCGGTTTTCCATTTGGTGACCAGGTGGAAATCGACCAAGGCGGTCAATTCTCCGGTCTTGTCATCATAAAGCGTGACCGAACCGTTCGCCGTGGGCAGCCCGCGCTGGGCGTTGCTGGGAATAACCGTAGCCACTTTGACCAAAGAGCCAAGCCCGTCGATCCAAGTGGCGCGGTCCAGGATGGTGTCTTGGCCGCGATAGACGAAAAGGTCTTTGATGTCAGGTTTGGGCAGGCGGTGGCCCGCCTCGAACGCCTCAAGAAGCCCCGGCCATGTCAGCAGCGCTTCGGCGTCTTTCGGGACGATCGTCAGGGTCATAGCCCGGCCTCCTGTTGTGTCAGCAATCCTTCGGCCACCAGCCGGGCGGCCCAGCCTTGCCAGTTTTCGAACTGATGGGTGCGCCATCCGCGGCGGGCGGCGGCGGTGATGTTATCGGCGCGGTCATCGGTAAAGAGCAGGCTTGCAGGCGGCAAGCCGCAATCATCCTCGACTATCTCATAGATGCGCGGATCGGGTTTGATGACGCCCATCCGGCCCGAGACATAGAGCCGGTCAAAATCGGTGAGGAAATCCATCTTGGGCAGGGCTTCTTCAAACGAATATTTGCCGAAATTGGTCAGGGCAAAGACCGGAACCCCCTTGGCCCGCAGCGCGCGTTGGAGCGCAATGGCGCCGTCGATCCTGGGCGAGGCGAGTTCGATCCAGCGGTCATACCAGAGGCGGATTTCGGCCTGCCAATGAGGATGGCGGTCGCCCCAGTCGTAGATGGTTTCGCGAAAGAGCGCACCTTCATCGACGATGTCGTTCATGCGGTGCAGATCGACCTCGGCAAAGAGGGCGCGGCGACGCTCCTCGCCGATCACGCGGTCATAAAACGCCTCGGGCTGCCAGCGGGTCAGCACATTGCCGATGTCAAAGATCACCGCTTGGGGCTGCGACATCCTGAACCTTCCTTCTGACGGTCTCACGCCAGAGCGTATAAAGACCTGCGCCGCAGATAAGCGCAATCCCTGCCCATGCGGTGGCATCGGGCCAAGTGCCGAAGACCACCATGCCCCAGAAAATGGCCATCGGCATGCCGATATACTCAAAGGGTGCCACAAGAGCGGCCTCAGTCGTGCGGTAGGCCTGGCTCATCAACAGCCCGCCGACGCCAACGGCAAGCCCGGTAGCGAGGAAGGCCCACCAATCCGTGACAGGCGGAACATGCCAAGGGCGGAACAGGAATTCCCATGTGCTGCCGGGCGGTTGGGCCATATGTCCATCACCGACCAATAGGCCAAAGCTGCAGGACACAAGGATAAATCCGACCTGAACGTAAAAGTTCAGCGTCATCGCGCTTTCGGTGTCGCGCATGTGGCGGGTCATCATGTGGCTGGCGGCATAGCAGAAGGCCGAAATGAGGACGAGAATGGCGGCGGGCTGGATCACGCCCTGGCCAGGGCGGGTCATGATGACAACGCCGAGAAGGCCGACCGCCACCGCGGCCCAGCGCCGGGGGCCGACGTATTCGCGCAGGATCACCGCCGACATCAGGGTGACAAACAGCGGTGAGACAAAGGCCACCGCCACGGCATCGGCCAAGGGCATCAGCGACAGGCCAATGAAATAGGTGATGTTCGACACCATGACGATGCAGACGCGGAAGAAATGCGCGCCGATCCGGCGGGTGCGCATCTGATGGAGGCCCGCGTTTGACACCCACATCACCCCCAGCACCAGCACGATGCCGACAAGCGCACGGATGAGGATCACCTGATGCAGCGCATAGGCCCCCGAAAGCGCCTTGATCGCCAGATCGTTGAGCGACAGGATCACCCCGCCCCCAAGGGCAAGGAGGATCCCGGTGGTGTTGCTGCTTTGGGCCGGTTGCATGGCTTAATCAACACCGGGCCGCGCGCGGGTTTCTATCCTGCGCGCGACACGGCCCGCCCCCAAATGGCCCGAGCGCCCCGATTTTCGTCGAGCGCGAGATCGGTCAGGCCGGCACGATCAGGGTCAGACCGTCAAGATCAGGCGACATCTTTACCTGGCAAGACAGGCGTGAGGTCGGCTGACGTTCGGCCTCGGCCACATCCAGCATAGCGTCTTCGAAATCACCCACCGCACCGGTCTTTGCCGCCCAGTCCGGGGCGACATAGACATGGCAGGTGGCGCAGGACAGCGAGCCGCCGCATTCGCCGATGACACGGGGCACGTTGTGGGCAACGGCGGCTTCCATCAGGTTCTGGCCTTCGCGGACCTCGGCGGTGATGGTGCTGCCGTTAGGCAGGATCCAGTGGGCTTTCATAGGGTCCTCAAACGTACCAGATATACCAATCGCGCAATGCGTCGCCCTTAAGGGCGGCGGTTTTGTCCACCTCGGCGCGTTTCATGTAGAGATGGTTTTCCACCAGGCCCGCGCCGACGGCATTGGACAGGGCGGTGTCGGCCTGAAGATCATCCAGCGCCTCGGACAGGCTGGCAGCGACGCCATGGGGTGCGTCGTTGTGGGTAAAGCCATCGCCGGTCTCAAGCGGTTGAAGCGGGTACTGGTTCTGAACGCCCAAGAGGGCGGCCTGCAGAACCGTGGCCACGGTGGTATAGGGGTTTGCCGCAGCATCGGCCATGCGGTGTTCAAGCCGGGCCTTCTTGCCGCCTTCGGCGCTGACGCGCACGGTAACGTTGCGGTTGTCGCCCCCCCAGTTGCACCAGAAGCCCGAGAGGCTGGCCGGTTGCAGGCGGGCATAGGACAGCGCGTTCGGGGCCATCAGACCGGCCATGCCCTTGTGGTGGTGCATCCAGCCCGCAATGCAGCCGCGCGCAAGGTCGCTGAGGTTGTTCGGATCGCCCACATCGCCCTTGACCAGCGCATTGGCACCGTTATGGTCGGTGAACGAAAGGTTCACATGCAGGCCTGAGCCACCCTTGCCCGCAATAGGCTTGGGCAGGAAGGTCAGGATGATGCCGTGGTCCAGCGCGATTTCGCGGGCCATCTGGCGGAAAAGAACCACGGTATCGACGTGTTGCACGGCAGAATCGAAGGTCAGCGTGAATTCATACTGCGGCGTGTCATATTCGGCGGTGATCAGATCAAGCGGCAGGCCGATTTCCTGCGACTTGTTCCAGATCGCATCGGTAAAGCGGCGGGGATCAGTGAAATTGCCTGTGCCATAGACCACGCCGCCGGGAGTGTCGTAGGGCACGATCTGGCCATCGTCGTTGCGGACAAAGGCATAGGCCTCAAGCTCGATACCGACTTTGGGCGTCAGGCCGATCGCCTCCCAAGCTGAGACTGCGCGTTTCAGGGCGCCGCGCGGGCACATCGGCAGGGGGGTGCCGTCACCGCCATAAAGGTCGCCCGTCACCACTTTGGTATTGGGCTCCCATCCGGCGCGGATCTCGTCAGCCCGCCAGCGCAGCGCCATGTCGGGGATGCCCTCAAGGCACATGGTGCCGGGCGCTTCGATCAACAGGTCCTTGTCGTAATGGACCGAGAAGGTCGGACGGGCGAAGCGGCTTTCATCATCCTTCATCTTCGACGCAGGCAGGTATTTGCCCCGCATGATCGACAGATGGTCGCAGAACATGGCACGCAGGCGCGGGCTTTGGCTGGTCATGGAACTCTTCCTGGGTGCGGTCTGGTGCCGCTTATTGCAGTGTCACGCGCACCGGCAGCTCTTTGATGCCACCGATGAAATTCGATCTGAGAAACTTCTGGTCTCCGGCAGGTTCGATTGACTTGATGCGTTTGGCAAGTTCTTCGAACAGCACCCGCACCTCAAGCCGGGCAAGCCACATGCCAAGGCAGACATGCGGGCCGCCTTGGCCGAAGGAGACATGGCGGTTGGGCGTGCGGAAAAGGTTGACGCGGAAGGGGTCGTCGAACACCCGCTCATCGCGGTTGCCAGAGGCCCACCAGAGAATGACCTTGTCACCTTCTTTCACCTGACGTCCGTGGAATTCGAAATCCTGGGTGGCGGTGCGGCGGAAATAGGTGGTGGCGCTGCCCCAGCGGATGATCTCATCCGCCGCCGTTTCCCAGACCGCGCCCCCTGCCTGCATCTGGGCCAGAAGCTCGGGCTGATGCGCCAACGCCTGAATACCGGCTGCGATGGAATAGCGCGTGGTGTCATTGCCGGCGGCAACCAGCAGGCAGAAGAAATTGCGAAACTCGTTTTCCGGCATGACCGAGCCATCGGGGCCGGGCTGCAGGATCAGATGCAGAACGCCCGAAGTGTCGCCTGCGGATTCCTTTTTCCGTAGGAGCTCTTTGGCATAGACGAACAGCTCCGCCCCCGCAGGTGAGTTGAAGGGCATCATGCGGAATTCGTCGGTGGTCATCTTGTCCAGCACGTGCTGGGTGAAATCGGGGTCGGTGTTGGCAATCAGCGTATCGCCCTTTTCCACCAGCCAAGGCAGGTCTTCATCGGGGGTGCCAAGGATCCGGCCAAGCATGCGCATGGGCAATTGGCGGGCAATGTCCTTGGTGGCGTCAAAGGTGCCCTTTGCCAAGGCTTCATCCAGAATCGGACCACAAAGGTCTCGAATGACGGGCTCGAACTGGGCGATCACCGGCTTGGAAAAGGCCTTGGCCACCTTGATCCGGGTCTGCATGTGCTCAGGCGCATCGGTTTCCTGAAAGGTGCGGCGAGCAAGGTATTCCTCATAGGTCTGGTCTTCCATCCGGATGCCGCGGGCGGAGGAGACAAGCTCGGGTTTGCCATTCAGAAAGCTGATATCCTCGTGCCGGGTGACCGACCAATAGCCTTTACCGCCTGACCAGTCAGACCAGTCAGACCAGTGCATGGGATCTTCGTCGCGCAAGCACTTGAACGTGTTGTGCGGCGGACCGCTCAGAAACGTGTCGTGACTGCCAAGGTCGGCATGGCCATCGTCAGTTGGGACCCAGACGGTCATGTGGCTTTCCCTTGCTGCAAAGCTGATTTAAAAATATACTAAACAGGTTTATAAATATGTAAAGTGGGAAAATCATGCATATCGCACTGCTGATGACCAACACCGACGAATCGGAATTTGCCCAAGCCCGTCCGAAGGATGGCAAGAAATTCACCACCATGATCAATTCGGTGCGCCCCGATTGGTCGGTGACGGTGTTTCCGGTGAAGGACGGGGTTTTCCCGCCCGAAGGCGCGCGATTCGATGGCTGGCTAATCGGGGGAAGCCCGGCCTCGGTTCATGATTCGGATGCTTGGGTGGGGCGATTGTTCGCGCTGATCCGGCGGTTGGTGGAGGACGGCCAGCCGATCTTTGGTGCCTGCTTTGGTCACCAGGCGATTGCCATGGCGCTGGGTGGTCATGTGGCCAAGAACCCCGGCGGTTGGGTGTTCGGGTTGGTAGAGACGGAAATTGAGGGTCAGCCGGTCAAGCTTTACGGCAGCCATCGTGAGCAGGTGGTGGACCTGCCGCAGGGGGCGGTGGTTCTGGGGGGAACGGCGGATTGTCCGGTGGGCAGTTTCGCCATTCTGGGGCGGGTGATGACGACACAGTATCACCCGGAAATGAGCCATGAGTTCATCACCGATCTGGTCGAGGAATACGCCAGTGAGTTGCCCCCCGAGGTGGTGACACGGGCACGCAATTCACTGACGAAACGCGCAGATAGTGACGCAATTGCCGAACGGATTGCCCGGTTTTTTGAAGGGCAGCGCTAAGCTCATCGAGCCCGTCCCGGGCACTCTTCGGCTTAGCGGAAAAGCGCGGCAAGCGCGGCGCGGTCGATGCCGGGAATGGTTTTGCCTGGGAATTTGAACGTGGGCGTATCCTTGCCCGCCACGATGGCATTGACGACAGATTCCTCAACCGTCTCAACCGCCGCCAGATAGATCGGGTCGATCAGCTCGGCGTTGAATTCGCTGCGCTGGATCAGCGACCCTGCGGCCTGCGGCATGGGGCCAAAGGGCGCGGTGGAAAAGGCGAGAAAGATATCGCCCGAGGAATTGCCGCCCGGCGTGCCGCCGCGACCAAGGCCAAGGCCCGCGCGGCGTGCGAGATGGGTCAGCGAGACAGTAGACAGGGGCGCATCGGTGGCAATCACAACGATGATTGACCCCGTTTCACGTGGAACAAGCCCCTCAAAGGGCATCAGGCGCCCGACAGGCTGACCCAGAACATTGAACCATGGGCGTTTGCCGTGATTGGCCTGCACCAAAACGCCGACAGTATAGGTTTCACCCCCAACCGTGACGCGGCGCGAGGCCGTTCCTGTTCCAGCCTTGAACTCATAGGCGATCATGCCGGTGCCCCCACCCACAGCGCCTTCGGCCACGGGGCCGGATGTGGCATTGTTCAGCGCTTTGATTGCGTGTTCGGGCTGCACAAACATCGCGTTGATATCGTTCAGGATGCCGTCATAGGTCTCGGCCACCACGGGCATGGCCCATGCAATGCCGTTGCGGAAATGGTCGGGATAGCGGTCAATCATCCAACGCGTGGCACCCGTGTGGCAGGCGCCGATGCCATGGGTGTTGGTGACCAGAACCGGGCCAAGGAAATAACCGCCGTCTTTGATCCAATGCGTCCCGGTCATCTCGCCGTTGCCATTCAGCGTGGCTTGACCGGCGCGAACGGGTTCGGGGTTGCCGGCATCCATCCGGGGAATAACGGCGGTGACGCCTGTGCGCATGTGGCGGTCGGGGTCTTGCAGGGTGCAGAAACCGACCGTCACACCCGTCACATCGGTGATGGAATTGAACGGGCCGGGGGTGCCGGGAAAGGGCAGGCCAAGATCACGCGCGCGCATGGAAACCTCGTCTCAAAGGGTCGGTCAGATCAGAAACTCGGACAGAATCTCATCCTGCGTGATGTCACGATATTGAAAGGCCGCAGCATCCAGCTGATCGAACAGCTTTTGAAAATTCGCCGCCTCTTTGGTCTCGATCCCGATCAGGACGGACCCGAAATTGCGCGCCGACTTCTTCAGATATTCAAAGCGGGCGATGTCATCATCGGGGCCGAGCATTTCCAGAAACTCGCGCAGCGCGCCGGGACGCTGCGGCATGCGCAGGATGAAATACTTTTTCACGCCAGAATAGCGTTGGGCGCGTTCTTTCACTTCGGGCAGGCGTTCGAAGTCGAAATTACCACCCGATGTGACGCAGACCACCGTCTTGCCCGCAATCTCGCCCGCGAGGTCCGCCAGCACGTCAATCGCCAAGGCACCTGCGGGTTCCAGCACGATGCCTTCGGTGTTCAGCATCATCAGCATGGTGGTACAGATGCGGTCTTCGGGGGCGATCAGCACCTCGGCCGGGTTGACCCAGGACAGCGCCGCAAAGGTCCGGTCGCCGACGCGGGCCACGGCGGCCCCATCCACGAAATTGTCAACGCGCTTGAGCGTGACAGGCTCATGCGCGGCCAAGGCGGCCGTCAGGCTCGCCCCGCCCTTTGGCTCGACAAAGCGAAACTCCGTCCCCGGCGACTCGCTGCGCAAATAGCGCGTCACGCCCGATGACAACCCCCCGCCCCCCACGGGCAGAATGACAAGATCGGGCGACCGCCCAAGCTGATCCAACAGCTCAACCGCAACCGACGCTTGGCCTTCGATCACGTCCTCGTCGTCAAAGGGCGACAGGAAATATGCGCCCTCCTCGCGGCAAAATCGCTGCGAGGCGGCAAGCGTCTGGTCGAAATAGTCGCCCGTCAGAACGATGCGCACATGGTCAGCCCCAAAGGCGCGGGTCTTGTCGATCTTTTGCTGCGGTGTGGTGACCGGCATGAAAATCGTGCCCTGCACGCCGAAATGGTGGCAGGCGAAGGCCACACCTTGTGCATGATTGCCCGCAGAGGCGCAGACGAAATGGCCTTGGTGGGGCTGGTTGGCCCGCACCTTTCGCATGGCGTTGTACGCGCCCCGCAGCTTGTAGCTGCGCACCGGCGAGAGATCCTCGCGCTTGAGCCAGATCTCAGCCCCGTATTTGCGCGACAGAAAGTCATTCCGCTGCATCGGCGTGCGCGGAAACAGATCGCGCAGGGCGCGGGTGGTCTGGCGGGCGGCATCGGCAA
Organism: Alphaproteobacteria bacterium; assembly: GCA_016869835.1. Classification (GTDB taxonomy): domain Bacteria; phylum Pseudomonadota; class Alphaproteobacteria; order Rhodobacterales; family Rhodobacteraceae; genus Tabrizicola_A. The sequence goes on from VGDH01000002.1 coordinate 38,646, forward strand.
AATCGGTCATGCACCAGATGTGACGAAGCCGCAGGCTTTGCGCAAGAGCCACCCGCGCGCGGCCTTGCTTGGCTTGCCCTTTTGGGGATTTCCCGTTAAGCGCAGGGCGCGCATTAGGAGGCCCCCATGCAAAAGCCGAAGAAAGTCGTTCTCGCCTATTCGGGCGGTCTGGACACCTCGATCATTCTGAAATGGCTGCAGACCGAATATGGCTGCGAGGTCATCACCTTTACCGCTGATCTGGGTCAGGGCGAAGAGCTGGAACAGGCGCGCCAAAAGGCGCTGCTGATGGGGATTGAGGCAAAGAACATCCACATCGTCGACGTGCGCGAAGAGTTCGTGCGTGACTTTGTGTTCCCAATGTTCCGCGCCAATGCGCTGTATGAGGGGCTGTATCTTTTGGGCACCTCGATCGCCCGGCCGCTGATCTCGCAGCATCTGGTGCGGATCGCACATGAGACCGGCGCGGATGCCGTGGCCCATGGCGCGACCGGCAAGGGCAATGATCAGGTGCGGTTCGAACTTTCGGCTGCCGCGCTGGACCCGGCGATCAAGGTCATCGCGCCGTGGCGTCTGTGGGACCTGACCTCGCGCACCAAGCTCTTGGAATTTGCCGAGGCGAACCAGATTCCAATCGCCAAGGACAAGCGCGGCGAAGCGCCCTTCTCGGTGGATGCGAACCTGCTGCACACCTCGTCGGAGGGCAAAGTGCTGGAGAACCCGGCCGAGGAAGCACCCGAGTTTGTCTATCAGCGCGTCACCCCGGTGGAACAGGCGCCCGATACCCCGGACTATGTGGAAATCGGCTTTGGACGCGGCGATGCGGTCTCGATCAATGGCGAGGCCCTGTCGCCGGCCACGATCCTGGCCCGGCTGAACGAGATCGGCGGCAAGCATGGCGTAGGTCTCTTGGACCTGGTGGAAAACCGCTTTGTCGGCATGAAAAGCCGTGGGCTTTACGAAACCCCCGGCGGCACCATTCTGCTAGAGGCGCACCGTGGGATTGAGCAGATCACGCTCGACAGCGGCGCGGGCCATCTGAAGGATTCGATCATGCCGCGCTATGCGGAGCTGATCTACAACGGCTTCTGGTTCTCGCCCGAGCGTGAGGCGCTGCAGGCGCTGATCGACAAGACGCAGGAACATGTGACCGGCACCGTGCGCGTCAAGCTTTACAAAGGCTCGGCCCGCACCGTGGCGCGTTGGTCGGACCATTCGCTTTATTCCGAAAAGCACGTGACGTTCGAGGAAGATGCGGGCGCCTATGACCAGAAGGATGCTCAGGGCTTCATCACCCTGAACGCCCTGCGCCTGCGCCTGATCGCCAGCCGCAATGCGCGAGTTGCGAAAAAGGGCTGATCTACAGTCATCGGTGTCAAAAGGGGTCAGCCGTGGACTGGCCCCTTTTTCGTTACAGTTTCAGCCGCTCCAACCGTTCGTAATGCGGCATTGCAAGGTCGCACAACTGGTGAAACGCGGGCGACAGGGTGGGAAGATCACCCTCAGGCTCATCAAACCCGGTGGAGGCGTGAACGGCATTGTACCAATGCGGCGCCCAGACCCCGTCGAACGGTTTTGGCCCGGCGGGCCAGCGCAACATGCGGTCTGTGAAGGGAATGTTCAGCGCCGCGCACAGCTGCGACAGGGTTTCGCGCGGGGTCGCGCGAATGTCAGCACTGTCCACCACCAAGGGCGCATGGCCCAGCCAATCGGCCACCTCATCAAAAAGTTCCACCTGCTGAACAAAGCCAATGTCGGCCAATTCCGGCGCTTCGCGCTTTTTTGCATAGCTGGCAATCACCCGCGCCGGATGGCGGATCAGGAACACATTGGTCAGCCCCCGCATGAAGCCCCGGTCAAACTCGGGGACCATGTGGAGCGTCATGTGCTTTTGGTAAAACAGGCTCTGACCGGCGTTTAGAGGCGCAAGGCAGGCCTCGGCGACCGCCCTAGGGTCAGCCAGCCCGGCTTCAATCACCTCACCGCGCATCGGGTGATCCATGCCGGTTTTATGCAGATAGGCGGCATAAAACGGCTCGTCCCAGACCTGACAATCGCCCCGCGCGGCAAAGGAATACATCATGGCGGTGGACAGGTTACGGGGGCCTGACCACATGGCAATGCGCTGGGGATCCGGAGTCATGCGCCCACCATTTTTTTGTAAAGCCCGCGCAGCCGTTCGGTCATTGGGCCCATCTGGCCTGTGCCGATCACCCGGCCATCAATCATGCCCACCGGGGTTTGCGCGCCGAAAGTGCCGGTCAGAAACGCTTCATCCGCCGAATAGGCGTCGACCAGCGAGAAGTTCCGCTCAAACACCGGGATATCATTGGCGCGGCACAGGTCGATCACCTTCTGCCGCGTGATTCCGTTCATGCAGTAATCACCCGTGCTGGTCCAAACCTGCCCTTTCTTCACGATAAAGAAGTTGCAGGCGTTGGTGGTGTTCACAAACCCATGCACATCCAGCATCAGCGCCTCATCCGCACCCGCCTTTTCGGCGGCAATGCAGGCGAGGATGCAGTTCAGCTTGGAATGCGAGTTCAGCTTCGGGTCTTGCGTCATCGGCAGGCCGCGCAAATGCGGCACCGTGGCCAACCGGATCGGGCGTGGCAGTTTCTGGCGGCTGTGTTCCATGATGATCACCATGGTCGGGCCGCGTTGCGACAGTTTCGGGTGCTGGAAAGGCCGGGTCTTGACGCCCCGCGTGACCATCAGCCGGGCATGGGCATCATTGGTCATGCCATTGGCTTTTTGTGTCTCTAACAGCGCGTTTGTGACGCTTTCCTTGGTCATCCCGATGTCAAGATCAATAGACTTCGCCGCCTCGAACAGCCTGTCGATATGCTCATCCACAAAAGACCAGTGGCCATTGTAAAGCCGGATACCCTCCCACACGCCATCGCCCAGCATGAAGCCCGAGTCATAGACCGACACCATCGCTTCGGCCTTCGGCACGATACGGCCATTCACCCAGATCTGGATTTTTTCATTGCGGGCATCATCTTCTGCCTGATGGGTTGAGACATGGTCTGTCATCAAAGCCTCCTTGTGTTTGGCGGCAAGCTAAGGGGGCGGCGCGCAAAGGCCAAGGGGGCGCATCACCTGTGCGTGACCTCACGCGGGGGTGAGTTGCGCCAAAGGCCAAAGGTGGCAACCGTGGCGGCAGCTATTACAAAGGAGTGCCCGATGCGGCGGTGGAAGATTTTGGCGGCGGTTGCGCTTATGGGGCTGGGCTTTGCGGGCGCTGCCAGCGCCAAGACGGAAAAGGCAATCGTCGCGGGCGGCTGTTTTTGGTGCGTTGAGTCGGATTTTGAGCCGGTGCCGGGCGTTCTGGATGTCGTGTCGGGCTATACGGGCGGCCAGATGGAGAACCCGACCTACGAGAACCACGACGGCCATTACGAGGCGGTCGAGATCACCTTTGATTCTGCAAAGATCAGCTATGACAATCTGATGGCCAAATTCCTGCGCTCGGTCGATGTGACCGATTCGGGGGGGCAGTTTTGTGACCGGGGCAGCGCCTATCGCACTGCCGTCTTTCCCCTGAACGCTGCGCAGGAAAGCGCCGCGAAAGCGGCGATTGCCGAGGCCGAGGCGGTCTTAGGCACAAAGGTTGTCACGCCGGTCTTGCCCGCAGGCAAGTTCTGGATCGCCGAGGCCTATCATCAGGATTACTACAAGGGCATTAACCTGGTGCTGACCCGCGCCGGGCCGAAAAAGCAGTCGAACGCCTACAAGTTCTATCGCAAGGCCTGCGGCCGCGATGCCCGCGTGCGCGAGCTTTGGGGCGATCAGGCCTTTCCGAAGTAACGGGCCCAGGGCGGGCGCGCTGCCCGCCTCAACCTGATGTCAGCCAACCTTGCAGGCGGCCATTACGGCCATATTCAGGATATCGTTCACCGTGGAATTGGTAGAGCAGATCTGAATGGGCTTGGTCACCCCGGTCAGGATCGGGCCGATAACCGTTGCACCCGCCATTTCCTGCATCAGCTTGACCGAGATCGAGGCCGAGTGTCGCGCCGGGACCACCAGAATATTGGCGGGCGAGGTCAGGCGGCAGAACGGATATTGGGCCATGACCTCGGGGTTCAGCGCCACATCGACGGTCATTTCGCCTTCATATTCGAAGTCGACTTTCAGCCCATCCAGAACCTTGGGCGCGACATGCATCTTGGTGGCGCGCTCGGACACCGGATAGCCGAAGGTCGAGAAGGAAACGAAAGCCACCCGCGGCTCAAGCCCCAGATTGCGCGCCACAGACGCCGCCTTGATGGCGATGGTGGCCAGATCCTTTTCATCGGGCCATTCATGGACCAGCGTGTCAGCGATCAACACGATGCGGCCCTTGTTCAGCAGGGCCGTGACACCCACAGCCCCATCTGACGCCTTGGCGTCAAAGACGTGGTTGATCAGGCTGAGAACGTGGGCCGATTTGCGGGTGGCCCCGGTGATCAGCCCGTCGCCGTGCCCATGCTGCAGCATCAGCGCCGAAAACACATGCCGGTCTCGCGCAGCAAGGCGATGCACATCATGGCGGTCGAACCCGTTGCGTTGCAGTCTTTGGTAGAGAAAATCCTTGTACTGACCGAGGTGGCGCGAGTTGGCGGCGTTCACGATCTCCAACTCGCGCATGGCGTCGCCAAGCCCAGCGATTTCCAGTTTCTCTTTGACATCAGCATCGCGCCCCACCACCAAGGCGCGCCCCAGGCCGGCGCGCTGATAGGCGACGGCGGCGCGCAGGACGCGCGGATCATCGCCCTCGGCAAAGATCATCCGGGCCTGGGCCTGACGGGCGCGGGCATGAATCCCCTGCAAGATGCTCGCCGTCGGGTCCATGCGGGCCTTGAGGGTTTGCTCATAGGACTTGAGGTCAACGATCGGGCGGCGCGCCACCCCGGTATCCATACCCGCCTTGGCCACCGCAGGCGGCACAACATAGATCAACCGGGGGTCAAACGGCGTGGGAATGATGTAGTCACGCCCGAAAGACAGCTTGCGGCCATAGGCCATGGCCACCTCATCCGGTACATCTTCGCGCGCAAGGGCAGCCAAAGCGCGAGCGCAGGCGATCTTCATGTCGTCGTTGATCGCCCGGGCGTGGATGTCAAGCGCGCCTCGGAAGAGATAGGGAAAGCCCAGAACGTTGTTGACTTGATTGGGATAGTCACTGCGCCCGGTGGCCACGATGGCATCTGCGCGGACAGCGTGGGCCTCTTCAGGGGTGATTTCCGGATCAGGGTTTGCCATGGCGAAGATCACCGGATTGTCCGCCATTGAGGCGACCATCTCGGCCGTCACCGCGCCCTTGACCGATACGCCAAGAAACACGTCTGCCCCCACCATCGCCTCTTCCAGCGTCCGATGACCGGTGCGGGCGGCGTGGGCAGATTTCCACTGGTTCATGCCCTCGGTGCGACCCTGATAGATCACACCCTTCGTGTCGCACATGATACAGCTGTCATGCCGCGCACCCATGGCCTTGAGAAGCTCCAGGCAGGCGATGCCCGCCGCCCCAGCCCCGTTAAGAACGATCTTGCAGTCTTCAATTCTCTTGCCCGAGATTTCCAGCGCATTGATCAGCCCCGCCGCACAGATCACCGCCGTGCCGTGCTGGTCATCATGGAACACCGGAATGTCCATGATTTCTTTCAACCGCTGTTCAATGATAAAACACTCCGGCGCCTTGATGTCTTCAAGGTTTATGCCGCCAAAGGTGGGGCCCATCAGAGAAACCACCTTTATGATTTCATCGGCGTCTTCGGTATCAAGCTCGATATCGATGGCGTTGACATCGGCAAAGCGCTTGAACAGCACCGCCTTGCCCTCCATCACCGGCTTTGACGCCAGGGCGCCAAGGTTGCCCATCCCCAGAATGGCCGTGCCGTTCGAGATCACGGCAACCATGTTTCCCTTGACCGTGTAATCATAGGCAGTGGCCGGATTGTCGGCGATGGCCTGCACCGGAACGGCGACACCAGGGGAATAGGCTAGGGACAGGTCGCGCTGCGTGGCCATGGGCGTCGAGGCGACCACGTCATATTTGCCGGGGCGCGGTTCAAGGTGATATGCAAGAGCCTCTTCGGGGGTGATCTTGGTCTTTGTCATCAGGGGGCCATCCTTTTGCACATTCAAGGCTCTTAGCGCCCGGCGGACCATCTGCATAGACGGCGCATTCGGGCTTTTCGCCACAGGTGGGCTTTTGTAGGGTCAGGGCGAGCCAAGGGGGGAACACCGTGAGCGACGAGACCGTCACACCGATGATGGCGCAGTATCTGGAGATCAAGGCGCAGAATCCCGGTGCGCTGTTGTTCTACCGGATGGGCGATTTCTACGAGATGTTCTTTGACGATGCGGTGGCCGCCGCCGAGTCGCTGGACATCGCGCTGACCAAGCGTGGTTTTCATCTGGGCGAGCCGATTGCGATGTGCGGCGTGCCCGTGCATGCGGCCGAGGGCTATCTTCTGTCGCTGATCCGTAAGGGATTTCGCGTGGCAATCGCCGAGCAGTTGGAGGACCCCGTTGAAGCCAAGAGGCGCGGGTCGAAATCCGTGGTCCGGCGCGATGTGGTGCGGCTGGTCACGCCCGGCACGTTGACCGAGGATTCGCTTCTGGAAGCGCGGCGGCACAATTTCCTGGCCGCCTGGGCCGAGGTGCGGGATGAGGCGGCGCTGGCCTGGGCCGATATATCGACCGGTGAGCTGAGGGTCATGGTCTGCCCGCAGGTCCGGCTGGCGCCAGAACTGGCGCGGCTGGCCCCGCGCGAGGTTCTGGTCAGCGAGGCGCGGGAGCGTGAGCTTTATGCGGTGATTGAAGAGGCCGGCGCTGCGATGACCGCGCTGGCGCGTGGCAGTCTGGATTCGACATCCGCCGAAAAACGGCTCTGCGGGCTGTTCGGTGTCGGCTCTCTGGATGCCTTTGGCAGTTTTGGCCGGGCCGAGATCTCGGCGATGGGGGCGCTGGTTGACTATCTGGATCTGACTCAGCGCGGCAAGCTGCCCTTGCTGCGCCCACCGCTAAAAGAGGCCGCGGGCGGGCTGATGCAGATAGATGCAGCGACGCGCCGAAATCTGGAGATCACACAGGCGCTGTCGGGGGGGCGGGAAGGGTCGCTTCTGGCGGCCGTTGACCGGACGGTCACGGCGGCGGGGGCGCGGCTGTTGGAGCGGCGGCTGTCGGGACCGTCGCGGGATCTGGCCGTGATCGGTGCCCGGCTGGAGGCGGTTCGGTTTCTGAAAGATCGGCCAGGCCTGCGGGAGGGCTTGCGCGACACGCTGCGACGGGTGCCGGACATGGACCGCGCGCTGTCACGCCTAGCCCTGGACCGGGGCGGGCCGCGCGACTTGACCGCCATTCGGGCTGGACTTGCCGGAGCGCTGAGGGTGTCGGAAATGCTCCTCGTCGGCGTACCGCCGCTCTTCGCCGAGGCAGGGCGGGCACTGGTGGGGCATGAGACGCTGAGCGGGCTTTTGGAAGAGGCTCTGGTGGCGGAGCCGCCTCTTATGGCGCGGGATGGGGGGTTTGTCGCCAGCGGTTTTGATGAGGAGCTGGATGACACCCGGCGGCTGCGCGATGAGGGGCGCGGTGTGGTTGCCGGAATGCAGGCCGATTACGTTGCGGCAACCGGAATTCAGAGCCTGAAGATCAAGCACAACAATGTGCTGGGCTATTTCATCGAAACCACGGCGACCCATGCCGAAAAGATGCTGGCGCCACCGTTGAATGAAACCTTCATTCACCGTCAGACCACAGCCAATCAGGTGCGGTTCACCACCCTGCCGCTGAGCGAGATCGAGACGCGGATCCTGAATGCCGGGAACCATGCGATCGAGATTGAGAAGCGGCACTATGAAGCGTTTAGGGCCGCTGTTCTGGCGCAGTCAGGCGCGATCGGTGGGGCGGCCCGCGCGTTTGCCGAAATTGATCTGGCCGCCAGTTTTGCCGATCTTGCTGCCGCAGAGGATTGGGTCGAGCCCGAGGTCGACTCTGGCCACGCCTTTGAGGTGAGGGAGGGACGCCATCCCGTCGTGGAGCGCGCCTTGCGTCGTCAGGGCGCGGGGCGCTTTGTGGCAAATGACTGTGATCTGACCGAAGGTCAGACCCCAGCGATCTGGCTGTTGACTGGTCCTAACATGGCGGGGAAGTCCACCTTTCTGCGGCAGAATGCGCTGATTGCGCTTTTGGCGCAGGCGGGAAGCTTTGTTCCGGCACGAAAGGCGCATCTGGGCGTCGTGAGCCAGCTTTTCAGCCGGGTTGGGGCCAGCGACGATCTGGCGCGGGGGCGATCGACCTTCATGGTCGAGATGGTCGAGACGGCGGCGATCCTTAATCAGGCAGATGACCGGGCGCTGGTCATTCTGGACGAGATCGGGCGGGGCACGGCCACCTATGACGGTTTGTCTATTGCATGGGCGACGCTGGAGCATCTGCACGGCGCCAACCGCTGCCGGGCGCTTTTTGCCACGCATTACCACGAGATGACCAACCTCGCCGGCAAGCTGGAAGGGGTGGAGAATGCCACGGTCGCGGTCAAGGAATGGGAAGGCGATCTGATTTTCCTGCACGAGGTGCGCAAGGGCACGGCGGATCGCAGCTATGGGGTGCAGGTTGCGCGGCTGGCGGGGCTGCCGCCGGCGGTGATCGAACGGGCACGGACGGTTCTCGAGGCGCTTGAGGCGGGTGAGCGTGAGGGGGGCGGGCGGCAGAAGGCGCTGATCGACGATCTGCCGCTGTTCCGGGCAGTGGCGGCAAGCGCGCCACCGAGGCCAGCTAAGCGGGAGTCGGAAGTAGAGCGGCGCCTGAAGGCGGTTCATCCCGACGAATTGACGCCGAAAGAGGCGCTTTCCCTGATCTATGAGCTTGCCGAGATTGCCAAGGCGGCGCCCTGACGGCGCGACCCCAGCCTCGACCTAACCCGCAGTGTTGGACGAGACACCAACCTGTGCAGGGCGCAGAAGCCTGTCGTGCAGGAGAAAACCGACCGACATCACCTGAATGATCTGTCCGGCCTTGGTTCCGGGCAGCGGAGCCTCGAACATGGCCTCATGTTGTTGGGGGTCGAAGCTGTCGCCGATGGCGGGTTCGATGGCGGACACACCATGTTTCGTCATGACATTGGTTAATTCGCGCAGTGTCAACTCGACCCCTTCGATCAGGGGCGCTGCCTGACTGCGGGTTTCGTCGCTGGCGGCATCGAGCGCGCGCTTCAGGTTGTCGAAAACTGGCAAAAGATCGCGCACCAGGCGGGTGCCGCCATACTGCTCGGCCTCGCGGCGGTCGCGCTCGGCGCGCTTGCGGGAGTTTTCGGCATCGGCAAGGGCGCGCATGAAGCGATCACGAAGCTCATCACGTTCAGCCCGCAAGGCGTCAAGCTCATCCGCCGCGATGAACTCTTCGTTCTCAACCTCGATAGGATCGGCTGTTTCGGTGTCTTTCGGGGGCAAATTGTCTTGCGCCATGGTCTGCTTCCTTCCTTGTCCTGCTTTCGGCTAGCCCCTGCCGCGTTCGGAGAGGAGCTTGCCCACCAGCTGCGCCGTGTAATCCACGATGGGAACGATCCGGCCATAGTTCAGCCGGGTCGGTCCGATCACGCCAACGGCGCCGATGATGTGTCGATCAGCGTTCATATAAGGAGAGACGACCAGAGAGGAACCCGAAAGTGAAAAAAGCTTGTTCTCAGAGCCAATAAAAATGCGCACGCCTTCGCCGCCCTCGGTCAGGTCAAGGAATTGGGCGATGTCGCGCTTGCGTTCAAGATCATCGAACAGGCGGCGGATGCGCTCGATGTCATGAGCTTCGTTGGCGTCACCGAGCAGATTTGAGCGGCCTCGCACGATCAACCGTTCAGGCTGATCGTCCTGAAGCTCCCAGACTGCAAGACCGCTGTCGACAAGCTCACGGGCCAGCGAATCGATTTCCTGCCGACGATGCGTGATTTCCTGGGCGATGCTACTGCGAAGTTCAGCAAGCGTCTTGCCTTCGACTAGGGCATTGAGGAAATTCGCCGCCTCGCGCATCGATGAGGGTGTCTGTCCTAAGGGGGGGACGATCATCCGGTTCTCGACATGACCATTGGCGAAGACCAGAACCACGATTGCCCGGTCAGGCGCCAGGCTGACAAATTCGATGTGCTTGATGGCAGCATCCTGTTTGGGCGAAAGGACCAAGCTGGCACTGTTGGTGATCGCCGAGAGCGTGGTGCTGACATGGTCAAGCAGGGTTGCCACGTCCTTTTCGCCGGTTGCCAGAGCAGCATCCATGATCTGCCGGTCCTCGGAGGCCACTGAACCCACCTCGAGAAGACTGTCGACAAAAAGGCGGAGACCCTGCTGGGTTGGGACGCGTCCGGCTGAGACATGCGGGCTGTCGAGCAGGCCCAGATGTTCGAGATCCTGCATGACATTGCGCACAGTGGCCGCCGAAAGCCGTTCGGTCATGCTGCGCGTCAGGGTTCGAGACCCGATCGGTCCGCCGGAGGAGAGATAGCTTTCAACCACTCGCCGAAAGACTTCTCGTGAGCGGTCATTGAGTTCGGAAAGAAGGTTTTCGCTTTCCATCATGGCACAATGATTATGGAAGCGCCGCGGCCATCGTCAATGAGGGTTGCATCACAAGATCGCTCGGGACTATCAGGCAGAAGAGATGTAAGGAGAATGAAGATGCGTCCCTCGGGCCGAAAGCTGGAAGATTTGCGCGCCATCGCGATCGAGATCAATCCGATGAAGCATGCCGAGGGCTCTTGTCTGATCAAGATGGGCGAAACCCATGTGTTGTGTTCTGCCTCGATAGAGGAAAAGACGCCGCCCTTCTTGAAGAATACCGGCCTTGGCTGGGTAACCGCCGAGTACGGAATGCTGCCAAGGGCAACAAACTCGCGCACGAAGCGCGAGGCTGCGGCGGGCAAACAATCTGGAAGAACACAAGAAATTCAAAGGCTTATTGGTAGGTCGCTTCGCGCCTGTGTTGATCGCGCGGCCTTGGGTGAGTGGCAGATCGTGATTGACTGTGATGTGCTGCAGGCTGATGGGGGAACGCGTTGTGCCTCGATCACCGGCGGGTGGGTGGCCTTGCGCCTGGCCGTGGATCGGCTTTTGAAATCCGGCGCCATTACAAGCGACCCCTTGATGGATCATGTCTCTGCGGTGTCATGCGGGATCTATGCCGGGCAGCCAGTCCTGGATCTGGATTACGCAGAGGATTCCAACGCAGGAACCGACGGGAATTTTGTCCTGACCGGCCGCGGGAGACTGGTTGAGGTGCAGATGTCGGCCGAGGGGGTCAGTTTCTCGGAGAGTGACATGCTTTCAATGCTTGAGCTTGCGAAAGCGGGTTGCGCGCAGCTGGTGGCCGCACAGAAGGCGGCGCTTGGGCGATGAGGCGGCGGCAGTTTCAAGGGGGCGACCTCGTGCTTGCAACGCACAATCGGGGCAAGGCGGAGGAGCTTGTGGCCTTGCTAGATCCATTCGGGGTTTCCGTATTCTCGGCGGCCGACTTTGGCCTCGATGCCCCGGAGGAAACCGAGACCAGCTTTGTCGGCAATGCCCGCCTTAAGGCGCACCATGTTGCGAAGGCGACAAACCGGCCAGCGCTTGCAGACGATTCGGGCGTGGAGATTGATGTTCTGAATGGTGCGCCTGGAATCTACACGGCGGACTGGGCAGAAGGGCCGGGTGGGCGCGATTTTCTGCGCGCCATGCAGAAGGCGTGGGAAATGATCTGCGCGACCGGCGCGAAACCGCCCTATCTGGGCCGGTTTCGATGCGCGCTGGTTCTTGCGTGGCCCGATGGACATGAAGAAGTGTTCGAAGGCAAGGCTGAGGGCCAGCTGGTCTGGCCTTTGCGCGGGAAGCTTGGCCATGGCTATGACCCGATGTTTCAGCCATTGGGTTACGATCTGACATTTGCAGAAATGTCGTCGTCCCAGAAGAATGCGCTAAGCCATCGTGCCGCAGCCTTCCGCGAGCTTACCGCGGAATGTTTCACGTGAAACATTGGTTGGCACCATGTGGCGTTTGCGGAGATCTGCCGGGGGGCGATCAAACACGCGGCGGCACCAAGCCGGTTTCGCGCCCTGGCAAGCCCGGCTGGCCAATGGATGAGCGGCCGCCGAAGTCTGGGGTTGGCAGGTGAGAGAGCAAGAGCCGACAAGCATCACGGGCTATGAATGGCAGGCCGGTGGTTTCGGGCTTTACTTGCATTGGCCCTTTTGCGAATCGAAGTGCCCCTATTGTGATTTCAACAGCCATGTCGCCAATAAGGTCGATCAAAGCACCTGGCTCCGGGCATACCAGTCCGAGATCCGTCGCGCCGCCAATGAAACCAGTGATCGCATCTTGCAATCCATCTATTTCGGAGGCGGCACGCCATCATTGATGGATAACGAGATCGTGGCGGCAATCATCGAGGAGGTCCGCACAAACTGGCAGACCGTAAATGATCTTGAGGTTACGCTTGAAGCCAATCCAGGGTCGGTTGAGGCGAGCAGGTTTGAGGGATATCGCCGCGCCGGCGTCAACCGCGTTTCGCTTGGCGTTCAGGCGCTTAATGACAGCGCCCTAAGGTCATTGGGCCGCCTTCATTCAAAGGAACAGGCGCTTAGGGCTCTCGAGATCGCGAAGAACACCTTCGATCGCGTCAGCTTTGATCTGATCTATGCAAGACAATTCCAGTCACTGGCCGAATGGACAATAGAACTTCGCGAGGCCCTGTCGCTCGCCTCTGATCACCTTTCGCTTTATCAACTAACCATCGAGGACGGCACGGTGTTCGCGTCGCGGGCAGCAAGGGGCGGTCTAGCTGGGCTTCCTGACGAAGATCTCGCCGCCGACATGTATGAGGCAACGCAAGACCTGTGTGGTGAAGCAGGCCTGGCGGCCTATGAGGTCTCGAACCATGCGCGCCCTGGAGCCGAGTCGCGCCACAACCTGATCTACTGGCGCGGCGGCGACTATGTTGGCATAGGCCCCGGCGCCCACGGCAGGCTGACGACAACCGACGGCCGCCACGCGATTGAATACCACAGGGACCCGAAGCTCTGGCTCCGCGCCGCGCTAACTGCCACTGGCGGCGAAAGCAGCCGTCAGCGGCTTGTCCCTGAGGAACTGGGGCTTGAATACCTCTTGATGTCGCTTCGAACCAGTGAAGGGCTAGATCTCGCCCGCCACGCAAGGATGTCCGGCCAAGCATTGAAAGAAGACCGTATTGTAGCCCTAGAAGGGTTGGGCCTTGTCTCTCGGAGCGATGGGCGCCTCAAGACAACAGCAGCCGGGAGGCTTGTATTGAATGGCGTCCTCAAGCAGCTCGCGGCGGATTAAGGCCCCGGTTGGGCGGTTTCAGATCTTGCGAATGCTTTCGTCAAGCGCCGCTGCAGACAGGGCGCCACACAAGAGGTCAAGTTGATCAAGGTTCTGATATGTTACTGTCAACCGCCCCCCACCAGACGCATCGTGGTCAATCCTGACGCCCATGCGCAATCCGGCCGAAAGGTCTGATTCAAGCGCCCTTGTATCCGCATCCTTCTCGCCGCGGGCCGCAACCCTTTTGGGCCGCAACCCAACCGTCGCCGATTTGCGCACAAGGTCTTCTGTTTCCCGGACCGACAAACCTTTCCCGACCACCTTCAGCGCAATCTCAAGCGGGTTCGGCAAGGTAATCAGGGCGCGCGCATGGCCAGCAGAAAGGCCGCCATTGGCCACCATCGACTGAACCTCTTCCGGCAAAGACAAAAGCCGCAAAAGATTGGCAATATGGCTGCGGCTCCGCGACAGGGCTTCAGCAACTTTCTCCTGAGTATGCCCAAAACGATCCATCAGCTGACGATAGGCAAGCGCCTCCTCGATTGGGTTCAACTCGGCTCGCTGGATGTTCTCGATGATCGCAATCTCAAGAACCTCAGAATCCGAAAAGTCTCGAAGAATGGCGGGCACCGCATGCATCTGGGCCAACTGCGCGGCGCGCCAGCGGCGCTCACCAGCAACGATTTCGAACTTGCCCGGACCGGTGGTAGGGCGAAGGATCAGGGGTTGGATGATCCCTTTGCGACGAATCGAGTCCGCCAGCTCTTTCAGCGCCGCCGGGTCAAAGTGCCTGCGGGGCTGATTAGGGTTCGGCGAAATATCCTCAACGGGCACCATCAGATGTGGCCGCCTTGCCTTTTCGGCGTCTTGTCCCTCAGGGGTAAGGTTTATGTCGGCCATAAGGGCCGAAAGACCACGCCCAAGACCGCGCCGATCAGCTTTCTTTTCCATCCACTTGCCCTTCTTCCTTGTTTCGCCCGATCAGAGGATTTCGCGCCAGGATCTCTTGCGCCAGCGCCCGATAAGCCAACGCGCCCTTGGATGCCGCATCATATGAAAGAACGGGCTGCGCGTATGAGGGTGCCTCGCTCACCCTGACATTGCGCGGAATCGTCGTCTTGAACACCAACTCGCCCAAAGCCCCTCTGGCGTCGCCTTCCACCTGCTGCGCCAAGCGGTTTCGCAGATCATGCATCGTCAGAAGAACACCCTCAATTCGAAGCGCCGGATTTGCCGCCTGCCGAACCTCACGAATTGTCAGCATAAGCTGCGACAACCCCTCAAGGGCAAAGAATTCTGTCTGAAGCGGAACAAGAACTGCATGGCTTGCAATCAGGCCGTTTACTGTCAACAAATTCAGCGACGGCGGACAGTCTATCAGGATATAGTCGAGGTCATAATCGGCGGCAGCGGGCTGCCGAAGCGCGTCATGCAAGAGAAAGCTCCGCTTCTCGCGCGAGACAAGCTCGATATCGGCCGAGGAAAGATCAGCTGACGCCGGGCACAAAAAAAGACCAGAAATTGCAGTCTTTTGCACGACGTCGGAGATGGAGACCTCCTCCACCAAAAGATCATAGGTGGAAAGCGCCCTTTGTGCTGGCGCAACGCCTAGTCCAGTAGACGCGTTTCCTTGAGGATCCAGATCTACCAAAAGCACGCGCGCACCGCATTCGACGAAGGCCGCAGCAAGGTTTATGGCTGTCGTGGTCTTTCCAACCCCCCCCTTCTGGTTGACCACGGCAAGAATCCGGGGTGCGGATGCATCAGCAGGTCGAGGCATGCGCGAGGCCCTTCAGAAACAAGATCGAGGAACGGCTATCGGAAACGCTTTCGCTTCGGTCAAGGTCAAATCGCCAGATCTTCCGCGCCTCGAAAATCTCGGCATCCGCCTGGGCGCCCTTCAAAAAGGCGCAGGTCCCGCCTGTCCGAAGATGCCGAAGCGCCAGGCCGCAAAGAGCGGCGAGAGGCGCAAGCGCGCGGGCGGAGACGACATCAGCATTCTGCGCAGGTAGATCTTCAATCCGCACAGCATGCACAGATGCAGAAAGGCGCAGATGCCGGATCACTTCCGAAAGAAAGACGGCCTTTCGTCGATCACTCTCGACAAGCGACACCCGCATGTCGGGCAGAACATCCGCCGCAAGAATCGCGACAACAATCCCGGGAAATCCGCCACCACTTCCAAGATCAACCCAGGTTCGCGTCGCCGAATCAACGCAGCGGAAAACCTGAAGTGAATCAAGAATGTGCCGATCCCACAGATTGCTTACAGTCGACTTGGCAACGACATTGATGGAAGGATTCCACTTCGCAACCAACTGGGCGAATTGGTCCAACCCGTCCAAAACAACCGACGACGGCGCAAACCTTGGGCCGACCGCGCGCTCAATCTGCTGAAGACGCGTCATCGCCCGACGGCCGCGCGCTTGGCCTTCCTGATATGCGCAAGAATCAAGGCAAGCGCAGCCGGCGTCATTCCCTCGATGCGCCCCGCCTGTGCGAGGGTCTCGGGTCGCCGAGCAAAAAGCTTGCCCGCCAGCTCTCCTGAAAGCCCAGGAAGCCCGCGATACTCAAGATCTGGCGGAATAAGCGTCTCTTCTTCACGCCGCAACGCCGCAATGTCGTTTTCTTGCCGATCAAGATACTGCTGATAAAGCGCGTCGTTCTCGATCTGCGTTCGAATCGCCGAATCAATCGCCGCCGCTGCGGGCTCAAGTCGATCGATCTGCTCTCGCGTGACCCCAGGCATGGAGAGCAAGCGCAAAAGGTTTCTGCGGCCACCATCCACATTCACATTGATCCCAACATCTCGGAGCTCTCTCGGCGCAAAGCTCTTGGCAGCCAAGAGATCGCGCCCGGACTCAAGGGCTTCCAGCTTCTGGGCAAAGACCTGAGCGCGCTCCGCCCGGACACAGCCAAGACTCATGCCAAGCGGCGTCAGCCGTTGATCTGCGTTATCGGCACGAAGGGCCAGACGAAACTCGGCGCGAGATGTGAACATGCGATAGGGTTCTGTAACGCCGCGATGGATAAGATCATCAATCAGAACTCCGATATAGCTATCCGCGCGGCCAAAAAGAATCTTGTCGCCACCCCGGGCATGGCTTGCGGCGTTAAGGCCAGCAACAAGCCCCTGAGCCGCAGCTTCCTCATAACCGGTTGTTCCATTGATCTGTCCCGCAAAGAATAGACCCTCAACGCCTCGGGTCATGAGCGTCTGAGTCAAATCACGGGGATCAAAGAAATCATATTCAATCGCATAGGCGGGCTGCAGGATTCTCACATCCTCAAGCCCGACGATCGACCTGACATAGGCTTCCTGCACCTCAAATGGCAAAGACGATGAAATTCCGTTCGGGTAAATCGTATCGTCATCGAGGCCTTCAGGCTCCAGAAAGATCTGGTGCGAGCTCTTATCAGCAAAGCGCACGACCTTATCTTCAATGGAAGGGCAATAGCGCGGGCCAACACCTTCGATATGGCCGCCGTACATCGCTGACAAATGGATGTTCTTGCGAACGATCTCGTGGGTCTTCTCGTTGGTGTGCGTTACACCGCAAGGCACCTGCCGAACCACAGGCGTGCCGCTTAGAAAGGAAAAAAGCGAAGGCTCATCGTCTCCGGGCTGTTCTTCTATCCGCGACCAATCGATGGTCTTTCCGTCGAGTCTCGGCGGCGTGCCGGTCTTCAGCCGTCCCGTATTCAGGCCAAGGCCCGAAATCTGATGGGCCAACCTGATCGATGGCGCATCGCCCATCCGCCCACCCGAGGTTTTCTCGTTGCCGATGTGAATCAGGCCATTGAGAAAGGTTCCCGCCGTCAGGATACCTGTCGCACCGGAAATCGCGATGCCGCCAGCCAGTTCGACCCCAGCGAACCGCCCAGCATCCAGCTTCAAACCGACCACTTCGCCCTCAATCACCGTAAGGCTTTGTTCTTGAGCGAGAAACTCTTGTATCGCTTGGCGATACAGTTTGCGGTCAGTCTGCGCGCGGGGGCCCTGCACCGCTGGACCCTTTCGACGGTTAAGCAACCTGAACTGAATGCCTGCGCGATCTGCCGCGCGCCCCATGATCCCGTCAAGCGCGTCAATTTCACGAACCAGGTGCCCCTTACCAAGCCCCCCGATCGCCGGATTGCATGACATCACACCAATACCATCGCGCCGCAAAGAGATAAGCGCCGTCGAGGCCCCCATCCGGGCCGCCGCCGCCGCCGCCTCAGTCCCAGCGTGACCTCCGCCAATAACAATGACGTCAAAATGTTTCACGTGAAACATCCTCATTTTCCGATGCAAAAGCGCGAAAAGACCTCATCGAGCAGATCTTCAACGCCCACCTTGCCAATCATGATCTCCAACGCCCGAGCGCTTGCCTGCAATTCGGCCGCGGCAAGCTCCACCGGACCACCCCCTACTATCACAGCCCGCGCCGAGCCTACAGAACCCGCTGCCTCAGACAAAGCTTGCCTGTGGCGCTCGCGAATCACAAGACTTGACCCGGACACACGCCCAGCAAGTACAGCACCGATCCGCAAGAGCAAGCCATCCAGCCCGGCGCCTGTCTTTCCCGAAACCGACCCTTCACGCTCTGGATGGAGATCGGCCTTTGCCTGAACCACAATATCTTCTAGTGCCGGGTCTAAAGGCAAAACCTCTGCCCCATCCTTCAAGAAAATCCGCAAGTCGGCCAAGCGCGCGCGATCGATACCCCGCTCAATCCCGATCCTCTCGACACGATCGTCAGCGTCCCGCAGCCCGGCGGTATCCAGCAAAGTAACCGCCAGACCGTCAATCTCCATGCGGACCTCAATCACATCGCGCGTCGTTCCCGCAACATCCGACGTAATCGCAGCCTCGCGACCTGCCAGCGCATTCAAAAGAGTGGACTTTCCGACATTTGGCGCCCCGACGATCGCCACCTCGAATCCTTCCCGAATTCGTTCGGCCGCTCCCGCCCCCTCCAATTCGCGCGAAATGCCCCCCTCAATCAGATCCAAAAGCGCCACAACCTCTTCCGACACCTCTTCTGGGACATCTTCATCCGAGAAATCAATGACCGCAGCCAAAAGCGCCGACGCGCGCACCAGATCCGCGCGCCAACGCTCAGCCCTCTGGCCAAGATGCCCTGACATCACCGCCACAGCCTGACGGCGTTGCGCCTCCGTCTCCGCATCGATCAGATCTGCCAGACCCTCGATCTGGGTCAGGTCCATTCGCCCATTTTCCAGAGCCCTTCGGCTGAACTCTCCCGGCTCAGCCAAACGAAGCCCGGGCTGCGCTGCCAACGCCTGAAGAACGGCCCGAACACTTGCTGTGCCCCCATGTACCTGAAGCTCAACAGTCGCCTCGCCGGTAAAGCTGGCCCCCGGCTCAAAGACCAGTACCAGAGCCTGATCAACCAATCGCCCTTCGAGCCGCACTTCGCGAAGCGCGGCACGGCGTGGCAGTGGCAAATCACCACACAGCGCCTGACCGGCGGCAATGGCAAGATTCCCAGACACCCGAATGACGGCAACGCCGGCCTTCCCCCGGGCGCTTGCCAGGGCGAATATCGTATCCATCACATAACCCTATGAAAATAAAGGATAAGCCAGCGCACAACGATCACGCGTTCATGGAGTCGAAGAATTCGCTGTTCGTCTTGGTTTGTTTCAGCTTGGAAATCAGGAATTCAATCGCGTCCGTTGTCCCCATTGGGTTCAGGATCCTCCGCAACACATAGGTCTTCTGGAGATCCAGCTTATCCACCAACAGATCTTCCTTCCGGGTCCCCGATTTCAGAATATCAATCGCCGGGAACACACGCTTATCGGCAACCTTGCGATCCAGAACGATCTCGCTGTTGCCGGTGCCCTTGAATTCTTCAAAGATCACCTCGTCCATCCGGCTCCCAGTGTCGATCAAGGCCGTCGCTATGATCGTCAGCGACCCGCCTTCCTCGATGTTCCGGGCCGCACCAAAGAACCGCTTGGGCCGCTGCAACGCATTGGCATCGACGCCGCCGGTCAGGACCTTGCCGCTCGACGGCACCACCGTGTTGAACGCCCGCCCAAGCCGGGTGATCGAATCCAGCAAGATGACAACATCCCGCTTGTGCTCCACCAAGCGCTTGGCCTTCTCGATAACCATCTCCGCCACGGCAACATGGCGCGTCGCCGGTTCGTCAAAGGTCGAGGACACCACCTCGCCGCGCACGCTGCGCTGCATGTCAGTCACTTCCTCTGGCCGCTCATCGATCAACAGCACGATCAGATAGCATTCCGGGTGATTGGTCGCGATAGAATGGGCGATATTCTGCAACAGCACCGTCTTGCCCGTCCGCGGCGGCGCAACGATCAACGCCCGTTGGCCCTTCCCGATCGGACAGACCAGATCGATGATCCGGGCCGAGCGGTCCTTCACCGTCGGGTCCTCGATCTCCATCTTCAGCCGCTCATCAGGATAAAGCGGCGTCAGGTTGTCGAAGTGCACCTTGTGGCGCGCCTTTTCCGGATCATCAAAGTTGATCTTGGTCGCCTTGATCAGGCTGAAATAGCGCTCATTCTCGCGCGGGGCCTGAATGACCCCCTCAATCGAATCCCCCGTCCGCAGCGAAAACTGCCGGATCATCTCGGGACCCACATAGATATCATCCGGTCCCGGCAAATAGTTCGCCGAAGGGCTGCGCAAGAACCCAAACCCATCCTGCAAAACTTCCAACACACCATCACCGCCGATTTCCCAACCTTCCTCGGCGTGCTCCTTCAGGATCGAGAACATCATCTCGCCCTTGCGCATCGACGGCGCGTTCTCGATCTCCCATTCTTCGGCCATGGCCAGCAACTCGGCCGGCGTCTTGGCCTTCAGATCGGCAAGATTCAAATGCTCGACAGTCATGGGAGTCCCCTTGGCTCGCCCGGGTCGGGCGATCAGCATAACAGTATACAGGAAAGCGCTTCCGGCCGGACGGCCCACGCATGAACCGCCCATACGGCGGCAACCGGACTGAGTCAAGATTTCAGAACTTCATGATCACCGCAAAGACGATCAACAGCATGAAAACCGTCGGAACCTCGTTCATCATCCGGTAGTGCCGCCCCGTCAAATCGTTCTGCCCCGCCAGAAACGCCTTGCGCCTGGCCGCAAGCCACATGTGAAACACCGTCATCGCCACAACCGACAGCGCCTTCACCCAAACCCAGGCCTCACTCCACACCACAATGCCCGGCGTCAAAACCAGCACCAATCCAAAGATCCAGGTCGCTATCATCGCCGGGTTCATGATCGCGCGCAGCAAAAGCCGTTCCTGATGCTGAAACAGCTGATCCATCTCGCTACCCGCCACCACACCGCGCTTCTTCAGCCCTTCGACGTGATATACAAACAGGCGCGGCAAATAAAACAGACCCGCCATCCAGGAAATCACCGAGATGACATGCAACGCCTTCGTCCAAAGGTACCAATCTGCCAGAAACCCGCCCATCCGTTCACAACCCATGTGCTCTGCCTCTCTTCTTTTAAAGAAATAGAGTCATAATGGAAGATGAAGATGTAAGCCCTGTGGGTATCGGAATAGTCCGGATCATCCCCAGTTCTACCCACAGGAAAAACCCTGTGGAAAAGATCAGAATGACCTCAAAACGGAGCAGAAATCTCATATAAAACATAATGTTGATATCAGAGGGCCTGGAAAACCTGCCGTCTTCGTTCCTTTGGATAACACCTTTTCCGAAGGCACCCATCACCCTTGTCCTCATGTGGACAATCCCCATCGTGACGCTCTAATTCATTCTGGTTGCCAACAGCTCGCGCTTTAGCCCCCGTTCAGGGGCCAAAGATTCCCAAATCGTCGCACATCTTATCCACAGCCATGTCCCGTCCCTTGATCCTCGCCTCAACCTCGGCCATCCGCCTCCAGCTTCTGCGCAACGCCGGGCTTGAGGTTTCGGCGCTGCCCGCCCGCGTGGATGAGGAATCAATCCGCCAAAGTTTTGAGGCAGAGGGTGCCACCCCCCGCGACATCGTCGATGCCCTGGCCGAGATGAAAGCCGCCAGGATCGCCGCCCGTAATCCCGCCAACCTTGTCCTCGGCTGCGATCAGGTGCTCGACTTCAAAGGCACCACCTTTTCAAAACCTGAAACCGTGCAAGATGCCCGCACACAACTCCTGTCCTTGCGCGGCCAGACCCACAGCCTCCTCTCCGCCGCCGTGCTTTATGACAGGGGCGAGCCGATCTGGCGTCACGTCGGTCAGGCCCGCCTTACCATGCGCGACTTCTCCGAAGACTATCTCGACGCCTACCTTGCCAGAAACTGGCCGGACATCAGCCATTCTGTCGGCGCCTACATGCTCGAAGCCGAAGGTGTGCGGCTTTTCAGCCGGATCGAGGGGGATTATTTCACCATCCTCGGCCTGCCGTTGCTTCCCCTCTTGTCCTATCTCGCCACCCGGGGTTTTATTCCAGCATGACCGAGCTTGCCAAAATCCCTCTCGCCGGTGTCATCGGCCATCCCATCGCGCACAGCCGCTCCCCGGCGCTGCATGGTTTCTGGCTGTGTCGCTATGGGGTAAAGGGGCATTACATCCCCATGGACGTAGCCCCGGCAGATCTGGAAACCACCCTGCGGCACCTGCCGAAAATCGGCTTTGTCGGGCTCAATGTCACGCTTCCCCATAAGGAAGCGATCCTCAAGATCGCCGACGTCATTACCGATCGCGCCGCGCTGATCGGTGCGGCCAATACGCTGATCTTCCGCAAAGATGGCAAGATCCACGCTGACAACACCGACGGCGCGGGCTTTGTCGCCAATCTGCGCCAGAACGCCCCGCATTGGGCGCCCTCCGCAGGCCCGGCGGCGGTGTTCGGCGCCGGCGGGGCGGCGCGTGCCGTCGCCGCCGCCCTGATCGAGATCGGTGTGCCCAAAATCCGCATCTCCAATCGCTCTCGCCCCCGGGCCGAGGCGCTGCGTGCCGATTTCGGGGCCAAGCTTGTGGTCTATGACTGGGTTCAGGCCGCCAATATGCTTGAAGGCGTGACCACTGTCATCAACACCACCTCGCTCGGCATGGCGGGCAAGCCGGAATTCCGGGTGCCACTCGATGCTCTGGAACCGGGGGCCGTGGTCAATGATCTGGTCTACAACCCGCTCAAAACCGCCTTTCTGGCCGAGGCCGAACAGCGCGGCGCCACCATCGTCGATGGCCTTGGCATGCTCCTCCATCAGGCCGCACCCGGTTTTGAACGCTGGTTCGGACCCGCCCCGGCCGTTGATGAGGCCACCCGCCAAGCTGTGCTTTCCGCATGACCGCCTTTCGCCTCGGATTGACCGGCTCCATCGGCATGGGCAAATCCACCACCGCCGCCATGTTTGCCGATGAAGGCCTGCCGGTCTGGGATGCCGATGCCGCCGTGCATCGTCTCTATGGCCCCGACGGTGCGGCGGTTCCCGCCATCGCCGCCCTCTGTCCCCAGGCCGAAACGGCAAGCGGGATTGACCGTGCCCTGTTAAAGGACTGGATCACAACCAACCCCCGGGCACTCCAAGCCCTTGAATTCATCGTTCACCCGCTTGTCGCCGCCGCCCGCGATACCTTTATCGCCGCGACCCAGGCCGATATCGTCGTCCTCGACATCCCGCTTCTCTTTGAAAAAGGCACCGAGGCGCAGATGGATGCGACCCTTCTCTGCACCGCGCCGCCCGCGCTGCAAAAGGCCCGGGTCATGGCGCGCGGCACAATGACCGAAGCCCAGTTCCAGACCATCCTCGCCCGACAGATGCCCGATGCCGAAAAGCGCGCCCGCGCCACCCATATTGTCGAAACCCTGTCGCTCGACAGCACGCGCGCCTATGTCCACGCATTGATCGCCCATATCCGCGAAAGTCGCTGCCATGCGTGAAATCGTTCTTGATACCGAAACCACCGGCTTTGAGCCTCCGAAGGCCACCGCATCGTGGAAATCGGCGCGGTTGAACTCTTCAACCACATGCCCACCGGCCGCACCTATCACCAATACATCAACCCCGAACGCTCCATGCCGAAAGAGGCTTTTGAGGTGCACGGCCTTGGCGATGATTTCCTGCGCGACAAGCCAGTGTTCCGCGACATCGGTCGCGCTTTTCTCGACTTCATCGGAGATGCGAAACTCGTCATCCACAATGCCGCCTTCGACGTCAAATTCCTGAACTTCGAGTTGAAACTGATCGGCCTGCCGACAATCGACTGGGCGCGCGCCATCGACACTCTGGCCATCTCGCGGCAGAAGTTTCCCGGCTCTCCGGCCTCGCTCGACGCGCTCTGCCGCCGCTTTGGGGTGGACAATTCGGCGCGGGAAAAACACGGCGCCCTTCTGGACAGCGAAATCCTGGCCGAAGTGTATCTTGAGCTGATCGGCGGCCGGCAACCTGATTTCGGCCTTGCCAGCCAACCCGAAAAGCCGAACGCCTCAGACGCCAGCGCCAGCGATGACTGGCGTCCCCGGCCCCGCCCCGAATCCTTGGCCGCGCGCATCACCGAAGAAGAAGCCGCCGCACATGCGGCCTTTGTCGCCAAACTGGGCGCGGCCGCGCTTTGGACCAAAAGAGCTTAAGGGCCAGCCCGTCAAAAGGCCGGCCCTCCCCGATACCTTAGTTCGCGACCGCCTGCGCTTGGGCACGGCGCGCCATCTTTTGCCGGTAAAGCGCCAGGAAATCGACCGTGTCGATGTTCAGCGGCGGGAAGCCGCCATCGCGGGTGACGTCCGAAATGATGCGGCGGACGAAAGGAAACAGCATCCGCGGACATTCGATCAGCAGGAACGGATGCATCTGGTCCTCGGGCACGCCCTCGACATGGAACACCCCGCCGTAGTCCACTTCCAAAAGGAACAGCATGTCGCCATTGGCCTTGTTCTTCGATGTCACCTTGTATTTCGTGACAATCTCGAACTGGTGCTCCACCCGCCGCTTGCGCGCGTCCAGGCTGACGGCCACCTGAATGTCAGGCTGCACATCGGTGCCTGAAATGCTCTTCTGGGCCACCACGTTTTCAAACGACATGTCCCGCACGAACTGCGCCAGAACCGACATCCGAACCTGCGGCGCGCCGCCGTTTTCCTCGGCCATTCCCTCAACTCCTCAATACGATCTTGACCGCTTTCCTAGCAGGTCAGGTGGGCGGCCTCAATGGCGGGTGCAGCGCGAGGGGGGCTGGCCCTCGTCGCGCGGCCTCTCTACCACCGTAAACTCGCCCTCCACCACCTCATCGCGATGGGCATGCGCTGCATGAACGCTGAATCCATGCGCCGCAAGGTGGCGTCCCAGCCGTTCAATCACCAAGCGCTGCACCCCTGGCACCAAGAGCAAAAGGCCCAGCGCACTGGTCAGAAATCCGGGCAGGATCAACAGGATCGCCGCCAGCATGGCAAAGCCGCCCTCAGCCAGATGCACCATCGGCATGTCCCGCCGGATCTTCTGTGGCCGAACCCCGCCCCGGTGCAAAATGGACACGCCCAAAAAGAACGACCCCACAACCAACGCCAGCGTGGCCCAAAGACCAAGCGCCCCGCCCAGCGTGACAAAAAGGCCGATCTCGATCAGCGGAACAGCGAGAATAAGCGCAAAGACCCACATGTTTTCGTTCTCCGGCGCTGCAAACTGGACTTGCGCAGACACAGTCCCTACATAAGCAGCCAAGGCCCAAACCTCCAACCCTTTGGGCAAAATTGTGCCGAGGTCGAAATGAACTCTTCCCTGTTGCAGCTTCTGGTTCTTGCCGGGATTGCCGTGTTTCTCATCCTGAAGCTGCGCGCTGTTCTTGGAGCGCGCGAGGGGTTCGAAAAGCCACCGCTTCCCGCCGACGGGGCAAAGCCGCGTGCGGTTCAGAAATTCGAGGTGATCGAAGGCGGCCTTGATCGCGACATCACCGACCATGTCGCCGAAGGCACCGACACGGCCCGCGCGCTGACCGCTATGAAGCAGGCCGAACCCGGGTTCTCCGTGTCCGATTTCCTTACCGGCGCGCGCGGCGCTTATGAGATGATCCTGATGGCATTTGAACGCGGGGACATCGAAAGCATCCGCCCCTTCCTCAACGACGAGGTTGAGGCGAGCTTTGCCCAGGCCATTAACGCCCGCGAACGCCAGGGCCTCACGGTCGAGGCAAACTTCATCGGGCTGCGCGAACTTGCAATCGCCGAGGCCGAGTTTGACGCCACCTCCAGAACCGCCGAGATCACCGTCCGCCTTACCGGCGAACTGACCACCGTTGTGCGCAATGCTGCCGGGGAGGTGGTTGATGGCCACCCCACCAGCCCCAAGCGCCAGCGTGATGCCTGGACTTTTGCGCGCCGGATGGGCGTGCAAGACCCCAACTGGCAGCTTGTGGCCACCGGGGAGTGATGCGTGCGGCGGCGGCCCTTGGCGTTCTGGCGCTGGCCATGACCGTGGCGTCCCCCGCCCCGGCCCAGATGCTCGACTTCGCCGAGCTTGCAGGCTGGGAGCATGATGATCACCGCGCTGCGCTCAACAGCTTTCTGGAAACCTGTGACAAGCTGACCGGACCCGACTGGCGTCCGATCTGCGCCTTTGCCGCCGATGCCGGGGCTTCGGATGCCTCGGCCAAGGCTTTCTTTGAGCTTTTCTTCAAGCCCGTCGCCATCGGTGATCCGCCCGCCCTTTTCACTGGCTATTACGAACCGGAATTGAACGGCTCTCTCACCCGAAGCCCGCGTTTTGCCCATCCGATCTACCGCCGCCCCCCCGAATTGCAGGACGGCCAGGTCTATCTTGACCGCGCCACCATCGAATCCGGCGTGTTGTGGGGGCGCGGGCTTGAACTGGTCTGGCTTGAGGACCCGGTCGAGGTCTATTTCCTGCATATCCAGGGTTCGGGCCGTATCCGCCTGCCCGATGGCCAGGTGATGCGTGTGGGCTATGGTGGGCGGAATGGGCATGCCTATCGCTCGATCGGACAAGAGATGATCCGCCGCGGCACCCATACCGCCGATGAACTTTCTGCCCAGCGCATCCGCGAATGGGTCCGCGCCAATGGGCGGGCGGGCAGCGCGATGCTGAACTACAACCCCTCTTACATCTTCTTCCGCAAGCTTGACGATCTTCCGCCGGAAAAGGGGCCCATCGGCGCGATGGGCCGTTCCATCACTCCGCTGCGCTCGGTTGCGATTGACCCCGATTATACGCCTCTTGGCGCGCCGGTCTGGATCGAGAAAGACGGCGTCGACCCGATCCGCAGCCTGATGGTGGCGCAGGATACCGGCGGCGCGATCAAAGGGCCGCAGCGGGTGGATGTGTTCTATGGCACAGGCGATGCCGCAGGCGATGCGGCGGGGCAGGTCAGGGATGGCGGTCGGCTGGTGGTGCTTTTGCTCATCGACCGCGCCTATGCCATGCTGCCCGAAGGCTGAACCATGGCCCGCCGCCGCACCCTGCGCCCTGAAGAACAGGAAATCTGGGCGGCGGTCGCACGCACCGCTACGCCCCTGCACCCCGGCCGCCAGATGTTTCTGAAAGAGGTGGGCACCCCCCGCAACGCCGTTCCGGTTCATCCCGAGGCGCCCGCACCTCATGGCCACACCCACCCAAGGCTGCCGCTCTTCCATCTGGGCGAAAAGGTCCGCCACACCCCAAGGATCGACACGGTCCCCAGTCCCGCCGAAGCGCTCGCCGCCGCCCCCTTGCAGATGGACGCCAAGACCCACGGCAAGATGACCCGCGGCAAGCTGACACCCGAAGCGCGGATCGACCTGCATGGCATGACCCTGTCCGAGGCGCATCCGGAACTGATCCGCTTCATCTTGAACGCCCAATCGGATGGCCTGCGCCTGGTTCTGGTCATCACCGGCAAGGGCAAGCGGGGCGAAGATATCGGCCCCATCCCCCAGCGCATGGGTGTCCTGCGCCATCAGGTGCCGCACTGGCTGCGCCTGCCACCCCTTGGCCAAGCGGTTCTTCAAGTGTCCGAGGCGCACCTGCGCCATGGCGGATCGGGGGCCTATTACGTCTATTTGCGCCGGCGCTAAGGCGCGGGCTACAGCACGTAACGCGAGATATCGGCAGACCGTGACAGGGCGCCAAGATGGGTTTCGACGAAACCCGCATCCACTGTCACGCTGTCCCCGGCCCGGTCTGGCGCGGTAAAGGACAATTCCTCAAACACCCGCTCCATCACCGTGTAAAGCCGCCGCGCGCCAATGTTTTCCACGCTGCGGTTCACCTCGGCCGCGATCCGCGCCAGGGCGGCAATGCCATCGGCGGTAAAGCTCACCGCCACATCTTCGGTCGCCATCAGCGCCGAATATTGCCGGGTCAAGGCATTGTCGGTTTCAGTCAGAATGCGGACAAAATCCGCCTCGGTCAGCGGCGCAAGCTCGACCCGAATGGGCAGACGGCCCTGCAATTCCGGCAACAGATCCGAGGGCTTGGCGATATAAAACGCACCTGATGCGATGAACAGGATATGGTCGGTTTTCACCGGCCCGTATTTGGTAGAAACCGTCGTCCCCTCGATCAGCGGCAAGAGATCACGCTGCACCCCCTCGCGTGAGACATCCGCGCCCCGCGCATCCGACCGCGCGCAGATCTTGTCGATCTCGTCCAGAAAAATGATGCCGTTCTCCTGCACCGCCTCCAAAGCAGCAGCCTTCACCGCCTCGTCGTCCAACAGCTTGTCGGCCTCTTGCCCGATCAAAAAATCATAGCTGTCGGCCACCGTCACCTGCTTTCGCATGGTGCGCCCGCCAAAGGCCTTGAATAGGTCATTCAGCCCCTGCATCTGGTTTTCCATGCCCGGCATCATGCCGAACATGCCCTGCGGCGTGGCGGTATCCTGCACCTCGATCTCGATGACAGTGCTGTCCAACTCGCCGCGCTTCAGCTTGCCCCGAAACATCTCGCGGGTCTGCTCGCGGGCGTCCTTTCCGGCCAAAGCCTCGATCACCCGATCCTCGGCCGCCTTTTGCGCGCGGGCCTTCACGTCATCGCGCATCCGCGTGCGGGTATCGATCATCGCGGCATCCACCAGATCGCGAATGATGCTATCCACATCGCGGCCGACATAGCCTACCTCGGTGAACTTGGTAGCCTCGACCTTCAGGAAGGGCGCTTTCGCCAGCCTGGCCAGACGGCGGCTGATCTCGGTCTTGCCTACCCCGGTCGGGCCGATCATCAGGATGTTCTTGGGATAAACCTCATCGCGCAAATCATCGCCCAACTGTTTGCGCCGCCAGCGGTTGCGCAACGCTACGGCCACGGCCCGCTTGGCCTCACGCTGGCCGATGATGTGACGATCCAGTTCCGAAACAATCTCGCGCGGGGTCAGGCTGGTCATTTGGAAATGGTCTCCACGGTCAGATTGCCATTGGTGTAAACACAGATTTCGGCGGCAATCGCCATGGCCTTGCGGGCGATCTCCTCGGCGGGCAAATCGCTGTGCATCAACCCCCGCGCGGCGGCCAAGGCAAAGTTTCCGCCAGAACCGATGGCCGTGACGTCATGTTCGGGTTCCAGCACATCGCCCGCGCCGGTGATGACGTAAAGATCGGCCCCATCGGTGACGATCAGCATGGCCTCAAGGTTGCGCAGGTATTTGTCCATGCGCCAATCCTTGGCCAATTCCACACAGGCGCGCGCCAATTGCCCCGGTGCCGCTTCAAGCTTTTTCTCCAACCGCTCCAGAAGCGTAAAGGCATCGGCGGTGGATCCGGCAAAGCCGCAAACCACCTCATGCCCACCGGGTGAAAGCCGCCGCACCTTTCGCGCCGTGCCCTTGATGACGGTATTGCCAAGCGATACCTGCCCGTCGCCCGCGACCACCACCTGACCGCCCCGACGCACGGCCAGAATGGTCGTGCCATGCCAGCCGGGGAATTTCTCTTCTGCCATCATCCGCTCCTGTGTCTTGCGCCAATATGAAAGGCGGACGGGGGCAATTCAACCGGTCCCGGCGAAACGGCGCTTGCCCAAGGCGATCTGCCACCGCACATTCACCCAATGGCTGAACCGAAGATTCTGCATTTCCACCTGGACGCCCATTTGCGCGGCCGCCATGCCGGCGGGACGGGGGGGCATGCTCAATCAGGTGACCGATGCGGTGCGGGCGGCCGGTTGGGAGGTGATCCTCGCCCCGCTTGAAGAGACCCACGGCCGACCCAAGGCGCCGGGCTATCACCTTGTTCTGAATCTGCCCGTCTGGGGGCCGCGTTGCCTGAGCCTGCGCAAGACCTATGCGACCCGTTCTGGAAGATCGAGGCGACCAACGATCGCTGGGACTACGAGATCGCCGACCAGACCTTTGATCCCGCCGCGATCACCAGCGGCTTTAACGGCTTCATGGGCCATTGGAAGCCGCGCTTTCTGGGCGAGACGCCGGCGGCAACGGGCCTTGATCCTTTCATCTTTGTCCCCCTTCAGGGGAAGCTGACCGAGAAGCGGCATTTTCAGGCGATGTCGCCGATTGAGATGCTGCGCGCCACGCTGCGGACTGATCCGGGCCGCAAGGTCATTGCCACGCTTCACCCGCGTGAAAACTATGGCGCGCCCGAACTGGCCGTGCTTGATGATCTTGCCGCCGCCGAACCGCGCTTTACCCTTGCCGAAGGCGATAGCCTGCCCTTCGTAAAAGCCTGCGACTATATCGTGACACAGAATTCATCGGTTGCGGTGACGGGTTTCTTTGCCGGCAAGCAGGCGGTTCTCTTTGCCCGGATCGACTTTCACCACATTGCCGGGTCGGTGCCCCGCGACGGGATCGAGGCGGCTTTTGCCTGCATGCACCAGCCCGCCCCCGATTTCGCCCGCTATCTTTACTGGCTCTTGGAGCTGAATGCGATCCGCATCTGGGACCCTGCGGCGCAGGACAGGATCCGCGCGCGGCTCTCCCGTTTCGGCCGGCCGATCTGAACGCAAAAGGCACCCCGAGGGGTGCCTGACGCTTGTTCAATCTGTAGACAGGATCAGATCGAGGACTGGATCCAGTTGGCCAAGGCCGCCTTGGGCGCTGCACCGATCTTGTTCGACACCACCTGACCATCCTTGAACAGGAACAGCGCCGGAATACCGCGCACGCCCAGAACCGCCGGGCTGTCGGGGTTTTCGTCCACGTTGACCTTCACGATCTTGACCTTCCCGGCATATTCGGCGGCCAGCTCTTCCAGGGCCGGGCCGATCTGCCGGCAGGGGCCGCACCATTCGGCCCAGAAATCGACCACAACGGGGATATCCGACTTGCGGACCTCGGCGTCGAAAGTGGCGTCGGTGACGGCGATGGTATTGGCACCCATGGCGGGACTCCTGAAGGATCTCAACAGGGCACGAAGCTAGAAAGACTGCGCGGCAAGGTCAAGGGAGCGCGGCGCGCCGGAGTGCCGCAGTCACAAGATCGGGATCCAAAGGCATCAGATGCGCCGTCCGGGTCCACAGGATGAAGGGCAGGATCTTTCGATCAGGATAGATCTGTTGCAGCGCTGACAGATAGGCCCCCATCTGCCGCAAGATCCCCTCAGGCACCGCCTCGGCCGTGGTGGGCACCTGGCTGTTCGACTTGAAATCGACCAGGCGCACCTCATCGGGGGTGACCACCAGCCGATCCATCGTTCCCTGAAGCCGTGAGCCGCCCAGCGCTGCGGTGAACGGCGCCTCGGCCAGGCTTTCCGACCCAAACACCCAGGCCAGCTCGGGCGCATCGAGAAGCCGCGCGGCCTCGGCCAGAAGCTCGGCCGAAAGGGCTGGCTCGGGGATCAGCGCCGCCGCCGCGCCCGGCCAATCGGTGCGGGGCAAGAGCGGCAGATGTTCCAAGAGAAGATGCACCGCCGTGCCGCGCGCCTTGGCGGCCTCTTCCGACAAGGACAGACTTTCCCCCGGAAGCGACTTGGCACCGCCAAGGTCCGAAGGAGACAGGGGCTGGGTCTTGCGTTGTGGCGGCGCAAGCGGTCCAAGGGCGCGGGTGGAAAGCCCCTCATGTGCAGGCCTCGTCGCTGCAGGGATCTCAGCGGCAGGCAAGGGCGCGGGCCACGCACCGCTTTGTAGCCGCAAACGGCCCTCCATGATCCGCTCAGCCCCCAGCGCATGCATCGCGCGCTCCACCAGACGATACCAGCACAGTTCATCCACAGGCTTGGCCACGGGGGTCTTGCCGCTGGTCACGGTTTTCGCTTCGCCCGCGCCCGCCACGATCAGCCAGGTCCTTGGCCGGGTCAGGGCCACATACAAGAGCCGCGCATTTTCCGCAGCCTGATCGGCCTTGCGCTGGGCGCGCGTCTCACGAATGGCCTGCGGCGAGGCGTCGGCCGGGGTTTTCCACACCGGAACCCCGCCGGGGAGGCGATAGATCTCGTCGCGGTCCGGCGGATTGCGGTCGGTGGTGTCGGGCAGAATGACGATCGGCGCCTCAAGTCCCTTGGCGCCATGGGCCGTCATCACCCGGATCTTGTCGCCCGCACTGTCCATCTGGCGCTTGACCGTCACGTCGTCGGTTTCCATCCAGATCAGAAAGCCCGTCAGGCTGGGCACATCGTTGCCCTCATAGGCCAGCGCCTGGGACAACAGCTCGTCAATCCCGTCCTCGGCCTCATCGCCCAGCCGCGCCAACAGCCGCTTTCGGCCCTCATGCCGTGTCAGCGCCCGTTCGATCAGATCATAGGGCCGCAGAAAATCGGCCTGATCGCGCAGGTCGCGCAGCATCTCGACCGTTTCCGCATGGCCCGGGTCATCGCGCAACGCCTCCCACAAGAAGCCTTTGCGACCATGGGCCAGGCGGAAGAGCTCATCCTCGGTCGTCCCGCACAGCGGAGAGCGCAGCACGGCCGCCAGCGACAGATCATCCTCAGGCGTGGCCAGGAATGACAAGAGCGCGGCCAGATCCTTGACCGCAAGCTCGGCCCCAAGTTTCAGCCGGTCGGCTCCGGCGATGGGAAGGCCCTCGGCCTTGCAGGCGCGGATGGTCTCGGCAAACAGGGCCGAGCGGCGCTGCACCAGGATCAGCACATCCCCGGCATGCATCGGGCGTGGATTGCCCTTTTCATCGGGAATCTGCGTGCCCGACGCGATCATCCGGCGGATCTCGGCGGCGATGTCGTTTGCAAGCTGGGCGGTGTGATGGGTTTCGTTCACCAGATCCACCGGGTCATCCCAGTTCGGATCCTCTTCGGTCTTGGTCGGCTCGATCAGTGGCCAAAGATCAACCCTGCCCGGCAGTTCGGTCTTGAAGGCGATATGGGTCGGGTTCGCACCCAAAGCATTGTCAAAACCTGCGGCAAAGGTCTGATCGACCAGCCGCAATATGGCAGGGGCCGAGCGGAAGGAATAGCGCAGTTCCATATGCTGGAACGGCTTATTCACGCCGGTAAACTTCCTCTCGAACAGCGCATGTTTGGCGTCAAACGCGGCCACATCGGCACCCTGGAAGGAATAGATCGACTGCTTCTTGTCGCCCACCACGAACAGCGTGCGGTTGCGGCCCGCTTCGCTGCCGTCACCAGAGGTGAATTCCTCGGCCAGAAGCTCGATCACCTTCCATTGGTCGGGTGAGGTATCCTGCGCCTCATCCACCAGAATATGGTCGATGCCGCCATCCAGCCGGTAAAGGACCCACTGTGCCACCGATCGGTCGGTCAAAAGCCCCTTGGCCCGCGCGATCAGGTCATCAAAGTCAAGCCAGCCCCGCGCCGCTTTTGCCGCCTCATAGCGCGGTAGGAAAGCGGCGGCAAAGCGGTGCAGCGCCAGCGTTTTCTGCGCGGCGTTCAGGGCAAGGACCCCTTCGCGCGCCGCTTCGATGCGCTGCGCAAGATCGGCCAGCCCCTCGGCCCGTTCACCCAGCGCCTTTGCGGTATCGGCGGTGATCAGCGTTTTGCGCAGCGTGCCGGTCTTGGTCAGGAAAGCCTCGCTCAGCGCGGCAAAAAGCGCGGGACGGGGCCCTACGAAATCGGCACTGGCCAGGCTTGCGGCGCAATCGACATCGGTTTTCTTGCCGGCCTGCAGAATAGGCAGGCTGGACAGGATCAGCGCCACGTCATCGCCCCTTAGGTGACGGTTGATCACCGCCTCCGCGCTGTCGTCCGGATTCAACCCGAGCGCAGCCTTGATCGACGCCGCATCGCGCCCGGCAACAAAGCCGTGCCGTGCGGTCGCGACCTGCTCCATCAACGCCGTGAAATCCTCGCCCGTGTAAACGCCCGCAATCTCGGCCATCACGTCAGGGGCATGGGTCTGGGCTATTTCCTCGATGATCTGGGCGCGCAACAGGCGTGCGGCGCGGTCATCCATCTCGGCAAATCCGGGCGATATCCCGGCCTCGAGCGGGAAGCGGCGCAGAAGGCCGGCGCAAAAGCTGTGGATGGTCTGCAGGCGCAGCCCGCCGGGGGTTTCCAGCGCCCGGGCAAACAGCCGACGGGCGCGGGCAAGGTCCTCAATCGAGAAGCGCGGACCCTCGCCCAGATCGGCCAGATCCTGGCGCAGCCGGTCATTGGGCAGCATGGCCCAGCCACCCAGCCGCTGGAACAGCCGGTTCTGCATCTCGGTTGCGGCGGCCTTGGTATAGGTCAGGCACAGGATGCGCTGCGGCTCGACCCCGCCCAGCAAAAGACGCGCGACCCGGTCGATCAACACCCGCGTCTTGCCCGAACCGGCATTGGCGTTAACCCATGTGGTGGCCGCAGGGTGTGCGGCCTGAATCTGGCGCTCGGTGGCCTCGTCACGCGGTGTCATTCGCGCCCCTCCCCACCAACGGCCACGGGAACCGCGCGATCGGTCATTTGCCATTCACCGTAACGGGCGAGATGGTCATAATCACCCTCGATCCGTTCGGAAAAGACGGCGCGGCGGGCCGTAAAGCCAGTGGAGGGCTGCCGGTAGCGGGTCACAAGCCGCAGGAAACGCGCCCATTCCGCGTCCAGATCGACGGCGTCACGCAGCGTTTCGACCGCCTTTTCGCCGCTGCCAAGGCCGATATAGCTGAAACTTGCCACCGGGCGGGGGCCGATCCCTTCAAACCCGCCACGCTCCACCATGGCCGCGGTCAGGCGCAGCTGCTTTTCGTAAACCTCTTGCTGCCGCTCGGTCGGGGGTGTGCCGGTCTTGTAGTCGATCAGATGCATCCGCCCATCGGGCAGGGCATCAATGCGGTCGGGCTTTCCGGTCAGGGTGAAGCCGGGCGGATCCAAACGCAGGCTGCCCGGAGTTTCCAAAACCACCGGGGTGCCGCCGTGCTTGGCGTCTTGCAAAAGGAAATGGTCCGCCGCGCGGTCCAGCCGGGCCAGCCACATCAGCCGCGCGGCAGGAAAGGGCGTGCCGCTTTGCAAAACGGTTGCGGCGGTGGTCAACAGCCGGACGCGGGCGGCCTCTCGGCTTTCCTCTGTGGGTCTGTCGCGGACAAAACGCTCTAGAATGTCATGCAGAAGGCTGCCGCGGTCGCGCGGATCGGGCGCAGCGCGCAACGGGTCAAGCGGCCGCAGCCGCAGCACATGGCGGGCATAGATGGCAAAGGGATCGCGGATCAGACGGGTGATCTCGGTCAGCGAAAGCCGGTCGGGACGGGCGCTGACCGGTGGGCAGGGCGCGGGGCGCGCGGCCGGCTGAAAGCGTGGGTCGACCCGCATCTCGCTGTCCGGTCGGTCAAGCGCCTGGGCAAGGGCAAGCCAGCCCTGCCCGCGCGCCTCCATCGCGGCGAGCGCCTCGGGCCCGCGCCGACCCGAAAGCCCGCTCATCAGGTTTTCCAGCCGGTTCAACCAGCGCGAGGGCACCGTCTCGGCCTCGGCATCGCGGGCGGCGCGGGTCAGCACCACGCGCTGCGCGCCGATGGCCTGCTGAAAGTCATGCGCCGAAAGCCCGATCTGGCGCTCGGGCAGCAAAAGCCCGGCGTCCTTGCGCATCTGTCGGCTCAGCCATTGGTCGGGATCGAGCAGTTTCGGCCAGATGCCGTCATTCAGCCCCCCCAGAATGACCAGCTCTGCCCCCTGCACCCGCGCCTCAAGTGTGCCCCAGATCATGATGTCCGGATGGGCCTGCACGGTTTCGCGCACCTCACCATTGGCCAGGATGGCGTCAAAAAGCTCGGCATATTCGGCTGGGTGGAAACTGCCCCCATGCGGCGCCTCGTTCTGCAGCGATTGAACGGCTGTCAGGGCGGCGATGCCAGCCTCCTTGTCCCAAAGCCCGCCGCTTCCCTCGGCCGCCGTGCCGCGTGCCAGTGCCTCGGCAAGGTGGCGGTGAAGGGCGACCAGATCGGCAAGCGGCGCAGGCCCGACCGGTTCGAACCGGTCAATCACCGCCGCCAACATCGCCGCCCAGGTGGCAGCCTCTGGGTCCTTGCGCACGGCGGCCCAAGTCAGCAAATCGGCGCCGGTCGGAAACACCGGGCCATGGCGGCGCAGGGACAATTCCAGATCACGCGTCAGCCGCAGATGTGTGCCGCGATCCCCGCCCGAGACGGTCAGCGGATGTTTCAAAAGCGCCAGAAGCTGATCGGCGGTCAGTTTCTGGCCCAGCGCCCGGGCGATCTGGC
Source organism: Alphaproteobacteria bacterium (assembly GCA_016869835.1). Lineage (GTDB taxonomy): Bacteria > Pseudomonadota > Alphaproteobacteria > Rhodobacterales > Rhodobacteraceae > Tabrizicola_A. The sequence continues at coordinate 74,413 of VGDH01000002.1, forward strand.
GCAAGAGCCGCCCCGGCGCCGAAAGCCCCAGGGGACGCCCCGCCGAGTCGTCCGGCACGATGCTCCAGCGATCCAGCGCCGCCGTGACCTGCCGCGTCAGATTGCGGTCAGGCGAGATCAGGGCTGCCGTGGTTCCCTCTTCGGCCGCTTGCCGGAGAACCGCCGCAATCGCCAGCGCTTCGATCCGCAGTGAGGGCGCCTTGATCAGCGTCAGGTCTTTCGTCGCGTCCAAGAGATCGGGCAGCATCGGCCCTTCGGTCAGCCACTGATCGGTAACGGGTGCCGGGCGCAATGCCAGCGAAACCAGCGCATTGCGCCCCGGCGCAGGGGGCGCTACCGCCACCCAGGGCCGCACCGCCGCTGGCCCTTGCCCAAGCCGGTCAAGCAGGCGGCGGAAGCGATATTGCGGGTGGTCCTCGGCCGTCAGGGCGTCGTCCATTTGGTCCCAGACGGCGGCGGGCATGTCAAAATCGAAGCCTGGGAGCACAATCGCCCCCTGTGGCAGCCGGGCCACCAGTTCCATCAGCCGCAGGGTCGCCCCGCGTGACCCTGTCGACCCTGCAATCAGGATCGGGTTCTGCGGCGGCTCGGCTGCCCAGCGCGCGTCCAGAAGATCAATCGCCATGCGCTGGCGCGCCTCGGCCTCGGGTGCGCTTATGTTGTCGAAAACCTCGGCCACGATGCGCAGAAAGGTTTGGGTCCGCGCCCAATGTGCGGCGTGGTTCGACACATCCAAGCCAGCCAGCACCTTGGGGTGCAGCCCCTCGACATGGAGTTCCTCCATCAGCCGCGCCAGACTGTCCGCCAGATCGTAAAGGGCGTTGCGTGGGGCAAGTTCGGGCTGGGCATCCAGCAAGGCCGAGATCAGCTGCGCCAGTTCCAGCCGCTGCCGCAAAGGCGACACGGCCGGGGGTAGGGCGAGACCGGGCCGGTCGGCAAGTTCCGTGACCATCCGCAATTGGGGCAAAAGCCGCGCCCCGCGGGCCTGAAACAGATCGTTCACCCTCCGGCGCATACGGGCGGTGTTTAGATAGATCTCGACCCGCGCCAGCGCCTCGGGCGGCTGGCCGTCCATCCGCTCCAGAAGGCCATCGACCAGATGGCGGGGAAAATCCGCGCCGGGGGGCAGGGCAAAGATCCGGGGGGTGGCCTCTTCAAACATCGGTACCACCCAGCATCGCCTCGGCCTGACCAACGCCCTCGGGCCGCCCGACATCACACCAGCCGCCGTGATGCACCAGCCCAAAGGCGCGACCGCGAGCGATCATGTCATCCCACAAGAGGTTCAGCGAAAACACATCCTGCTGCACATGTTGCAACCCCTCGGTCATCAGGATCTGCGCCCCAAGATAGACCAGCCCCGGCGCGCCCTTGGCCCGGCTGATCCGGCCCTCGGGCCCGATCAGGAAATCCCCCGAACCGCTATGGCCGGTGGCGCGAACGGCCGGAAGTAACAGCAGCAGCGCCTCCATCCGTGCCGGGTCCCACCGGGCGATCAGCTGTGCCAGCGGGTTTTCGCCGGTCCAGACCGCATCGCTGTTCAGCGTCATCACCGGCCCTACGCCCAGATGCGGCAGCGCCCTGCGCAGCCCGCCGCCGGTTTCCAGGATCATCTCGACCTCATGCGACAGGATCACCGGCCGGCCTGCCAGATGCGCGGCGATCTGCGCCCCAAGGTAATGCGTGTTCACCACAATGGGCCCGGCACCCACCTGATCGGCCAGATCCAGCGCATGATTCAGCAGGGGTTTGCCGCCCACCTCAATCAGCGGCTTTGGCCGCTGGGCGGTCAAGGCCCCCATTCGGGTTCCAAACCCGGCGGCAAACACCATCAGCGGCAAGGACATGCATCACCTATCAACGACAGAATTTCAGGAGTGGGCTCGGGCAAGAGCGCCTCGCACAGCTGCGCCAGACGGGCATTGGCCGGATGGGCCAGATTGCGCTGCAACTGGCCCCAGACCCGCGGCATCAGCCGCAGATATCCAGGCTTTCCCGCCACCAGGCACAGCCGGGTGAAAATCCCCAGGATCCGCAGCGCGCGCTGGGCGCCCAGAACCGCATAGGCCGCATCAAACCGGGCATCCGCCCCAGTCCGGTCCTTGAACCGCCGGATCATCGCCGCCTCTGTTTCACGTGAAACCTCGCGGCGGGCATCTTGCAACAGCGAGACAAGATCATACCCCGGCTGGCCCATCTGGGCGATCTGGAAATCCAGAACCCCCACCCGGGCAACACCCGCCCGTTCGGGCAGCCACATCAGGTTTTCCGCGTGATAGTCACGCAAGATCATCACCCGCAGCCCATCGGCATGGGTCGAGATCGCGTCCACCAGCGCCGCCTGAAACCCGGCGCGATCCCCGGCCGAACCAAGCGCAGCCTTGCGATACCAGTCCAGCGCAAAGCAGGCCGCCTCGGCCCAATCCGCCGCGGACAGATCGGGCAGACCGGCCATCGGAGCACCCGCCTGCAGCACGCCCAGAAGATCGGTCGCCGCTTCATAAAGCGGCATCTCCCGCGCCGGATCTTCGGCCACCAGCCGGGCAAAGCTGCCATCGCCGAAATCTTCCAGCAAAAGGAACCCATGTTCCAGATCCTGGGCCAGACAGCGCGGCGCCGAAAGACCAAGGCCCAGCAGGTGCGCGGCCACCTGCAGAAACACCGCCAGATCATCGCCCTTGCCCGGCGGCGCATCCATCAGAACAGCCGCGCCGCCCGCGCCCGTCAGCCGGTCATAGCTGCGGTCCGAGGCATCGCCGGCCAGAAACCGCCGCTCGGCCACGGCCCAACCGGCCCGGGTCAGGAATGCAACAGAAAGCCGATGACGCTCAGACATGGGCGGCCCAATCCTTGCGCAACTCATGGACAAGATCGGCTCGGTCGCCGGGCAGGATCTCAACCCTCCTCCCCGCGCCCTCGGGGGCAAACCGAAGCCGCATTGCCCCCTTGGGCTGCGCCCTGCCCAGCCGGTCAGGCCATTCGATCAGACAGATGGCCGTGCCGAACGCCTCCTCCAGACCCAGCTCGAAGACCTCATCGGGGTGGCGCAGGCGGTACAGGTCGGCATGCCAGATCTCCACATCGGCCTCATAGCTTTGCACCAGCGTGAAGGTGGGCGAGGGCACATCTTCAATCCGGCCCAGCCGCGCCTGAATAAGCACCCGGGCGAAATGGCTTTTTCCCGCACCGATCTGTCCCTCCAGCAACAGGCAATCGCCCGCGTGCAAGCGGGAGGCAAACCACGCGCCCAGCCGGGCGGTGGCATCGGCATCGCCCAGATGCAGGCAAAGGGGGGGAACATCTGCCATCGTAGCGCCGACTCTACCCCGCCCGACGCCAACCGCAACCCTTCAGGCCGTCTTGAGCGTCTCGGCACCGGCCAGAACCGGCCTCGTCATCCTGGCCGGGTCCACGGTGCGGAAGGCGACCATGGTCGCCCCCCCGCCAAGGGCGCAAACTGGCAGGACAGAAGCCGCCCGTCCAACAGCCGCGCCTCGGCCCGCCAGGCCACCCGGTTGCCGACGACCGAGATGAACTCCTCCGCCTCCGACCACAGCGCGCTGGGCGCTGACAAGGCCCGCCAATGGTCCGCCACCGTGCGGATTGTCGTTGCCTTAAGGTTGCTCTCGGGGTCATGCGCCCACAAAAGCGCATAGGCCAGGTTCGACATCACCAGCTGCCCCGAAGGCGAAAAGACGGCCACCGCCTCTTCCATCTCGTCAATCACCGCCTGGCCCAGCTCCAGATCCGACCGGTAGCGGCGGCTGCGTGACACCTCATGCGTGATATCCTCGATCATCAGGGCCAAGGCCCCGTTTGGATGCGGCCTGCCAACCACCCGAAAGGTCTGGCCGTCCGGCAGGTTTCAGGTCTCCTCATAAAGCCCCGAGGCCGCCGCCTTTTCCATCTCGACCAATTGCCGCCGCCAGCTTCGGTAATCCTTCGGCTCGGGAATCATGTTGCGGTCGCGCAGCGCATCCAGCACCGACAAAAGCGAAGGCCGCATCGACAGGAAATCGGCCGGAAGCCCCGTCAGGTCTATCAGGGCCGGATTGAACAGTTGCAACTGCCGCTGGCGATCAAAGATCGCAAGCCCGGTGGGAAGCTGGGCAAAGGTCTTGATCAAGGTCTGCATGAAATCGCGCAGCGCCACTTCGGCGTTCACCGCCGCATCGGCAGGCAGCGCAAAGATCAGCCGCTCTTGCCCGCTCAGCGTGCCGATCAGGTCAAACCAGGCCGGCTCTTCCCCCGGCACCTTCACCGCAGCGCGCTGCCCGCGCACCGTCGACTGGCTGGCCAGCTGTTCAAACAGCCGCGGCAGTGGCCAGCCCAATTCCTTGCCCGCAGGCAGCGTTGCGATCGCCTTCAGCATATAGGCCGAATTGGCCCAGACCACATCACCCGCCTCGGTTTCCCGCCAGATCGGCATCGGCGCTTGGGCCAGCGCCTCGCGCAAGTGTTCCACCTCCTGGGTCAATGCGCGATGGGCCAACGCATCGGTCAGCATCGGGCGGCCATCCTGCGCCGGATCGGTCAGGCTGATGCGGATCAACCCGCAACCAAGCCCCGCCGACAGCAACATCGTCTTGCCTTGTGCCGACCGCCCTTCGACAAGGATCTGCCCCTCGTCCTCCAGCCGCCGCAACTGCGCTTCGATATCCGGGAAATAGACCGACAGATAGCCGATCAACCGCAGCCAGTTGCCGCCCCGCCCCCGGCTTGTCGTCAGGATCTGTCGTGCCGAGGGCGTGGCATCCACCAGCGTTTCGCCATCGAACAGAAACACCGTTCCCGCACCGCCCTCACCCCCCTGACCGGCCCCGGCAAAGATCGACGCGCCACCCTGTCGCGGTGGGACTTGCATGGCATTTACCGTCAAAAACCCGGCAATCGCGGCCACAAAGGCAATCAGCCCCAACGCAAGCCCAGGCACCAGACCAAATCAATGCCTCCGTAAACAGGAATATCTCCCCCGAAAATCAACTTATGGATGCAATAGTTAAGGCATTGTTAACGCCGCCGCGCGGGCAAAACGGCCAACCTGCCGCTCAGGCAAGCGGCTGGTTTTCCCCCAGGGGCTGGCCGCTTTCGGCGCCGATCCGCGCCAAGGGCCAGACCACCTCGACAATCGCGCCAGACCGTTCGGGCCGCTCGGCGCTGCCGGGGAACGGGTCCGACGAGTTGGCAAAGGAAAGCTCGGCCCCGGTGCGCTCCAACAGGGTCTTGGCGATGAAAAGCCCCAGGCCCATGCCCTCATAGCCCGGCCGCTTGCGCGATCCGGCATCATCGCGACGGGCGCGCAGGAACGGGTCACCGATCCGGCCCAGAACCTGCGGTGAAAAGCCGTCGCCGTCATCAATGATCCGCAGGATCAGGCTCGCATCAGACCAGCGCGCATCCACCCAAACCCTCGAATGGGCAAAGTCCACCGCATTCTGCACCAGGTTCCGCAATCCATGAATAAGCTCGGGCGCCCGCAGGATCAGCGGCTCGCCCGAACCTGCGCCAGCCAGTGGCTCCACCTCGAAACTCACCTGCTTGTCGCGCGCCAGATGCGGCTCGGCCGCCTCGCGCAATACCGCACTCAACGGGGCCGAGCGCATGTGCAGATCGTTCTTGCCCGCCTTGCCCATCGACCGCAGGATATCGCGGCAGCGGTCCGCCTGCTCGCGGATCAGCCGGGCATCCTCGGCCAGCTCGGGCCGGTCCTTCAGCTCGTCCAGCATTTCGGTGCTGACCATCTTGATCGTGGCCAATGGCGTGCCCAGCTCATGCGCCGCCGCGGCCACCACGCCGCCCAGATCTGTCAGCTTCTGCTCGCGCGCAAGCGCCATCTGCGTGGCCAAAAGCGCGTCCGACATCGACCGCTTCTCCTCGGCCACCCGATGCGCATAGATCCCCAGAAACACGATCCCGATCACCAAGGACAGCCAGAACCCGAACCCGATCAGCGGCGGCATCCGGATCGGCGCGCCGCCGATCTGCATGGGCACTGCCAGAACCGCCAGGATCGAGACAAAGCCAATCGCCAGCGCCGCCAGAAACACCGTCGCCCGCAACCGCAGCGTGCTGGCACAAACCGTCACCGGTGCAAGGATCAAAAGCGCAAAGGGGTTTGAGAGCCCCCCGGTCAGGAACAGAAGAAAGGTCAACTGCGTCAGATCGAACAGTAGCGCCAAAAGCGCTTCGGTCTCGCTCATCCGTTTGTTGGCGGGATAGACGGCAACCAGGATCAGGTTGGCAATGACCGCCACCCCCACCGCCATCAGGCAAAGCCCCAGCGGCAGGTCAATGTCATAAACCCGGCTCGCCACCCCGATCGCCACAAGCTGCCCGCCAATGGCCATCCAGCGCAACATCACCAGCGTCTGAAGCCGCAGCCAGTTGCCCCGCTCGGGGCGCAAATCGTCAATCTGTGTGGCAGGTTTCATGACAATCGGCCTTGATGCGGATAAAGTGATTAATAAGGCTGTGGCGGTCAGGGTTCAACGCGAACCTGTGTGAATGGAGTGGGCAGGATGACAAGGCTTTATGCAGGCGCGGCGCTGATTGCGGTGGCAGCCCTTCTGGGTGGCACCTACTGGATGATTCAATCCATTCAGCAGTCGGATGTCTTTGCCGAATGTCGCGGCGGCACGGTGGGCGGCGGCGCCATTGGCGGGCCGATGACCCTGGTCAATGGCGACGGTCAGACCGTGACCGATGCCGAGATCTTCACAAAACCTTCGCTGGTGTATTTCGGATATACCTTCTGCCCCGATGTCTGCCCGATGGACAACGCCCGCAATGCCGAGGCGATCGATATTCTGGAAGAAACCGGCTTTGACGTGCAGCCTGTCTTCATCTCCATCGACCCCGCGCGCGACACGCCCGAGGTGGTGCGCGATTTCGCGGCCAACCTGCACCCCAAGATGATCGGCCTTACCGGCAGCGATGACCAGATCAAGGCCGCAGCCCAAGCCTATAAGGCCTATTCCAAGAAACAGGATTCCACCGACGAATTCTATCTCGTCGATCATTCGACCTTTACCTATCTCGTGCTGCCCGGACATGGCTTTGTCGAATTCTTCAAACGAGAAGACACCGCCAGCGACATGGCGGCCCGCACCGCCTGTTTTGTTTCAAAATCCGGGTCCTGATGCGGCAAAATCTCTGGTTTGACCGGACAGGCGTCTCGGCCTAGTATATTGTCAACCCGCAAGAATGGCCGAAAGCGCAGGCCAAAAGGGAAGGATATTGCATGGTTGACGAACCCGTGGCCGAACTTGGATCAGATCGTAGCCTCTTGCTGGTTGATGATGATGAGGCTTTCGTAAAGCGCCTGGCAAAGGCCATGGAAAAGCGGGGCTTCCTGCCGGAAACCGCCGGCAGTGTCGCCGAGGGTCGTGCCATTGCCGTTTCGCGCCCGCCTGCCTATGCGGTTGTTGACCTGCGCCTTGAAGACGGCAACGGGCTTGATGTGGTCGAAACCCTGCGCGACCGCAGGCCCGATTGCCGGATCGTGGTGCTGACCGGCTATGGCGCAATTGCCACCGCCGTTGCCGCCGTAAAAATCGGCGCAACCGATTATCTTTCAAAACCCGCCGACGCCAATGACATCATGAACGCCCTTCTGGCCACGGGTGAATCCATGCCCGCGCCGCCGGAAAACCCCATGTCCGCAGACCGCGTGCGTTGGGAACATATTCAACGCGTCTATGAAATGTGCGAACGCAATGTTTCCGAAACAGCACGCCGCCTTTCCATGCATCGCCGCACCCTTCAGCGTATTCTTGCAAAACGCAGTCCGAAATAATCAGAATACTTGCCAAGTTAATAAAACCGACATATGACGTTGCCGAACAAAAGCCACGTATTTTTTTGTTCATAAGGAAGTCAACATGTCCGTAAATTTGGATGACCTGTCTTTGAAAGAACTCAAGGACCTTCAGGCTAAGGTCTCTCGGGCCATCTTCGCTTTCGAGGATCGCAAGAAGAAACAGGCTCTGGAAGAGCTTGAAGAAAAGGCCCGTGAAATGGGCTTTTCCCTTGCCGAATTGACAGGTGCCGTCGCCAAGGTTCGCAAACGTGCGCCCGCCGTTCCGAAATATGCCAATCCGGCCGACAAGTCCGACACCTGGTCGGGCCGTGGCCGCAAGCCGCGCTGGTTTGACGCCGCGCTCAAGGCGGGCAAGTCGCCCGAAGATCTGGCGATCTGAACCTCAGATTTCTTGCAACAGCGCGGCATGTCGCGCCACGAAAGCCGCTCGCACCGCTGCGGGCGGCTCAAGTCTGATTGTCAGACCCCGTAAAACCGCCGGTTCGGGCCGCCCAAAAAGCTTGTCCGCCTCGACCTCGGTAAACCCCGCGATCTGCACCGCTTCAAGCCAGGCCGAAATCCTGTCGGCCAGTTTGATGGCCTTCTTGATGGCCGCCGGCAATTGCGCCGGCAGGCCAAAGCGCAGATGCACCGCCGCCGTCAGCCGCAGATCCAATTCGCCATAGCCCGCGCCAATTGCCGCCTTCACCGGGCTGATCATGTCGCCAATCACATATTCCGGCGCATCATGCAGCAGCGCCGCCAATTTCCAGCGCGCCGCGATGCTGGGGTTCTGGCGGCTGAAGATCTCTTCCACCAAGAGCGAATGTTCCGCCACCGAATAGGGCCAATCCCCCCGCGTCTGCCCGTTCCAGCGCGCCACAAAGGCCAGCCCATGGGCGATATCTTCCACCTCGATATCCATCGGTGTGGGGTCCAGCAGGTCAAGCCTGCGCCCCGATAACATGCGCTGCCAGGCGCGAGGTTGTTTCATGATGCGGGCCTTGGTTGTCGAAACGTCGTGATAATGCTATCTGCCCCGCAATCAAAGGATCAAGGAGAGCGCCGCCATGGCTGCGGATTATATTGTAAAAGACATTGCCCTCGCCGATTTCGGCCGCAAGGAACTGACCATTGCCGAAACCGAAATGCCGGGCCTGATGGCCTGTCGCGAGGAATTCGGCACCGCCAAGCCGCTGAAAGGCGCGCGGATTGCAGGCTCTTTGCACATGACGATCCAGACCGCCGCGCTGATCGAAACCCTTGTCACGTTGGGCGCCGAAGTGCGCTGGGCCTCGTGCAACATCTTCTCGACCCAGGATCACGCCGCCGCCGCCATTGCCGCCGCAGGCGTTCCGGTCTTTGCCATCAAGGGTGAAACGCTGGAAGACTACTGGGATTACACCGGCCGCATCTTCCAGTTCGGCGGCGAAGGCGGCACCTGCAACATGATCCTCGACGATGGCGGCGATGCCACCATGTATGTGCTGATCGGCGCGCGGGTCGAAGCGGGTGAAACCGACATCATCGAAACCCCCACCTCCGAAGAAGAGGTCTGCCTGTTCAACCAGATCAAGAAGCGGCTCAAGGCCTCGCCCGGCTGGTTCACCAAGCAGCGCGCCGAAATCCGCGGCGTGTCGGAAGAAACCACCACCGGCGTCCACCGCCTGTACGAGCTGCACAAGAAGGGCCTCCTCCCCTTCCCGGCGATCAACGTGAACGACTCGGTGACGAAGTCGAAGTTCGACAACAAATACGGCTGCAAGGAATCGCTGGTCGACGGTATCCGCCGCGCCACCGATACCATGATGGCCGGCAAGGTCGCCGTGGTCTGCGGCTATGGCGACGTGGGCAAGGGCTCTGCCGCCTCGCTCCGTGGCGCCGGTGCCCGCGTGAAGGTTACCGAAGTTGATCCGATCTGCGCCCTGCAAGCCGCGATGGACGGCTATGAAGTGACGCTCCTGGAAGACGAAGTCGCTTCGGCTGACATCTTCATCACCACCACCGGCAACAAGGACGTGATCCGCATCGAGCATATGCGCGCGATGAAGGATATGGCCATCGTCGGCAACATCGGCCATTTCGACAACGAAATTCAGGTCGCCTCGCTTCGCAACCACAAATGGACCAACATCAAGGAACAGGTGGACATGATCGAGATGCCCTCGGGCAATCGCATCATCCTGCTGTCCGAAGGCCGGCTTCTGAACCTCGGCAACGCCACCGGCCACCCGTCCTTTGTGATGTCGGCCTCCTTCACCAATCAGGTGCTCGCGCAGATCGAACTTTGGACCAAGGGCAAGGATTATGCCCCCGGCGTCTACATCCTGCCCAAGGCGCTGGATGAGAAAGTGGCCCGCCTGCATCTGAAAAAGATCGGCGTCAAACTGACCGAACTGCGCAAGGATCAGGCCGATTACATCGGCGTGAAGGTCGAAGGCCCGTTCAAGTCTGAACACTACCGCTACTGACGCCTTGCGCGCCGGACCAATACCGAAAAGGGGCCCCCGGGCCCCTTGTTGCTGCGCCAAGATCCAGATCAAACCCCACCGGGGAACCGCCGCAGACATTCCCCTTTGTGCATCCCGCGTCCTTGCGTAACATCGCGCCATTCAACCTCCGGTGATCCGGTTTTTCAGACAGGGATAAGACGATGGGCAAGAGAGACGATCTGATTGCGAAATACGCCGATGACCTCAAGACCAAATGCAAGATGACGCCGGACATGGCGCTTTTGACCAAGGTGACCATCGGCTGCGGCCCCGCCATCTATGACAATGACGCCGAAACCGTCGCTGCCAGCGACCCTGACGAGCTGGAGCGGGTGCAGAAGAACTTTCTGATGAAGAAACTCGGCCTCTCCGCCGGACCCAAGCTGATGCAGGGTATCGAAGCGGCCATCGACACCTATGGCAAATCCGAACGCGATAAATATCGGGCGGTGTTCTACTATCTTCTGGTCAAGCACTTCGGCAAGGAATCCGTCTACAAATAACAGGCGGCCTTCCATTGAACTTTCCCGATTGGCCGGCCATGGTGCCGCCCAACTGACGTTACAAGGCCCGCAATGCCTGCCCAATCCCCCACCGCCAGCATTCCAGAAACCACCGTCACTCCGGTGATCTTTGCCGTGGCCCTTGGTCACTTTCTGAACGACCTGATGCAGTCGCTGATCCCGGCGGGCTATCCGCTGCTGAAGGACAATCTTGATCTGTCCTTCACCCAGATCGGACTGATCACCCTTGTCTTTCAAGGCACGGCGTCCATCCTGCAACCCCTGATCGGGCTTTACACCGACAAGCGGCCCATGCCCTTTGCGCTGTCGGCGGGCATGGCCTCCACCGGGATCGGCTTGATCCTGCTGGCCCATGCCACCAGCTTTGGCCCGGTCCTGCTGTCGGTGGCGCTGATCGGCCTCGGCTCGTCGATCTGCCACCCCGAATCCTCGCGCATCGTGCGGCTGGCTGCCGGGATGCGGCCCGGCTTTGCCCAATCGGTGTTTCAGGTCGGCGGCAACGCAGGTTCTGCCCTTGGCCCCTTGGCGGCGGCCTGCATCGTGCTGGAGCGTGGGCAGGTTTCGATCGAATGGTTCGCCGCCGTGTCGCTGGCCGGGATGGCCCTGCTCTACTTCATCGGCCGCTGGTATCAGACCGCAGGTGCGACCCGCGCCGCCCAGCGCAAGGCCCGCGCCCTTGCCTCGGCCCCGCCGCCCGGGGTTGCCCGCCGCGGCGTGGCGCTGTTGATCCTGCTGATCTTTTCCAAATTCGTCTACAGCGTCTCGCTCTCCAGCTATTACAACTTCTACCTGATCGGACGCTTTGGCCTTTCCAAGGCCGAGGCCAATCTTAGCCTCTTCGTCTTTCTCGCCGCCGTTGCCGCAGGCACCATCATCGGCGGCCCGATCGGAGACCGCATCGGCCGCCGCCGGGTGATCCTGTGGTCTATCCTCGGCATCCTGCCGCTGTCACTCTCGCTGCCCTTCCTGCCCTTGATCCCCACCATCCTTGTCGCCGCATTGGCCGGTCTGGTGCTGGCCTCGGCCTTCCCGGCGATGGTCGTCTATGCCCAGGATCTGATGCCGCACAACATCGGCATGGTGGCGGGGCTTTTGTTCGGCCTCGCTTTCGGCATTGCGGCCATCGGTGCCGCCATTCTTGGGGTTCTGGCAGATCATTGGGGCATCGTCGTGGTCTATCAGATCTGCGCCTTCCTGCCCCTTCTGGGGCTGGCGGCCTTCCTTCTGCCCGACACCCGGCACTGACCCAATTCGCCTCAAACATTAGACGCTTGGGCTTTGCCTTGCCGGGGCGCTTTGCGCTATGGTCACAGGGCAGGGCAGCATGTCCGAGACCTTTTCAGAACACGTGCGGTGCTAGGGGAGCGCATGGGGTGGTGAAGGGTCTCGTAGGGGTGCGAGGCCCTTCATTTCATTCAACCCCGCCCAATCGGCAGATGATCTGCCATTCCTCCGCCGTTACCGGCTGGATCGAAAGCCGTGGGCTTTTCACCAGCGCCATCGCCTCCAGCCCCGGCACAACCTTGCAATCCTCAAGGCTCACCGGCCGCTTCAACGGCCGGACCGCCCGCACCACCACACAATCCCATCGCGGATCATCCGTCGTGCTGTCCGGCGCGCTTTCGCGGATCACCTCGACAATGCCGACAATCTCCTTGCCGATGTTGGAATGGTAGAAAAACCCCAGATCCCCCACCCGCATCGCCCGCATGTTGTTGCGCGCCTGATAGTTGCGCACGCCGTGCCATTCCTCACCCGCATCGCCCCGCGCCACCTGATCGGCCCAGCCCCAGGTGTCGGGTTCGGATTTGAACAGCCAGCGGCTCACCCGATCACCTTTTTCCATTCCTCGATCCGCACCTTGGCGAACAGCCCCGCCTTGGCATAGGGGTCAGCGGCGGCCCAAGCCTCCGCCTCGGCTTTGCTGCCCACCTCAAGGATCACCAAAGACCCCGACATCTCGCCCTTGTCGTTCAGAAACGGCCCCGCCATCTCCACCACGCCCGAGGACGCAATATGCGCCAAATGGGCATCCCGGTTGGCCTTGCGAACCTCCAGATGGTCGGCTTTGTCGGTGCAGATCAGGGCAAAACGCATGGGTCATTCCTCTTTCAATGGCCGCGACATCAGCGCCTGAATGGCCTGTCGCAGCGTGATCTCTTGCGCCATCAGCGCGGCAATCATCTGGGTGATCGGCATCTCGATCCCGTCACGCTGGGCAATCTTGGCCACCGCAACCGCAGTCGCAGCCCCCTCAACCGTGATGGTCGGATCAAACTCTGCCTCTTGCCCCATCGCCTGCCCAAAACGGAAATTCCGCGACTGCGCCGAGGTGCAGGTCAAAATCAAGTCGCCCAACCCCGACAGCCCCGCCAGCGTCTCGGCCCGCGCGCCCTTGGCCAAGGCAAAGCGCTGCATTTCCGCAAAGCCCCGCGTCATCAGCGCCGCCCGCGCACTGTCGCCCAGTCCCGCGCCCATTACGACACCCGCCGCAATGGCCATCACATTCTTCAACGCGCCGCCAAGTTCCGCCCCCACCACATCGGCACTGCGATACAGCCGCAGCGACGGCGTCGACAGCTGCGCCTGCAACGCCTCATCCGCCCCGGCCAGCGTCAACGCCGTCGGCAACCCCCGCGCAATGTCGGCGGCAAAACTTGGGCCCGTCAGCACCGCAATCTGGGCATCCGCACAGCGCGCACGGATCACCGCGCTTGGCCCCTGCAACGTCGCCATATCCATGCCCTTGCAGCAGGCGACCAGCCACTTGCCGCCAAAAAACGCGGCGTTGACCTCGACAAACCCGCCCAGCACCTGCATCGGCACGGCCAACAGTACCACCTCGGCCCGCGTGAAAACGTCACGATCCGCCGTCACGGTCACTGTTTCGGGCAAATCCGCCCCCGGTAGATAGCGCGCGTTCTGCCGCCGCTCCGCCATCTCCCCCACATCGCGCGCCCAAAGCGTGACCGCCCGTCGCTCAGCGCCCAGCGCCACGGCCAGGGCCGTGCCAAAGGCGCCAGCTCCGGCCACCACGATCATGCCTTGGCCCCCTTCTTCCCCGACCCGATCATCGGGGCCGCCGTTTGGTCCAAGGGCCAGCGCGGCCGCGCCACCAGCGCCGCATCATCCCGCGCTCCGGTGCGAAACCGCTCCATCCCGGCCCAGGCGATCATCGCGGCATTGTCGGTGCACAAGGCCAAGGGCGGTGCCAGAAACCGCACCCCCGTGCGGTCACACAGCGCCATCAGCTTGGCGCGGATCACCACATTCGCCGCCACCCCACCCGCCACCGCCAGCACGGCAACAGCCGGGGAAAGCGCCAGATACACCTCCAACGCCCGGCGGGATTTCTCCACCAGCACATCGGCCACCGCCTCTTGAAACCCCGCGCACAGATCGCGCCGGTCCTGCACCGTCAACCCGCCCTTTTCCGCCACCAGCGCATCCCGCGCCCGCAAAAGCGCGGTTTTCAGGCCCGAAAAAGACATATCGCACCCCGGCCGGTCCAACAGCGGACGCGGAAACGCAAAGCGCCGCGTATCGCCCAAAGCCGCCTCGGCCTGCACCGCAGGCCCGCCCGGCTGCGCAAGCCCCAACAGCTTGGCGGTCTTGTCAAAGGCCTCGCCCGGCGCATCGTCGATCGTGCCGCCAAGGCGCTGGAACTCGTCCACACCCTTGGCAATCAGAAACTGGCAATGCCCGCCCGACACCAGCAGCATCAAATAGGGAAAGCCCACCGCATCCATCAGCCGTGGCGTCAACGCATGGCCCGCCAGATGGTTCACCCCCACCATCGGCAGCCCGCTGGCCGCGGCCAGCCCCTTGGCCAGCATCACACCCGACAACACCCCGCCAATCAGCCCCGGACCTGCCGTCACCGCAATGCCGTCCAGATCGCGCAAGCTCAGCCCAGTCTGCGCCAAGGCCGCCTCAACGCAATGATCCAGCCGCTCGGCATGGGCGCGGGCGGCAATCTCGGGCACCACGCCGCCGAAATCGGCATGCAGCGCCACCTGCCCTTCGACGACCGAGGACAGAATCTGCGCCGCCGCACCCGGCACATGGCGCACCACGGCGGCGGCGGTGTCGTCGCAGCTTGATTCGATGCCAAGAAAGGTCAGCGGCGCGGCCATGGTTTTCAAACGTTGCCTCAAAGGTCCCGCGCAGGTAACACCTTGGCCATGGCCAGACAATCCCGTGCCCCAGTTGTCCTTTTGACCCGCCCCGCGCCGCAAAGCCAGCGCTTTGCGCAGGCGTTGCAGGCGCGCCTCGCCTCGGTGCAGGTCATCGTGTCGCCCTTGATGCAGACCGAATGGCTGCACCCCCCGCTGCCAGACTGGCCCTTTCACGCGCTGATCCTCACCTCAGAAACCGGGGCAAAGGCCGCAGGCCGCCTGCGCACCGCCGGCACCGCCCTGCCAGCAACCGCCTTTTGCGTTGGGCCCCGCACCAAGGAAACCGCCCGCGCGGCGGGCTTTCAGGCCATCTCGGCCGACGGAGATGTTCATGCCCTTGCAGCCCTCATCCGCGCCGCGCACCCCCAAGGCCCGCTCTTGCACATTCGGGGCGAAGATGTGGCTGGGAACCTGTCCGAAACCCTTACAAACAGCGGAATAGAGACACATTCCGCCATCCTTTACGCTCAAAGAAGCTGCCCACTCTCCCCCGCCGCCCTCATCCTTTTGCGGGGCGATGGCCCGGTTCTGGTGCCGCTCTTCTCCCCCCGCTCGGCCCAGATCCTCGCCCAAGCCCTGCCCGCAGACGCCAAGGCCCCCCTGTGGATCGCCGCCATCAGCCCAGCCGCCGCGACCGAGGCGCAGGCCCTGACCCCGGCCCGATCGACCATCGCCCCGCACCCTGACGGCGGAAACATGCTGCACACTGTCCTCCAGATGCTTTCTGCGGATGCAAACCTTGAATCCGGTCACCTCTAGGCGCTACCTTGGGATAGCCCCCACGTTGCGGGGTCCGAGGAGAACGCGGCCATGTCCGACACGGATGATCTGACCAGCCGGAAAGACGATCAGGCCGCTGACGCCGCTCCGTCCCCGCAAGATGACACCCCCAAGCCCGAAGCCAAACCCGCCCGGCGCCGCGGCGGCCTTCTGGCGCTTCTCTTGGGCGGGGCCATCGCCGCCGGCCTTGGCTTTGGCGCAGCGCAGTTTGTGCCCCAAGGCTGGCCCCTCGCCTCCACCGCCGAGCTTGAGCGCAAGCTGGCCGAACAGGCCAATGACCTTGCCCAACTGCAAACCCGCCTTGCCACGCTGGAAAGCCAACCCGCCCCCGATCTCTCGCCGTTGATGGACACGCTTGCCACGCTGAACAGCCGCGTGGCTGCGCTTGAAATCGGCCCGGCCGACCGCGCCGAAGACACCGCCGACCTGACCGCCGCCGTCGCCGCGCTTCAGGCCGATCTTGCCGCACTGCAAGCCTCCGGCCCGGTGCCCGCCAATATCACCGCCCTCGCCGCCGACGCCGAAGCGCGGCTGCAAGAGGCCGAAGATCAGGCCAACCGCCTCAAGGCCGACGCCGAAGCGCTGAACCTTGCCGCCGAACGGCGCATCGCCCTTGCCGCCCTGCGCGCCGCCGTCGAAAGTGGCGCGCCCTTCGGCCCCGAACTCGCCGCCCTTGGCCCGGATGTTCCGCCCCTCCTGTCCCAAGCCGCCGAAACCGGCGTGCCCAGCCTTGCCACCTTGCAAGACAGCTTCGCCGAAGCCGCCCGCGCCGCCCTCGAAGCCGCCCTGCGCGCCGACATGGGCGACAGCTGGACCGACCGCGCCATGAGCTTCTTCCGCACCCAGACCGGCGCCCGCTCCCTCACCCCGCGTGGGGGCAGCGATCCCGACGCCATCCTCTCGCGCGCCGAAGCCGCACTCGCCAAGGGCGATCTTGTCACCACGCTTGCCGAGCTTGACAGCCTTCCCGAGGTGGCCCGCACCGCCATGTCCGATTGGCGGGCCATGGCAGATCAACGGCTCCAGGCGCTGACCGCCTTGCGCGAACTTGCCGAAACCAACGGCGGATAAGGGGGCGGCATGATCTGGTCATTGCTCAAGGTATTGCTGTTCATTGCCGTCGTCGCCGGCCTGGCCTATGGCGCAATCCTGCTTGTCGACACCGGCGGCGGGCTGCGCATCGCGGCGGCGGGCTATGAATTCACCCTTGGCCCCTTGCAGGCGGTCATAACCCTTCTGGTGCTGATGCTGGCGCTCTGGCTTGTGATGAAGATCATCGGCCTTCTCGTCGCCACCTTGCGCTTTCTCAACGGCGATGAAACCGCCATCTCGCGCTATTTCGACCGCGACCGCCAGCGCAAGGGCTATCAGGCGCTGTCCGACGGCTTTCTCGCCCTTGCCTCTGGCGAAGGTCGCTTGGCCCTGATGCGGGCGCAACGGGCCGAGAAATACCTTGAAAGCCCCGAACTGACGACGCTCCTCATCGCCCAGGCCGCCGAAGCCGCCGGCGACGGCAAACGCGCGACCGAAGCCTACAAACGCCTTCTGGCCGAAGACAGCACCCGCTTTGTCGGCATCCGCGGCCTGATGCACCAAAAGCTGGCCGAAGGCGACAGTCAAACCGCGCTAAAACTGGCCGAAAAGGCCTTTGCGCTAAAGCCCAAACATGCCGAAACGCAGGATATCCTGCTCAAACTGCAATCCGAACAGGCCGACTGGAAAGGCGCCCGCACCACCCTGGGCGCCAAGCTCAAGACCGGCGGTCTGACCAAAGACGTGTTCCGCCGCCGCGATGCGGTTCTGGCCCTGCAAGAGGCCAAGGGCATCATGGACGAAACCGCCACCGTCGAGGCCCGTGAAGCCGCCATCGAGGCCAACCGCAAATCGCCCGACCTGATCCCTGCCGCCGTCATGGCCACCCGCAGCCTGATCGCCAAGGGCGACC
>VGDH01000003.1 GCA_016869835.1 Alphaproteobacteria bacterium
TGGGCTGCTCAAAGGTTCCCGACATCAACGATGTGGGCCTGATGGAGGACCGCGCCACCTGCCGCATCTCGGCCCAGCACATCGCCAACTGGATGCACCACGGCATCGTGTCCGAGGCCCGCGTGATGGAGGCGATGAAGAAGATGGCCGCCGTGGTCGACCGCCAGAACGCAGGCGATCCGGCCTATCGTCCGATGGCGCCCGGCTATCAGGGCATCGCCTTTCAGGCGGCCTGCGATCTGGTGTTCAAGGGGCGCGCGCAGCCCTCGGGCTATACCGAACCGCTGCTGCACCATTACCGCCTTCTGGCCAAGGCGGGCTGATCCCCCCTCCTCGGGCGCGCGCCGCGCTTCTCGTCGTGGCATGCGCCCGGACGGCGCTTGGCCCGTTCAGCCTGCGTCGATGGCCATGGCATGCACCCGCTGCGTCAGATCGCCCAGCGCCTTGTGCACCGCGCGATGCCGTGCCAAGCGCCCCAGGGCGGCCAAGGCATCGGCGCGGATCAGAACGGCAAAATGGCTTTCCCCCGTCCCGTCATCGCCCGCATGTCCGGCATGCTTGTGGCTTTCGTTCACCACCTCCAGACGGCTGGGCTGAAACGCCGCGTGCAATCTATTCTGGATTTCCCCTTCGATCGACATCGGACCCTCTTCACCTTGGCTCACAAATCCCTAAACTCATGGCCCCGAGTCGGAAAGGCCGAAGACGCATGGTAAAACCCCCGTTCGAATTTGACCTGCGGGTCTCCTCCGACAAGGCAAAGCGCAAAACCATCCGGCGCGGTGGCATGTCGGGTGCGTTTGAGACCTCGCAGCGCGCCTGTGATTACCCCGATTGCAAGGAAAAGGGCGCCTATCGCGCCCCGAAATCGCCCGACCATCTGGACGAGTTCTTCTGGTTCTGCCGCGATCATGTGCGCGAATACAACCTGCGCTGGAATTTCTTCGGCACCGCCACCGATGAGGAATTCCAGAAGCTTCTCGAGAAGGACCGGCTCTGGGAGCGCGAAACCCGCCCCTTCTCGAAAAAGGATGATGGCCGGGCCTGGGCGCGGCTTGGGGTCAATGACCCGATGCAGCTCTTGGGCGAAAAGGCAACGCAGAACCCGGGCAAGGTGGTCTCGACCGCCACCCGCAAACTGCCGCCCACCGAACGCAAGGCGCTGGAAATCCTTGACGCGCGCGACACCTGGACCAAGTCGGAAATCCGCAAGTCCTACAAGGCCCTGGTCAAGGATCTGCACCCCGACATGAACGGCGGTGATCGGCGCGATGAGGAACGGCTGCAAGAGGTGGTCTGGGCCTGGGATCAGATCAAGGACAGCCGGTTCTTCAAGGAATGAACCCATCCGAGCAGTAGGGCATCCCGGGTCCGGCTGCCCCCCTGTTCATCTTGGCCGAAATACCCCACGGGGGAAGCGGCTTTGGCCCCGGGCCAAAGCCGCGTGAGGGTGTGAAACCCCCATCTGTCAGATCCGACGGATGAAATCGTATTTC
Organism: Alphaproteobacteria bacterium; assembly: GCA_016869835.1. Lineage (GTDB taxonomy): Bacteria > Pseudomonadota > Alphaproteobacteria > Rhodobacterales > Rhodobacteraceae > Tabrizicola_A. Next base: position 1,497 of record VGDH01000003.1, read on the forward strand.
AAAAGCCACATCGCAATGCGCTCGATCACATGCGGCGGCGCCCCCAGCCCCTTGGCCATTGTCTCGACCTGCGCGCCCTGCGCGCCCGCCCCCTCAATGGCCTGAAACACCGCCAGCACCTGCGCCTTGGGCGCAAAGACCCGCTTGACCCCGGCATAGTCGCGCAGGTCCAGCGTCTCGGCCGGGCCAGGCCGCCCGGTGAGGTCTCACGCGACCAGCCGGACCTCGGCAAAGCCGGCAAAGGCGGTTGGATAGCTGCCGAACAGCCCGGTGGGCGACGCGGCAATCGGCAAGGCATCGGCAGCATAGCGCGCCGAGCGCGCCTCGGCGGCGTTGCGCCGCGCCTCTTGTTCGGCCCAAAGCGCCTTCATCTGCGGGATGATCTGCGCCCAATCATAAACCGACCGCGCCCGCACCTGTGCAGCCGCCCCCATCTTTCGCCGCAAACCGGGGTTCTGCGCCAGATCGAGGATCCGCGCCGTCAATTCGCCCATGTCGATCTCGGTCATCGCCGAGGCAAGCGAGCAATACTGCACATAGCTGTCATAGCCGCCCTGATAGCGCAGCGCCTCTTGCGCCAGATGCGGACCGGGCAGCGTGCGCAAGGTCACGCGAAAGCCGACATCGGGCGTCACCGTGTCCTTCATTCCGTCCCAATCCGAAACCAGCAGCGGCAGCCCCGCCGCCATGCCTTCGATGGGGGCAAGGCCAAAGGTTTCGTGAATATTGTCGATCAGGAACATGAACACATCCGCCCCTGACAGAACAGCCTTGCGCTCGGCCGCATCCGCCCCGTCAAGAAGCGCAAAGCCCACATCCGGCATCAGACGCCGCGCGCCCTCTTCAAAGACCCGGCGCGAATAATCCTCGCGAAACACCCCGCAAAAGGCGACATGCAGCTTTTGCCCTGGCCCAAGCTTCTTCTGCGCCGCCCGCATGGCAAGATAGATCGGCAGGGGATCGAACTTTTCATGCGGGGTCAGCCGGGCGATGGTGGTAAAGATTATATCCCCCTCGGCCGCGCCAAGCCGGGCGCGCAGCGCCTTGCCCGCCGCCGGGTCGGGCGTGAAATCATCGCAGTGGATCCCCACGAGGATCACCGGCAGCAAGGGGCGCGGGCGCAGCGTGGCGTTCAACTGCCGTTTCAGATGTGTGTCGCTCAGATCCAGCTGATAGCGCACGCTGAACTGCACCGCGTTCGACGTGCAGATCACCGCATCCCATTCCGCCACCGGCGCAACCCGCAGGTTGAGCCAGCCCTCCATCACCGCCTGGGTCGAGGTGGTATGGGTGATGCCCGAAAGCGCATAGGCCCCCGTGCCATAGGGCGCCCGCCGCCAGGCCTCGGCGCCAAAATTCGCGCTTGGATAAAAGACCTGGTTCACGGGGCCGATGCTGGTCGGCCGCATCATGCTTGCCGCCCGTAGAGGCACGGCCGGGCGCAATGTCTCGGCCAATGCGCGCACCGGCTCGACGTCTTCGGGCATCTTCGGCAGGATGACGAATTCATCCACATCGGCATGGCGCAAAAAGCCCTTGAGAAAGCTTTCCCCCGCCACGCGCCGCCCGTTGATGCCCTTGGCCGCCGGGTCGAACCCGTCTTGCGCATACCAGATCGCCGCGTTCTGTGGGCGCATCACCGCTTCTCCATCCAAAGCCATGGGGTCGGCGCGGCGCGCCATTCCCAAAGCGCGAGCAACCGATCAAGGTCGGACAGGTTCTCCATCCAGCCCGGCAAACCGCTGTCGTCCAGCTTGCGCCCGATCTGGCGCAGGCGGTGGGTCGGGGCAAAGCGGGCGGCCAGTCGTTCGGTCTCGCCCGGCGACATGCCCGGATGACATTCCACCAGAATATCGGCATGGATCAGGCCGGGGGCCGCCACCGGGTCCAAAAGCGCCTCCTCAGCCCCTTCGATGTCGCAAATCACAACGGCCCGCGCCTTGGCACAGACCGCGAAATCGGCATGGCTCCACAGGCCGCCCACCTCGACCCGGTCGGCCACGCCATTGGCCGCCGCAAGCGTCTGGCACATATCCTGCGCCTTGCCCGAGGCATCGCGCGCCAGCACCCGCGCGCCCGGCAGGCGGCGGGCAAGTCCCACTGCGTAATAGCCCTCGGCCGATCCGATATCGATCACCAGATCCGGCACGCGCGCCACGATCTCTTCGATCACCGGATGCAGGCTGGCCTCATAGGCCCCGATCAGCCGCGCGGCGCGCGAACCTTCGGCGGCGCGCACCTCATAGAGCATCCCCTGAAACGGCCCGGACAGGACCACACCTCCGGACCGCTGGATCAGCGTATTGGCCACCAGCTCGGCCCGCCACTTCGCCAGATGGCGAAGCGCCCGGTTCAGGCTGGCCGGGGTCGCGGGGGCGGAAAGCAGGGATCTCAGGGGTTTGGCGACCGCCTCACTGACGGATGAGGGGGCTGGGGTCGGCATGAGGGCCAAGAAAATGCTCCGGTCGAAAATGCTTGAAACAAAGGTCAGGTGATGGGGCGAGACGGGCAGGCTTGACGCAAAAAGGCGATCGGGAAAACAGCGGGAAGCGAAAGGTTTGTAAAAGATCAAGGGTCAGACGACCCCTGCGCCTGACCCTAGCCGCGCCTGCGCGCGGTGTCCACTGATGCCGGTGGCATGCGCGCCCCTTGGCGCGCGCCCTCAGCCCGACACAAAGGCCAGCGATACCCCGTTGATGCAGTAGCGCAGCCCCGTGGGCTGCGGCCCGTCCTCGAACACATGGCCAAGATGGCCGCCACAGCGGCGGCAATGCACCTCGACCCGGTCGCCAAAGATGCCCGGATCGGGCTTGGTTCGGATGGCATTTTCCAAAGGCTCCCAGAAGGAGGGCCAGCCGGTGCCGCTGTCGTATTTCGTGGCCGAGGAAAAGAGCGGCAGATCGCAGCCCGCGCAATGGAACATTCCCGCGCGCTTTTCATGGTTCAACGGGCTTGTCCCCGCCCGTTCGGTCGCCTCGTGGCGCAAGACCTGATAGGCCTCGGGCGACAGGCGCGCGCGCCATTCTTCATCGGTCAGGGTGAATTCAAAGCTTTCGGCGCGGGCGGTTCGGGCAAGGCCCAGCGCGGCAAGCGTGGTCGACAGAAAAAGACGGCGGTTCATGGCAGGGTTCCTAGCAAATCGCTTTGATCGCCCTATCCTAGAATGGTGACCCCGGCCAAACAGCAAAGGTTACATCGGCTCACCAAGTTGCGAAAACCCGTGAGTCCAGCCCTTGCGGCCCCTGGAGATATGCTCCACAACTTCACTCCCAAAAGGGGCCGATGGCCCCAAGGCATTCGATGATGGACGACGATAATGGCTGAGACCCTGCAAAAACCCACCGAAGAGATCTCGGTCCGTGACGTGTTCGGCATCGACACCGACATGAAGGTCAAGGGCTTTGCCGAGGCGACCGATCGGGTGCCGGCGATTGACCCGACCTACAAGTTTGATCCCGACACCACCTTGGCCATTCTGGCAGGCTTTGCCTATAACCGCCGGGTGATGATCCAGGGCTATCACGGCACCGGCAAATCGACCCATATCGAACAGGTCGGCGCGCGGCTGAACTGGCCGACGGTGCGGGTGAACCTGGACAGCCATATCAGCCGGATCGACCTGATCGGCAAGGACGCGATCAAGCTGCGCGACGGCAAGCAGGTGACCGAGTTCCACGAAGGCATCCTGCCTTGGGCGCTGCGCAACCCGGTGGCCATTGTGTTCGACGAATATGACGCGGGCCGGGCGGATGTGATGTTCGTGATCCAGCGCGTCCTGGAACATGACGGCAAGCTGACGCTTCTCGATCAGAACGAAATCATCACGCCCCACCCGTCTTTCCGGCTGTTTGCGACCGCAAACACCGTTGGCCTTGGGGATACGACGGGCCTCTATCACGGCACCCAGCAGATCAACCAGGCGCAGATGGACCGCTGGTCACTGGTCGCGACGCTGAACTATCTGTCCCACGACGCCGAGGCGGCAATCGTTCTGGCCAAGTCCCCTCATTACAACACCGAGAAGGGCCGCAAGACCATTTCGCAGATGGTCACCGTGGCCGATCTGACGCGGACCGCCTTCATGAACGGCGATCTTTCCACCGTGATGAGCCCGCGGACCGTGCTGAACTGGGCGCAGAACGCCGAGATTTTCCGCAACGTGGGCTATGCCTTCCGGCTTTCGTTCCTGAACAAGTGCGACGAGCTGGAGCGCCAGACCGTGGCCGAATTCTACCAGCGCTGCTTTGGCGAGGAACTGCCGGAAAGCGCGGCAAGCATGGCGATGAAGTAACCCCCCTCCCCAGCCCTCCCCCACAAAGGGGGGAGGGAGGCGACGGGACGGCAAAGCGAATGACCTGCGGCAAGGGGGCGCCTCCTCCCCCCTCGTGGGGGAGGATGGGAGGGGGGGCCGCCAGCCACAGGCAATACGGGGCAGACCATGACCAAATCCACCGACAACCCCGCCGATCCGTTCAAGAAGGCCTTGGCCGAGGCCACCAAGGTCATGGCCGATGATCCGGAGATGACCGTCACCTATTCGGTCGACCCCTCGGGCATGACCAAAGACGGCGTGCGCCTGCCGCAGGTCTCGCGCCGGATGACGCGGGATGAGGTTCTCTTGGCGCGCGGCACGGCGGATGCCTTCGCGCTGAAGCGAAAGTATCACAACGAGGCCACCGCCAGCCGCTATGCCCCGACAGGCCCTTTGGCCCGCGAGATTTACGAGGCCATGGAGACCGCGCGGTGTGAGGCGGTGGGGGCCAGGGTGATGCCCGGTACGGCCACCAACATCGACGCCAAGATCGCCCATGAGGCCGAGCGCAAGGGCTATGGCAGCATCACAAGCCCCGGCGAGGCCCCGCTTTCGGTGGCAGCGGGCTATCTGGTGCGCCACCTGGCAACCGGCAATCCGCTGCCCAAAGCGGCCGAGAACGTGATGAACCTCTGGCGCGGCTTCATCGAGGAACAGGCGGGCGGCACGCTTGACAATCTGGATCATGTGCTGGCCGATCAGGCAGCCTTCGCCCGGCTGGCCCGGCAGGTGATCTCGGATCTTGGCTATGGCGACCAATTGGGCGATGACCCGGACGCGCCGGATGAGGACGAGACCGGCAACGAGGCCGAGGAAGATCAGGACAACCCCGACAGCCAGGGTTCGGAAGATCAGGACAGCGACGACTCCGAAGCCAGTCCCGAGCGCAGCCAGGACCAGGAAGAAGACCAGTCCCAGGCGCAAGTCACCATGGAAGACAGCGCCGACATGGAGCAGGGCGACGAGACCGAACTGCCCGAGGGCGAGGCCCCGCTGGAGCCGCCGCCCCCTGCACCCTATTCCGATGCTGATCCGAATTACACCGTCTTTACCACGGATTTCGATGAGGAAATCAAGGCGGAGGAACTGGCCGAACCGGCCGAACTGGAACGCCTGCGCGCCTATCTGGATCAGCAGTTGGAGCCCCTGAAAGGTGCGGTTTCCCGCCTTGCCAACAAGCTGCAACGCCGCCTGCAAGCCCAGCAGAACCGGTCGTGGCTGTTTGATCTGGAAGAGGGCACGTTGGATGCAGGCCGCTTGGCCCGTGTCATTTCCAACCCCACGACGCCCCTGTCGTTCAAGCAGGAAAAGGACACCGAATTCCGCGACACCTGCGTGACGCTTCTGATCGACAATTCGGGCTCCATGCGCGGACGCCCCATCTCGATTGCGGCGATTTGCGCCGATGTGCTGGCGCGGACGCTGGAGCGCTGTTCGGTCAAGGTCGAGATCCTGGGCTTTACCACCCGCGCCTGGAAGGGCGGTCAAAGCCGTGAACGCTGGCTTGCGCAGGGGCGCCCGCAGGCGCCGTGGCGGCTGAACGACCTGCGCCACATCATCTACAAGGGGGCCGATGCACCCTGGCGCCGGGTCAGGCCCAATCTGGGGCTGATGATGAAAGAGGGGCTCTTGAAGGAAAACATCGACGGTGAGGCGCTGGAATGGGCGCATCGCCGGGCGATGGCCCGGCCCGAGGCGCGCAAGATCCTGATGGTGATTTCCGACGGCGCGCCGGTGGACGATTCGACGCTGTCGGTCAACGCGGCCTCGTTCCTGGAAAAACATCTGCGCGATGTGATCGCCATGGTTGAAAAGCGCCGTGCGGCAGAGCTGATCGCCATTGGCATCGGGCATGACGTGACGCGCTATTACCAGCGCGCCGTGACGATCACCGATGTCGAACAACTGGCCGGGGCCATGACAGAACAGCTTGCGAGCCTGTTCGAGGTGGACCCCAAGAAACGCGCCCGGGCCTTGGGAATGCGGAAGGCGGGGTAAGGGGGACAGTCTGTCCCACTCTTGGCTCTGCCAATTCACCCCCTTGAGTATTTTTGTGCCACATTGAAGGAGCCCGCGATGTTCCAGACGTTTGATGTCACCGCCAATCCTGCCCAGGGGCCGGGACGCCTTTCGGCGCTGCGCGCTGTTTTGGCCGCCGAGGGGCTGGCGGGGTTCATCGTGCCGCGCGCCGATGTGCATCAGGGCGAATATGTGGCGGCTCGCGATGAACGGCTGCAATGGCTGACCGGGTTCACCGGATCGGCAGGGTTTGCGATTGTGCTTCCAACGGTGGCGGGGGTGTTCATTGACGGGCGCTATCGGACGCAGGTGAAGGGGCAGGTCGATCTGGCCCATTTCACGCCGGTGCCCTGGCCCGAGGTGAAGCAAGCCGACTGGATGCGCGATCAGTTAGCAGCAGGCACTTTGGGCTTTGATCCCTGGCTCCACACGGCGGATGAGATCGAAAAACTGGAGGCCGGGCTGCAGGGCAGCGGTTTATCCTTGCGGGCGGTCGAGAATATGGTGGACCGCATCTGGGCCGACCAGCCCGACGCGCCGATGGGCCGGGCCTTTGTCCATCCCGATGCCTTGGCCGGAGAGACGAGCGCGGCCAAACGCGCGCGGCTGGCAGAGGGGTTGCGCAAGGCGGGGCGGTCGGCGGCGGTCATCACCTTGCCCGACAGTCTGTGCTGGCTTTTGAACATCCGGGGCGCCGATGTGCCGCGCAACCCGATCCTGCATGGCTTTGCCATTCTGCATGACGATGCCCGCGTGACGCTGTTTGCGGAAGGCGCAAAGTTTGACGACACGGTGCGCGCCTATCTGGGCACCCATGTCAGCCTGCGCCCGGTGGCGGCCTTTGTGCCAGCTCTGCGCACCTTGCAAGGACCTGTGCAGGTGGACAAGGGCACGGCACCTTTGGCGGTGTCGCTGGAGTTGCAAGAGGCGGGGATTGACGTGGTTTGGGGCGATGATCCCTGCCGCCTGCCCAAAGCCTGCAAGAATGCGGGCGAAATCAACGGCATGCGCGAGGCCCATCTGCGCGACGGCGCGGCGATGGTGGAATTCTTGTGCTGGCTTGAGGATCGGCTGCCGCAAGGCGGGATGACCGAGATTGATGTGGTCAAGGGGTTGGAAGGCTTTCGCCGGGCCACCAATGCGCTGCATGAGATCAGCTTTGACACGATCTGCGGCGCGGGGCCCAACGGGGCGATCATGCATTACCGGGTGACGGAGGAGTCAAACCGGGCGGTTGAGCCCAACTCGCTTTTGCTGGTCGACAGTGGCGGCCAGTATCTGGATGGCACGACCGACATCACCCGCACCGTGGCCGTGGGCGATCCGGGCGACTATGCGCGGGCCTGCTATACCCGCGTCTTGCAAGGCACGATTGCCATCAGCCGCGTGCGCTGGCCCAAGGGGCTGGCCGGGCGTGATCTGGAACCGCTTGCACGCGCGCCCCTGTGGCTGGCGGGGCAGGATTTCAACCATGGCACCGGGCATGGCGTCGGGGCCTTTTTGTCAGTGCATGAGGGGCCGCAGCGGCTGAGCCGGATTTCCGAGGTGCTGCTGGAGGTGGGCATGATCCTGTCGAATGAGCCCGGCTATTACCGAGAGGGCGAGTTCGGCATCCGGCTGGAAAACCTGATCGTGGTGGAACCTGCGCCGCACCTGCCCGGTGGAGATGACGAGCGCAGCCAGTTGCAGTTTGAAACGCTGACCGTTGTGCCCTTTGACCAGCGGCTGGTGGTGGCGGCGATGCTGTCACCGGGCGAACGGGATTGGCTGAATACCTATCACGCCATGGTTCTGGAAAAGCTCGCCCCCCGGCTGTCGCCCGCGGCGCTGGCCTGGTGCAAGGCCGCCTGCGCGCCGATCTGAAGGCCCAACTCTGAACGCCGCCTCCTCGTGCGCCTTCGGCGTCTCGTCGGGGCGCGGCCGATGAGAAGCGAAGCTTACGAAGAGGCCTCGGCAGCGGTCTTGCGGATGCGCTCGACCATGGCGCGCAGGCCGTTTGAGCGCTGCGAGGACAGGTGTTCGTTCAGCCCCAGACGGCCAAGTTCGGCGCTGGCATCGACCGCGCCCACCTGCCCCACCGGCAGACCCGCGTAAAGCGCGTGCAGGACGGCAATCAGCCCGCGCACGATCATCGCATCCGAATCGCCCTCGAAGTCAAAGCGGCCGCCTTCGATCACCGGACGCAGCCAGACCTGGCTGGCACAGCCCTCGACCTTCAGGGCCGGCACCTTGAAACTGTCATCGAGCGGCGGCATCGCACGGCCGAGGTCGATCACATGGCGATAGCGATCCTCCCAATCGTCGAGAAAGGCGAAGGTTTCGGCAATCTCCTCAAAGGCGGCGGTGGCCATGGTGCAACTCCTGTGTTCCCCTGTCAGCTAATTCGCCCCTGCCACCCTGTCCAGCCCCGGCCTGCAATCGCTGCGGCCTTTTCAAAGCCCCCCTGATCGGATAGCCAAAGGAGAGTGCTTGCAAGGACCCTGTCGATGCGCCTTTCCCTGACCCTCGCCCTGACTGCCGTGATGGTGCTGACGTCATGCGGCGCTATCCGTGAGTCTCGGCTCAATCCGCTGAGCTGGTTCGGCGGATCGCGGGAGGCGCAGGCGGATGAGTTCGGCGTGCCCGTCAAGGTAGAGGCCCGCCCGCTTGTGGCGCAGGTCCTGTCGATGAGCATCGAGCCCACCCCCTACGGCGCCATCGTGCGCGCCACTGGCCTGTCGCCGACACAGGGCTTTCACGATGCCGAGCTGGTGGCCCGTCCGGTCGATGAAAACGGGGTTCTGGTTTATGACTTTCGCCTGATGCCCCCGCCCGAGCCGCGCCCCGCAGGGGCCCAGCGCACCCGAGAGGTCACCGTGGCCGCGCATCTGTCGAAGATCCGGCTGGAAGGGATCCGCGAGATCGTGGTGCAGGGCGCTGAAAACGCCCGCGCGAGCCGTCGCTAAAGCCGGACCACCCGCACCTCGTTGCCCTTGGCCGACAAGGCAATCTCACCCCGGCAAAGCCGCATGGCGTCATCTCCAAAGGCCTCGGCGCGCCAGCCCTTCAGCGCGTCGACATTGCGCTCTCCGGCGGCAATCGCATCAAGATCGGAGGCCGAAGCGATCAGGCGCGGCGCCACGCCCAGACTTTCCGACTTGGCCTTGAGGAGCACGCGCAACAGATCGGCCAAGGCCGGGTTCACCTGCAACTGCTCACGCTCAAGATCCGGCTTCGGCATATCTTCAGGCCGCATCTCAAGGCCCGCCTTGATGGCCGCAAGGATGCCTTCGGCAATCTCGGTCTTGCGCCCCTCGCGCTGCAACAGACGCGAACGGCCAAGTTCCTCCATGGATGCAGGCCGGGTTGAGGCCAGTTCCAGAAGTGCATCATCCTTCATCACGCGCGAGCGTGGCACATTGTTGCCTTGGGCATAGGCCTCGCGAAACCGCGCCAGTTCCTTGACCACCGCCAGGAACCGCCCCGAGGTGGTGCGCGTCTTGACGCGCATCCACGCCTCGTCGGGCCGGGTGATATAGGTTTCGGGATCGGTCAGCAGCGACAGCTCTTCTTCCACCCAGGCCTGTCGGCCGTTCTTGGTCAGTTGCGCGGCCAGCCATTCATAGATCACCCGCAGATGGATGACATCGGCCAGCGCATATTCGCTTTGTGCCGCTGTCAGCGGGCGGCGCGACCAATCGGTAAAGCGGCTGGTCTTGTCGAGGTTTTCCTTGGCGATCTTCTTGACCAGGGTCTCATAGCCCACCTGCTCGCCAAAGCCGCAGACCATGGCGGCGACCTGGGTGTCGAACAGAGGTTCGGGAAACACCTTGCCCTCGACAAAGAAGATCTCGAGATCCTGCCGCGCGGCGTGAAACACCTTGACCGTCGCCTTGTGGCGGAAAAGATCATAAAGCGGTTCAAGCGACATCTGCGCGCCTTCGATCGGATCCACAAGAACCGCGTCGCCGGTCTTGCCCGGCAAAGCCATCTGGATCAGGCAAAGCTTGGACCAATAGGTGCGTTCGCGCAGGAATTCGGTGTCGATGGTCACATAGGGCTGGGCCTTGGCGGCGGTGCAAAAGGCGGCAAGCTCTTCGGTGGTGGTAATGGTCCGCATGGGCGGCCTTTCACGGCAAAGGGGCGCGGGGGCATCCCGCAATCCCCTGTGCTATAGGCGGCGGGCCGGGAAAAGAAAAGGCCAAGTGCCCGATCGGGTTCTGATACGAAAACGACGGGCGCGTCTGACACTCGACAGCGCCGCCACTTCGTGAAACACCGCTGCCCATGCGCATCCTGTGGATCAGCCTTGGCCTTGTCGCGCTTGCCCTTGGGCTGGCGGGCCTTGTGCTACCCTTCCTGCCCACCACGCCCTTCATGATCCTGGCCGCCGCCTGCTTTGCCAAATCCTCGCCCCGGCTGCATGACTGGCTGGTTGGTCATTCGGTCTTTGGCCCGGCCATCCGCGATTGGCGGCAATACCGTGCGATCAACCGCCGCGCCAAGCGGCTGGCAATCACCGCCATGGCAGGGGCCTTTGCAATCAGCCTGGCGCTTGGCCTTGGCTGGCCAGTGCTGGCGGCACAGGCCGTGGTCCTGACGATCATGGGCACGTGGATCTGGACCCGGCCCGAAGGGCCAGGCCAGCGCTGACAGATCATCCTTGTTCTCGGCGGAAGCAGGCTGGGGGCCTGCCGCCCTTTAGCCCGGGACGAAAAGCCCCTCGTCCTTGACGATCTTGTAGGCCTCATCCAGCGACTTGCGCGCCCGCGCGATCAGCACGTCGATTTCTTCGGGCTTGATCACCAGCGGCGGGGCAATGATCATCCGATCGCCCACATGGCGCATCACCAGATTGTTGGCAAAGCAACGCTCGCGGGTCTTGTAGCCCACGGTCCCGGCCTCGGCGGCGAATTTTGCGCGCTTTTCCTTGTTCGGCGTCAGCGCGATGGACCCCATGAGACCCACCAGTTTCGCCTCGCCCACCATCGGGTGATCGGTCAACGCGTCCCACTTCTCTTTCAGATAGGGGTGGGCCACGTCGCGCACATACTCGACAATTCCCTCCTCCTGAATGATCCGCAGGTTTTCCAGGGCGACCGCCGAGGCCACCGGATGGCCGGAATAGGTGTAGCCGTGGAACAGCTCGCCCCCTTCGGCGACCACCTTGAACACCTCGTCATGGATGATCGACCCGCCGATCGGCTGATAGCCCGAGGACAGGCCCTTGGCGATGGTCATGATGTGGGGGCGGATCCCGAAGGTGGTCGAGCCGAACATGTTGCCGGTGCGGCCGAAGCCGGTGATGACCTCATCGGCGATCAGCAAGATGCCGTATTTGTCGCAGATCCGCTGGATTTCCGGCCAATAGGTCGAGGGCGGCACAATGACACCGCCCGCGCCCTGAATCGGTTCGCCGATGAAGGCCGCGACCTTGTCGATGCCGATCTCGTTGATCGCGTCCTCAAGCAGGCGGGCGCGGGCAAGACCGAACTCTTCGGGCGTCATGTCGCCGCCTTCGGACCACCAGTCGGGCTGGTCGATGTGGTGGATGCCGTCGATCTTGCCGCCATGGGCATGGATGGGCGACATGCCGCCAAGGCTGCCGCCGCCCATGGTTGAGCCGTGATAGCCGTTCTTGCGCGCGACGATGACACGCTTTTCGGGCTGGCCCTTGACCTGCCAATAGCGCCGCACAAGGCGGATATTGGTGTCATTCGCCTCGGACCCCGATCCGGCAAAGAAGGTGTGGTTCATGCCTTCGGGCGCGATCTTGGCCAGTTCGGCGGCCAGCGCGATGGCGGGCACATGGGTGGTCTGGAAGAAAGTGTTGTAATAGCTCAGCTCGTCCATCTGACGTTTGGCCACATTGCCCAGTTCCGGGCGGCCATAGCCGATATTGACGCACCACAGCCCCGCCATGCCGTCGATTATCCGGTTGCCTTCGCTGTCGGTCAGCCAGACGCCTTGGGCCGATTTGATCACCCGCGCCCCCTTGGCCGCAAGGCCCTTGGCATCGGTGAAGGGGTGCATGTGATGCGCGGCGTCGAGCTTTTGCAGCTCGGCCGTCGACATGTGGTTGGTGATCATGTTCATGGGATATCCCTTCGGTCACGGGCCCTGACTCCCAGCGGGAATCCCCGGGCACTTGGGCGCAAGATATGCTCAAACGCGGCCGCTGTTCAAGGAATTTGATCAAATTCTGAAGCTGAGCGCGCGCCGCTCAGATCTCGGCCCGGGCAAGTGCTGCACGGACCTCTTCAACCCCTTGGGAAATATCGTCTTTCACCGCCCGCGCCAGCCGCGCCCCATCGCCTGCACGCATGGCGGCCAGGGCCTCGGCATGTTGGTCCGGCAGGCCTGCCGCCCCGGCAAGCGTCACCACAACCCGCAGCGAGGGGCCAAAGCGCAGCCACATCGACCGCGCCATATCAAGCAGCACCCCCGCCCCCGATGCCTCATAAAGGGCGAAATGGAAGGCATGGTTTGCGGTCAGATATCCGCCGACATCACCGGCGCGGATTGCCGCGTTCACCCGGTCATCCAACCCGGTCAGCCGGGCAATCAGCGACGGCGTCAGATTGGCCGCAGCAAGTTCGGCCAGGCGCGGCTCAATCGTCAGGCGGGCAAAGGCAAGCTGGTCCAGCACCCCCGGTTCCAGCCGCGGCACGGTCACGCGGCGGTTGCCCTGGGGTTCCAGCGCGCCCTCGGCCGTCAACCGACGGATCGCCTCGCGCACCGGGGTCATTCCGGCGCCCAGATCGGCAATCAGGCCCTGAATGGTCACCGGCTGGCCCGGTGCCAGCGTGCCGAACAGCACCATGTCGCGCAGGCGCACATAGGTGAGTTCGTGGCTTGGGACTTTGCGGGCGTCGTCGGTCATCGGCAGGCTCATCACGGGGGCTGGGGCCAGTTATGCCCTTGGCGCGGAACGTTGCAAGGGCTCAGATCGCGGCAGCCCGCAAGGCAGCCCGCTCTCGTGCCAGCCAGAAGGCCGACAGAAGCGTCGGCGCATTGCCCACCTCGCCACTGGCACAAAGCTGCATGAGCCGTTCAAAGCTGAGCAAATGAACGCGGATATCCTCGGCCTCGCTGGCCAGACCAAAGGTGGCGATGGCACTGTCGGGCAGATCAACAAGGACAAGATAGGAATAGAGGAACTCGGTCACCGCGCCGGGCGTCGGGTAATAGCCCGCAATCGGCACAAGGCGGGAAATCTCAAGGCCCGCCTCTTCGCGTGCCTCACGGATCGCGGTGGCCTCGGGTGTCTCGCCCGCGTCGATCCGCCCGGCAATCGCCTCAAGCTGCCAGGGGTTGGCATCGCCGCGCAGATGCGGACCAAAGCGGAACTGTTCGACAAGAAGAACGCGGTCACGCCCCGGATCACAGGGCAGCACCGTCACCGCATCGCCCGAGACAAAGGCCGCCCGGTTGACAGATTGCGAAAGCTGGCCGTCAAAGCGGCGAAAGCGCAGGTCCTGCTCCTCGACGGCAAAAAAGCGGGCATAGGGCTCGGCCCGGGCTGCAACCTCGACATCGCCTGCTGCCACCTTGCGACGCTCTTCGGCGGGCGCGGCCCGGGCAGCCCGGGCGCGGATGTCACTGTCGTCGGTTCTCATCTTTGCCTGCACCCTGCCCTTGGCCGAGGTCTGAACGCCCCACCTCCCTTATCTGGCGCGCAGATAGCCTATGGCAAGCCAAGGGTAAACCGGCCGGATCAACGCAAAGGATGAAAGGCCCGGCTCAGCTCCAGCGGCGGCTGACCCATTCGGCCATTACCCCGCCCAGAACGCCGCCGCCAAGCAAGGCCAAGGGCGTGGCCGGGTAGCGCAAGAGCGCGCCGTATTCAAGCATCACTTGAAAGATGCCCAAAACCGCTTCCATCGGCCCGTCATACATCATGCGGGTCGATTTGCGGACCATGAAATAGATGGAGAATAGCAAGAGGCACCAGAAAAGCACCGCAACCGCCGTGACCAGCCCGCGGTTGACCGCCTCGGTCATGCCACGCCCGGTGGACCGGCCCATGATGAACCAGCCGCAGAAAAACCCGATAACCGCCGACAGCTCGCGGAACATCTTGACCTGGGTGCCCTCGGGCAAGACCGGGATGAAGAGATGCGCGGCAAGCGCAGCCACAAGGGCAAAGAACACGGCGGAAAACAGCTTGGGCGCGGTGGGCATGAAATCCTCGGTCGAAATGGGCGGTTTACAAACGGGATTACCCGCAAAAACGGGCAGAAATGCGGGCAGAAATACGGCGCAACCCCTTAGGGGCGTTTCAGCGTGACCTGGGTCACGTCGCAGTTTCCACCCTGAAAGGCCCCCGCACAAGAGGTGAGATACATGTTCCACATCCGCCGGAAGCGATCGTCAAAGCCCATGGCCTGCACCTCGGACCACCGCGCGTTGAAGGTCTCGTGCCAGCGCCGCAGGGTCTGGCTGTAGCTTTGGCCGAACTCGATCGAGCCGGTAAACTCCAGCCCCGCCCGCGCGATTTCCGCCTTAAGCGCCGAAGGCGAGGGCAGCATGCCACCGGGGAAGATGTATTTCTGAATGAAATCAACGGTCTTTCGATACATCTCAAAGCGATCATCGCCGATGGTGATGATCTGCAAGGTAGCCTGCGCACCGGGTTTCAGCCGCTCGCGCAGGGTGTTGAAATAGGTGGGCCAGTATTTTTCGCCCACCGCCTCGAACATCTCGATCGAGGCGATGCCGTCATAGACCCCCCGCTCGTCGCGGTAATCCTGCAGCTTGATCTCGACCCGGTCCGACAGGCCCGCAGCCGCGATGCGCGCCACGGCATAGTCGTGCTGGGCCTTGGAAATCGTCAGCCCCGTCACCCGCAGCCCGCGCTTGGCGGCGGCATATTCGGCAAAACCACCCCAGCCGCAGCCAATCTCCAGCACATGATCGCCGGGTTTGGCACCCATCTGGTCCACCATGCTGGCGTATTTCTGTTCCTGCGCGGTCTCAAGGCTTTCCTGCCCCGACCGAAACAGCGCGCTGGAATAGGTCATGCTGTCATCCAGCCACAGCCGGTAGAAGTCATTGCCCAGATCATAGTGATAGGCGATGTTCTTTTTCGCCTGCCGCTTCGAGTTCGATTGCAGCCAGAAGCGCAGCCGCTCATAGGCGCGCACCAGCGTGACACCGATCATCCGGTCCAGTGCATCGTTGTTGCCGCCCTGCGCCAGATCCATCACCGCCTGCAAATCAGGGGTGGACCAGCCGCCCTCCATATAGGCTTCGCAAAAGCCGACATCGCCCTCGCGGATCAGGCGGGCAAAGACATCGGGGTCATGGACCTGCACCTCGGCCACCAGACCGGGGCCCGGCGCATCGACGCGAAAGCGCCGCCCGTCGGGCAGGATGAAATCCAACCGACCATGTTTCATCCGGCTGGCCAGGTCAAAGGTTGCAGCAAAATAGCGCGGCAGGCCGGGCTGGCCTTTCACCGACGTCAGGACGTCCATCGACACACCCCCCACGGGTTCTTTTTCGGGGCAAGTTTCCAGATCACGCGGCATCACTCAAGTCTTTCCTTGGGCAAGGGCTGCCAAGGCGCGGGCGCGCCCCTCGGCCAGATCAATGCGCGGCATCGGATAGCGCGCGGCGGGGTCAAGCTGCCAGCTTTGCGGCACGGCGGCAAAAAAGCTTTGCGCCAAGGTGCCGGGCTGGCGCGACAGTTCGGCAATCCAGCGACGCCGATAGCTTTGGTCGGGGTCAAACTTTTCGGCCTGGCTGGCCGGGTTGAAGATGCGGAAATAGGGTGCGGCATCGGGGCCCGAGCCTGCGACCCATTGCCAGCCCATGGCATTGGCGGCCGGGTCCCAATCGGTCAGGCAATCGGCAAACCAGGCCAGCCCCACCCGCCAGTCGGTCAAGAGATGCTTGGTCAGATAGCTTGCCACGATCATCCGGGTGCGGTTGTGCATGCGGCCTGTCACATACATCTCGCGCATGGCGGCATCGACAAAGGGCTCGCCCGTCATGCCGCGCCGCCAGGCCTCGGCGTCGGGGTTGTCACTGCGCCAGGGAAAGGCTTCCCAGCCCGATTTCCAGCTTGTCCGGTCAAGCTCGGGATAGTGATACATCAGATGCCAGGCGAATTCGCGCCAGACGAGTTCCTTCAGAAACGTCTCGGCCCCGGCATTGCCCTCGGCCATGGCGCGCCAGCCGCGATGCCAGATGAGGCGCGGGCCAATCTCGCCCCAGGCGAGGTTTTCCGAAAGCCCGCTGGTCGCGCGCTCCAGCCCCGGCAGATCACGATCAGCGCTATAGGCGGCCATCGAGCCTGCGGCAAATTCCTCAAGCCGCGCAAGCGCCTTGCCCTCGCCCACCCGTTGATGCGCAGCCACCACCGCCGCGCCGCGGTGTATGGCGGCATCCAGATGCCAGTCCTCCAGCCGGTCCGAGACGGGCCAGAGGGCGGGTGCGGGCAACTGGGCGGGCGCGGGCAAGGCGGGGGCTACCGCGCGGCCGCGCACGGCGCGCCAGAAGGGGGTATAGACCCGGTAAGGTCCGCCCTGCCCCGTCGCGACCTCCCAAGGTTCAAGCAAAAGCGCGCCGGGATGGCTTTGCGCAGTCAGCCCCCGCGCCTTCAAGGCGGCCTTCACCGCCTGATCGCGCGCGCGCGCGGCGGCGTCATACATGCGGCTCCACATCACCCCCGCCGCCCCGGTTTCGTGCGCCAGCGCTGCAAGCACCTCCACCGCCGGCCCGCGCCGCAGGATCAGACGGCTTCCCATGGCAGCCAGCCGCTCGGCAAAGCTCGCCAGCGCCAGACCCAGCCGGAATTTCGGCGCCGCGCCAAGGGCTTCGGTTTCAGGGTCAAGGATGAACACCGGCACCACGGGCCGCCCCGTCGCAAGGGCCGCCGCCAGCATGGGATGATCCGACAGGCGCAGGTCGCGCCGGAACCAGAGAATCAAAGCTGCGTCGGTCATTCCATCCCCATTTCAGGCATTTACGCAGCAAACTTGCCTTTGGTTCATCCTGTGGCGGCAAATAATGGCGCGCAAGGCGCGGGGTGGGCGGCCATTGGGCCGCCCCACCCCTGCCCCACGGCTCAAAGCACCCGGTCTAGCGCCGCAATCAGGCGGCCGACATCCTCGGCGCTGGTGTAATGCGCCGCCGACATGCGCAACACGCCCTTTTCGCGGTCAATCCCCAGCGCCGCCAAAGGCCGCACGGCATAGAAATCGCCCGCCCAGCAGGCAATCTTGTTGCGCCCCAGCTCTTCCGACACCGGAACCGCCGGGCCATCCAGCTCTACCGCCACGGTCGGTGCCCGTTTGGCCGCATCGCGCGGGCCAAGCAGCCGCAGGTCATTGCGACCCGCCAGATAGTCGAGCAATGGCGCGATCACGGCAACTTCCTGTGCGCGCATCAGGTCATGCACGGCCATGTTGCGGCTGGCCGCATTGCTGTCGGAAACCCCATGGGCCGCCGCCAGCGCATCGACATAATCGGCCATCCCGGCACAGGCGGCAATCTGGGCATGGTCCGGCCCGGCGGGCGTGTGACGCTTGTAAAGCGTCGCATGGTTGAAGAAATGCGCCTGGCCCGGCAGGTCCATCCCGAAAGACTCGCGCAGGACCATGATGCCCTGATGCGGACCAAAGGTCTTGTAGGCCGAGAAAAGATAGACGTCACAGCCCAGCGCCGTGACATTGGGAAAGCCATGCGGGGCATAGCTGACCCCATCAACCACCGTGCGCGCGCCCGCCTCTCGGGCCATGGCGGCGATGGCGGCCACATCGTTGATCTCGGCAATCACGTTGGAACAATGCGGAAAGGCCACCGAGCGCACCTTGCCATCGGCGAGAAGCCGTTGCAGATCCGCCGGATCAAGGCTGCCGGTCGCCGGGTCAAGCTGCCATTCGCGCACCTCGATGCCTTCATCGGCCAGACGCCGCCAGACGCCGGAATTGGCCTCATGGTCCTGATTGGTCACTACGATGGCCGCGTTTTGGCCGCGCAGCCATTGGCGCACGGCCTGGGCCAGAACATAGGTGTTGGCCGATGTCGAAGGGCCAAAGCTGACCTCTTCGCGCTTGACCCCCATCATCGCGGCAAGGCGCGTCCTTGCCTCGTCCATCTCGGCCCCGCCTGCTTGCGCGCCGGGATAGGGTCCATAGGGCTGCACCTTGCGGTCGGTGTAAAAGCGATGCAGCCGATCAACCACCTGCTGACACGGGTATGACCCGCCCGCATTTTCAAAGAAGGCATGGCTGGACAGCACCGGCGAGGCAAAGGCCGGAAACTGGCTGCGGACGAAATCAAGGTTCAGCGCGCGGGTCATCAAACTTTCCTGTCGATCGGGTTGGAACGGGACCGGGGAGCACATCCCCATGCCAGAAAAGGAAAACGGTGGCACGTGCCGCCGTGGCAGGTCTTCCCGCCGAGCCGCCTCATCCGGTCAAGGATCGGGCGGCAGACCCCGCCACAGACAGCCACGGCAACGGGTCACGAAAAATGCTATGCGGCGTCTGATGGAAGGTAAAGCCCGGCCAAGCCCGAAAACCCGGAAAAAACGGCAGTTTTTGGCCTGCAAGTCGGGCCAGACCCTTGTATCTGCGAAAAACACGCGCATCTCATAGGGGGCTTAAGCCTGACAGGGGCAACCATTAGCGTCCCGTCATTGTTTGACAACGCCCGCAGGGCAACGACCCGGCAGACACCAACAGCAGAGGACCCGCATGAAAAAACTGTCCCTTCTTCTCGCCTCCACCGCCACCGCGCTCAGCCTTGCTTCGATGGCTTCGGCTGCCGATCCGGAACTGACCGTGTTCGACTGGGCCGGCTTTGAAGAGCAAGCCCTGATCGAGGCCTATGTCGCCAAGCATGGCCAGATGCCGACCTATGCCTTCTTCGCCGATGACGATGAAGCGTTCCAGAAGATGTCCTCGGGCTTCAAGGCCGACGTGGCGCATCCCTGCTCTCAGATGGTGTCGAAATATCGTGACGCCGGCCTGATCGAGCCCTGGGATGTCAGCCGGATTCCGGAATACGAAAACATCGCGCCGCGCTTCAAGGATTCCAAGATTTTCGCCGATGAGGGCGGTGTCTGGTACATTCCGACCGATTACGCCTATACCGCTGTCGCCTGGAACACGACCGAGGTGCCCGAGGCCGATGTGGCCAGCCTGAACGTGTTCAAGGACCCGAAATACGCTGGCCGCATCTCGCTGCCCGACAACACCGATGACGTCTGGGCGCTGGCGCTGCTGGCCACCGGCGTGACCGATTGGACCAACATCAACGATGAACAGTTCGCCGCCGCCGCCGCCTGGCTGCGCGAGGTGCATCCGAATGTCCGCGCCTATTGGTCGGACCCGTCGGAACTGGCCCAGCTGATGGCTTCGGGCGAAGTCCTGATCGCATGGTCGTGGAACGACTCGATCGCGCTTATGCGCGAAGAGAACTTCCCCGTCGGCTTCCAGCGCACCGCCGCCGATGGCGCCTCGACTTGGTTCTGCGGCTATGTGAACTTCAAGGACGCACCCGGCAGCGAAGACAAGGCCTATGACTTCATCAACGCCTGGCTTGAGCATGGTTCGGCCAAGGGTCTGTTGGAGAACTTCGGCTATGCCCATTCGAACGACGCCGCCATGGCCTCGATCACCGCGGAAGAGCTGGCAGCAGCCGATGTGAGCCCGATCGAAGGCACGCTTCTGGCCCAGACGCCGATTGATCACGCCATGCGCGAAAAGATGCTGGAAGAGTTCGAACTCATCAAGACCGGCTTCTGATCAGGGCGTGATCCACGCCTGACAAACGCCCGCAAGCCCCGGCTTGCGGGCGTTTTGCATGGGCGCGCCCCTTGCGTCCTGCCCCCGCCGCGCCTATATCTTGTCTTGTCCGGGGCAACCCGGACTATGGTGATAAACGCACCTGTAATAAACGGCTCGGACCCGGGGGCGGTACCCGGCGGCTCCACCATTACACCCGGCATTGCGGGGGCAAGGGGCCGAAACAGGATCGACGGACGTCTAAAGAGGCCAGCTTTTACCCGATAGGCACCACCGTTATCGGACCACAAGTGTAGTTGCCAATGACAACCACGCTCCGGTGGCTCTGGCTGCGTAAGCGGTCCGAACATCGAAACCTAAGCCCTTCCGCTTAGCCGCGTAAGGCGGGGCCCCCAGGAGCCTGGCAACAGAATCCTGGACCTTCTCCCTCCTTGTTCTGCGTGACCCGCCACAAGGCCAAAGCCTCGCTTGCGGCCCTTGTCGTGTCGCCTTCCCCTTTCCTTCGAGAACGAATCCCCTATGCTGGCCGCATCGCATGAAAAGGGGCGCGCATGGCACGGACCATTGATTACGGCAATCTGATGCACCGGGCGATGCGCGGGCTGATCCAGACCGTTCTCAAGGATGTGGCTGAAAACGGCCTGCCCGGCGCGCATCATTTCTTCATCACCTTTGACACGAATGCCGAGGGCGTCGAGATTGCCGACTGGTTGCGCAGCCGTTATCCTCATGAAATGACGGTTGTCATCCAGCATTGGTTTGAAAACCTGGTGGTCACCGATGAGGGCTTTTCGATCACGCTGAATTTCGGCAATCAGCCCGAACCGCTGGTCATCCCCTTTGACGCGCTGCGCACCTTTGTCGATCCCTCGGTTGAATTCGGCCTGCGGTTTGAAACCAATGAGGCCGAGGACGAGGATGAGGAAGAGCCCGATGACGAGCCCGACCCTCCGCAGCAAGACGCCCAGATCGTGCGTTTGGACAGGTTTCGCAAGACCTGAGGCGACAGCACCAAGGCAGATGAATCTGTCGGTATGCGACGGTATGCCGATTGAAATCCGCATGATCCGCGCTTATGAGACGGCTAGCAACTGAAGAGAGGCTTGCCCCATGTCCGCGAAGACTGCTGCGACCCGCACCGAAACCGACAGCTTTGGCCCGCTTGAGGTCCCCGCCGACAAGTATTGGGGCGCGCAGACCCAGCGGTCGATCATCAACTTTCCGATCGGCTGGGAACGTCAGCCGGTCGCGATCATCCGCGCGCTTGGCGTCATCAAGAAGGCCTGCGCGATCGTGAATGTGGCGCAGGGCGATCTGGATGCGGACCTGGGCAAGACGATTGCCGCCGCTGCGCAAGAGGTGATCGACGGCAAGTTCGACGACAACTTCCCGCTGGTCGTGTGGCAGACCGGATCGGGCACCCAGTCGAACATGAACGCCAACGAGGTCATTTCGAACCGCGCGATTGAAATGATGGGCGGGGTGATGGGCTCGAAAAAGCCGGTCCACCCGAATGACCATGTGAACATGGGCCAATCGTCGAATGACACCTTCCCCACCGCCATGCATGTGGCCATTGGCATGATGGCGCGCGATGTGCTGTTGCCTGGGTTGGAAAAGCTGCACCGCGCGCTGGTGGCGAAATCGGCCGAATTCAAGGACATCATCAAGATCGGCCGCACCCATACGCAGGATGCGACGCCCCTGACCCTGGGGCAGGAGTTTTCCGGCTATGCCAAGCAGGTCGAACGCGGGATTGACCGCGTGAAGATGTGCCTGCCGCACATCTATGAACTCGCGCAAGGCGGCACCGCCGTGGGCACCGGCCTGAACACCCGCGTGGGGTTCGATGCCCGCGTGGCGGCTGAAATCGCCAAGATCACCAACCTGCCCTTCGTCACCGCCCCGAACAAGTTCGAAGCTTTGGCCGCCCATGACGCCATGGTGATGTTCTCAGGCGCGCTGAAGACGGTTGCGGCGTCCTTGTTCAAGATCGCCAATGACCTTCGTCTTTTGGGCTCCGGCCCGCGTTCGGGCTTGGGCGAGTTGATCCTGCCGGAAAATGAACCCGGCTCGTCGATCATGCCAGGCAAGGTGAACCCGACCCAGGCCGAGGCGCTGACCATGGTCTGCGCCCATGTGATGGGCAATGATGCCGCCGTGGGCTTTGCCGGAAGCCAGGGCCATTTCGAGCTGAACGTCTATAACCCGATGATGTCCTATAACGTGCTTCAGTCCATGCAGCTTTTGGGCGATGCGGCGGGGTCCTTCACCGACAACATGGTGGTCGGCACGCAGGCCAATGTGGCGCGGATCGACAAGCTGATGAAGGAAAGCCTGATGCTGGTGACGGCTTTGGCGCCCACGATCGGCTATGATGCGGCGACCAAGGTGGCCAAGACTGCCCACAAGAACGGCACCACCTTGCGCGAAGAGGCGATTGCCTTGGGCTATGTCGATGGGGAAACCTTTGACCGCATCGTGCGGCCCGAGGATATGGTCGGGCCAAAGGGCTGAGATGGCAGAAATCGTCAACCTTCGCGCGGCCCGCAAGGCCAAAGAGCGGTCGCAGGCCCGCGCGAAGGGCGATGAGAATGCAGCGAAGTTCGGCCGGACCAAGGCCGAGAAGGATCTGGAAAAAGCGCGGGCCGAAAAGGCCAAGCGCGATCTTGACGGGCACGCGCGCGAATGAGCGGGCGGCCCGTCAAGCATTCCCTGACCTTGAAGGGTCACCGCACATCGGTGTCATTGGAGGCTGAGTTCTGGGAGGCCTTTCAAGGGCTTGCCAGGGCGCGCGGGGTTTCGGTGAATGAGCTGGCGGCCGAAGTGGATGCCGGGCGGGCAGGCGATGTGGGGCTTGCTTCGGCGATCCGGGTCTGGGTTCTGCGGGCCTTAACCGAGCGTTAAGGATGACTGGGCAATCCTTCCCTGAAAGAGGATCGCCATGACCCAGATTGTTCGCCCCCTTTCGCCGGATGGCTGGATCCGCCATTTGTTCGCTTCCCAAGCCGCACCGGAAGGCGGAATTGTCCGCCGCCAGATAAGAGATGTCGAACGCTACTACGGTCGAACAGCGTTTCTGGAAGAAATGAAGCGGCGAGGTTTTCCGGTTGTGGAAAACGCCGGGTAATTCGTCGTGTTCTGCAACAACGAACCCATCCGCCGCCTGGCGTGAGAGAGGACGATTTCTGCGCGCAGAAATCGGTTTCGGAGTTTGCGCGCAAACTCCGGGACCAGAGTTTGGTCCAAACTCTGACTAGCGGCGGCGGATATTCAACCAGATACCATCCTTCGCCCGCACCGTCAGATGCGCCACCGGCACCGGATCACGGCCCTCGATCCGGTCAAACCGCCAGTGCCTGACCAACATCGCCAAGAGCAAGGTCCCTTCCACCATGGCAAACCCTGCCCCGGTGCAGACCCGTGGCCCTGCTGAAAAGGGCAGGTAGGCATCGCGCTGGCAGGTGCGGTTTTCCTCGCGTTGCCAGCGGTCAGGGTCAAACCCGTCGGGGTTTGGCCAGATCCGCTCGTGCCGATGCAGATGCCATGGCGACAGCACCATCTGCGCGCCGGGGGCGACCTTGCGGTCGCGCATCTCTTCGGGACAAGTGTTTTCGCGCACCATCATCGGGACGGGCGGATAAAGCCGCAGGGTTTCCCGAAACACATCCCGCGCAAACTTGAGCCGGGAAAGTTCTGAGAATTCAGGATCTTGACTAAGGTTTGCGACCTCGACTGCCGCGCGGTCCTGCACATCCGGGTAAAGCGCCAAGAGATAAAGCGCCCAGGACAGGGCCGAAGCGCTGGTCTCATGCCCCGCCAGAAAGAAAATCGCCACCTGATCGATCATCTCTTCAGTCGTGAACGGTTCTCCCGATATGGGGTCAGGCGTTGTCATGATCTTGGTGGCCAGATCATCCGGCGCAGTGCCTGCGGCGATGTCAGCCGCGTGCGCCTCGCACAGTTGCGCGATCAACCCCCGGATCACCGCTGCCGAGCGCCGCGTGTCACGGCGGTGAAACCGCGGCAGCCAGCGCGGCAAGGGCAGGAAGGCCGCGATGTTCAAGAGGGGCTGCGTGCGCTGATAGGCGCGGAATTCGTGGAACACCGCCGACGCCACCTGATGCTCGATCGGAATTGAGAACAGCGTGCAAAAGATGACATCGGCGGCGGCGTGGCTCATCTCTTCCTCGATCTCCACCACACCGGGCACGAGCCGCCCAACCGCCCCCTGCCCCGCCGCCACGATGGCCGGGAAGGTGTCGCGCAGCCGCCCCCCTTCGAAAGCCGGGTCGATGATGCGGCGCTGGCGTTTCCAGACCTCGCCATTGGTCACAAAGACCGAATTCCCCAAGAGCGGGTTCAGCCCCTCTCGGATACGGTTCGATTTCGGAAAGTCATCGGGTCGTTCGAGCAGGATGCGGTTCACCAGGGCCGGGTCGTTGCACAGATAGCTGCGAAAGAAGGGCGTGCGGAATTCCGCCATCCAGGCCCGGTAAAGCCGCGCGGGCTGCGAGGACAGGATGTCATGGCGAAACATCCGGAAATGCTGCCAGAAACTGGCTTTGTCAGGGCGTGCGCGGGGCTTCGGAGGGATCATGCGACCGACCGGAAGCGCGAAAGCGGCGTCTCGATCCGGCTTTAGGACGGGACGCGGCCTGCATAGCGCGCGCCGAGCGTGATCGGGCCGGCGGTGATCTGGAAATAGTCATAATGGCCGGGCCGGTCAAAGGCGCAGAGATACTGGAAATGCAGCCGGAAATACTGTCGCCGCAGATACTCCCACCGTTCGGGCGACAAGGACTGCGAAAAAGCAGCCGACAGGACCAAAGGCCAGCGCTTGTTCTCGGGTGCCACTCCGGTCACCGAAACCGGATCGCACAGCGCAAAGGCGCAGGCATCGCCCGGCGCTGTCACATCGACCCAGGTCAGCTCATCGCGCGCCGAAAGAAAGGCCAGATCCCGCCTGAGGCGCCGCGCCTCGGGCAGGAACGACACTATTGGCACCACCTGCCCCAACGACAAGAGCGCCAGCGCCGGGCGATTGGCCCCAGGCCCCGAGTGTTCAAGATCGTGACGGATCAGGTCCGACAGGATCGACACCGCCAGATGCGCACCCGAGGAGTGGCCGACCACCAGGACCTCATCAACCTCCTCGGTCAAGGCCGCGGCGATGCGGCGACGAAACTCGGCCATCCGCGCCTCAAGTTCGGGCGGGTTCGCCCCCCCGGCCTGGGCCGAATAGGCGTAGTCGTTCATCAGGTAATAGGCGAGGATCCGGTTGTCATGGCGTTTGAACACCGACAGCACCGCCGAGGCCACCCCGGCCCCTGCCGCCAGCCCCACGGCCCAATGGGTCAGCCAGCCGGTCAGAAAGCCTAGGCTGCTGCCAAGGACCAGCGCAGCCAGAAGCTGCAGCAAAAGCACGATGATCGGGTAAAGCGCCGCCACCATCGGCCCACCGCGCAGCTTCATCAGACGGAACAGCGCGCCGCTGCCCAGATAGGCCCAGGCCGTGCGGACAAGCTGCAGGTAGGTGCCAAGAATGCCGCGTTTCATCGAGCTTTTCACGATGTCGGACCAGACCAGCACCTCAACCTCGGCCTCAGCGCGACGTCCGTCCATGTCGGCGGTCACCTGCCAGCCATAGCTGCCCTTTTCAGGCTTTGGCTTAAGATCAAGGTGATAACCCTGAATGCGCGCCTGTTCCGCGCCTTCCTTGCGATAGAGCTCGCGATAGCGGCGCGGATGCACCGGGTCATAGCCGGGAATATAGAACACCCGCCGACGAAAGATCCGCCCGGCGCCGCCATCCCTGATCTGATCGCTGCTGTCTCCCGTCACACCCCCGCCGATTTCCCGGCATCCTGCCAGGAAACCTTGGCAGAATATGGGCGATCACCCCAGCACGGGCAAGCCAAGCGCGGTCAGAAGGTCCAGAAGCCAGCCGGAAAACACCGAGAAGGTTCCTGTAAAGAGCGTCAGGCCAACGACCAAGAGCAAGACACCCATCGCCACTTCGATCTTGCGCATGTGGGGTTTGAGCCGCCGCATCAGACCCATGGCCTGGGCGATGAAGATAGCCGAAAGCAGGAAGGGCAGGCCTAGGCCCATGGCATAGACCCCCATGAGGTAAAGCGTGCGACCCATGTCATTGCCCTGCATCGCCATGGTCAGGATGCCCGACAGGATCGGCCCGTTGCAGGGCGTCCAACCGAAAGCGAAGGCAAGGCCAAGGACATAGGCCCCAAGCGCCGAACCGCCGCGGTCGCCCGCATCCAGCCGCGCCTCTCGGTCAAGGATCCTGATGCGAAACACCCCGATGAAATGCAGACCGAAGACGATGACGACAGCCCCGGCGATCTGGTTGAAAAGCTCAAGATTCGACAGGAAGAAGCGGCCAAAGGCCGAAGCGGCAAAGCCCAGGAGCAGGAAGATGGTCGACAGGCCCAGAACAAAGAACAGCGCCGGCAGGATGACGCGGCGGCGCGCGGCACCCGATGCGGTCATCTCGCCCATCGAAATGCCGCCCATATAGGCCAGATAGGGCGGCACCACCGGCAGGACGCAGGGCGACAGGAAGGACAAGAGCCCCCCCGCAAAGGCCAGAAGGCTGGCCAGTACCAGACCTGCATCCAGGATATCAAAGCCGAACATGGGTGTCTCCTTGGGGCTGTGATAGCCCTGACAGGCCCGCTCGTCACCCCCCAGCCGCCTCACATCCCCGTCAGAACAGCCACAAAATGCCAAAACCGCGAAGATTTGGGCTGGCGTCGGAGCCTCCAGCGGGGGTATTTGGGCCAAGATGAAAGGCCCGGCCATGGAATTCGACGTCGAGATCGATTGTGAAGGGTTGCTGTGCCCCTTGCCGGTCTTGCGGGCGCGCAAGCGGCTTTTGGGCATGGCGCCAGGTCAGGTGTTGTGCGTTCGGGCCACCGATGCGATGGCCGCAATCGACCTGCCGCATTTCTGCACAGAAGCCGGGCACGAGTTTATCACAGCCCGTCACGAAGGCCCCGTTGGCCTGTATCTGATCCGGGCAGGCGGTGGTTGAAACCGGCTGTGGCAGATGAAAGCGGGCGGCAGGATGACCTGCCGCCCGGTTCCCTTTAGCGTCCGACGGACCACCAGCCCTTTTTCCGGGGCTTGGGCGGCCCGGCGTCGGGCGCGTCTTGCGGATCGGGCAAAAGCGCGGTGCCGGGGGCAGGTTCGCTCAGCACCGGATCGGCGGGGAAGCTCAGCTCGGCCGCAGCAGCGACGGGCTCTGCCTCGGGAGCGGTTGCCTTGGGTTTGGCGCGGCTGCGGCTTGCTTTCGGTTTTGGAGCCTCGGCGGCCACCTCGGCCTGAGGCGCGGGCGCGGCGGGGGCTTCGGCCTCGGACGCGGCCTTGGGCTTGGCGCGGCTGCGGGTTGCCTTGGGCTTCTCTCCCTCGACGGCAGGCGCGGGGGCCTTGTCTGCCGCTGGCTTCGGTGCGGATTTCCGGCTGCGCGTCACACCACGCTTTGCAGGTGCGGCGGACGCCTCTGCGGCGGCTTCGGTGGTTTCAGGTGCCGCCTCGACGGAGGCAGAGCCATCAGCCGCGCTGGACGCAACCTCGTCCTCACCCTCATCCTCTGCCGCGTCATCGTCACCCGCAGCATCCGCTTGTCCGGCTGCCTCGGCGCCCTGACCGCTGCCGCCCGACTTGCGCCGACGGCGGCGGCGGCGGCGCTTGCGGGTGGTGCCTGCCCCATCGCCACCTTCGGCGGCCGCGCCGCCCTCGGTGGCTTCGGTCTCACCTTCCGCCTCTTTGGCCATATCCTCTTCGACGATATCCTCGTCGATCTCGTCCACCGGATCGCCCATCAGCCCTGCATGACCCGAAATCACCGGGGCGTGTTCCGGCACAAGCCGCGTCGCGGTCTTGAACTTTTCAATCGCGTAATCGGGGCTGATCAGCGCCGGATCGGCCTCGATCCGCACGCTCATCCCATAACGGGCCTCAATCAGCGCGATATGTTCGCGCTTCTGGTTGAAAAGGAAGTTAACGATGCCGATCGGTGCCTTCAACAGCACTTCCTTGGACCGCTTCCGCGTGCCTTCCTCGTCCAGCGCGCGCAGAACCTGCAGCGCCATGCTGTCATCCGACCGGATCAGCCCGGTGCCGTGGCAATGCGGGCAGGGCTGGGTGGTGGATTCCAGCATCCCCGGACGCAGGCGTTGACGGCTCATCTCCAACAGGCCAAAGCCCGAGATGCGGCCAACCTGAATGCGCGCACGGTCGGTTTTCAGCTTGTCCTTCAGGCGCTTTTCAACAGCGGCGTTGTTCCTGCGCTCTTCCATGTCGATGAAGTCGATGACGATCAGACCGGCCAGATCGCGCAGGCGCAGCTGGCGGGCCACCTCATCGGCGGCCTCAAGGTTGGTCTTGAGCGCGGTCTCCTCGATGGAGCCCTCTTTCGTGGCCCGGCCCGAGTTAACGTCGATGGCCACCAGCGCTTCGGTCACGCCGATCACGATATAGCCGCCGGATTTGAGCTGCACGACAGGGTTGAACATGCCCGCCAGATAGCCTTCGACCTGATAGCGCGCGAAGAGCGGCGTCGGGTCGGTATAACGCTGCACCTGCCGCGCGTGGCTGGGCATGATCATCCGCATAAAGTCCTTGGCGGTGCGATAGCCTGCCTCGCCCTCGACCAGCACTTCTTCGATCTCTTTGTTATAAAGATCGCGGATCGACCGCTTGATAAGATCGCCCTCTTCATAGATCGGCGCGGGGGCGATGGATTTCAGCGTAAGTTCCCGGATCTGTTCCCACAGCCGCATCAGGTATTCGTAATCGCGCTTGATCTCGGGCTTGGTCCGCTTGGCGCCTGCGGTACGGATGATCAGGCCCGCGCCTTCCGGAACCTCGATCTCGCCGGCGATTTCCTTGAGCTTCTTGCGGTCAGCGGCCTGGGTGATCTTGCGGGAAATGCCGCCACCGCGGGCGGTGTTCGGCATCAAGACGCAGTAGCGACCGGCCAGCGACAGATAGGTGGTCAGTGCGGCCCCCTTGTTGCCGCGTTCTTCCTTGACCACCTGCACCAGCATGATCTGGCGCACCTTGATGACTTCCTGAATCTTGTAGCGCCGCGCGCGCGGGCGGCGGGGCTGGCTGATTTCTTCGGCCACATCCTCTTCGGCGATGGATTCGATATCGTCATCGGTGTCCGAGGCATGGTCGATGGCGTGATAGGCGTGATCGCCTTCACCGTTGCCCTCATCGCCCTCGCCCGCCGCATCGGCGGCGGTGTCGGCCGTGACGCCGTCGGAGGCATCCGGCATGGCATCGGCCGCACCGTCGGTCTCGCTCAGATCGACGACATCCATCGCCGAAATCTCGCCAGTGGCCACCTCATCGCCCGTGGCGGCACGTTCGGCCTTCGGGCCGGGCTTGGGGCCACGGCGCGGGCGGGACCGGCGGTTTTCCTCCTCTTCCTGCGCACGATTATAGGCGCGCTCTTCTTCCAGAAGCGCCTGACGGTCGGCCACCGGGATCTGATAGTAATCGGGGTGAATTTCGGCAAAGGCGAGAAAGCCATGGCGGTTGCCGCCATAGTCCACGAAGGCCGCCTGCAGCGAGGGTTCGACCCGCGTCACCTTGGCCAGATAGATGTTTCCGGCCAGCTGGCGCTTGTTCAGGGTTTCAAAGTCAAACTCTTCGACCTTGTTTCCGTCCACCACGACCACGCGGGTTTCTTCCGCATGGGTGGCGTCGATAAGCATTTTCTTAGACATATCAATCCATTGCGCCTTGCACGCACAAAGACCCCCGGCGGACCGGAGGCGGGATCATACGGGACAAGGCGGCTTGTTCGGGCGGACGCGCGCAATTCAAGGTCGCGGGACGTGCCCGAAGGGCACTCCTCACCTGTCCATGCAATCACAGCACGCGCCATCGCGGTTCACGTCTGAGCGGCTTTTGGGGCCACCCACCTGTTCAAGCGCGCAACTCTTTGAAATCAGAGATTTACACGCAATTTTGCGGCCAATCGGGGCCGATCCGACCGCCCGTCCGTTTCGACACGCAACACGCGCCGGAGCGGGACAGGCAGAGAATTTCGCGGCGGGCATTCCCACCTGTTTCCAACCTAGCGGCAAAGGGCAGGCAATTACAACGGATTTCTGACAGCATTTCGCCGCGCCGCCCCATCCACCTCGTCGAGCGCTTCGCTTCTCCTCGTGCGCCCCCCCGAAGAGAAGCGAAGCGCCCGATGAGGGTCAGGTATAATCCTGCCGCTGCAACCCGTATTTCGCCATCTTTTCGTTCAGCGTCCGGCGCGGCAGGCACAATTCGTCCATCACCGCGGTGATGCTGCCCTTGTGGCGGCGCATGGTGTTGTCGATCAGCATTTTCTCGAAGCTTTCGACATATTCCTTCAAGGGCTTGCCTTCGGTCGTCATCGCTGGGCCAGACGCCTCGTTATCGGCCATCAGCAAGGACGCGATCGACCCCGATCCCCGGCGGTTTTGCAAGACGGCGCGTTCGGCGATGTTCACCAGCTGGCGCACATTGCCGGGCCAAGGGGCCTGCAAGAGCTGGGCCGCTTCCTGCGCCGTCACCTGCGGCGCCTCACAGCCGTATTCCTCGGCAAAGGCCTCAGACGCGCGGGCAAAAAGCGTCAGGATATCCTCGCCGCGCGACCGAAGCGGCGGGCAGATGATGGTCATGGCCCCCAGCCGATAGAACAGATCGGCGCGCAGCAGGTCCTCAAGCGTCTTGTCGGGCGCATGTTCGTTGCAGATGCCGATGATCCGCGTCTCGGGCGGCGTGGACTGATTGTTGATCAGCGTCAGAAGCCGGGATTGCAGCGCGTGGCTCAGCGCCTCGATGTCCTCAAGACAGAGCGTGCCGCCCCGCGCCTCTTCCACCAGCGGCAATTGCCCGTCTTCCGAGGGGCCAAAGATCTTGGCCGCCAACTGATCTTCGCCCCAGGCCGCGCAAGAGACGCTGACGAATTTCTTCGACGCCCGTGGCCCCACCGCATGCAGCGCATGGGCCACCAGCGTCTTGCCGGTGCCGGTTTCGCCGTCGATCAGCACATGGCTGTCGGCCTGCCCCAGATCGAGGATATCCTCGCGCAGCCGTTCCATCGCCGGGCTGGCGCCGATCAGCTTCTTCATGATGGTTGACCCATCCGACAATTCGCGACGCAGCGCGCGGTTATCCAGCGTCAGACGGCGCGATTGGGTGGCCTTCTTGGCCAGTTCGGTCATCCGGTCGGGGTTGAATGGCTTTTCCAGAAAATCAAACGCCCCCACCCGCATCGCCTCGACCGCCATCGGCACATCACCGTGGCCTGTGATCATGATGACCGGCAGGCCCGAATCCATGCCCATCAGGCGTTTCAGAAACGCCATGCCATCCATCCCCGGCATCTTGATATCGCTGACCACGACGCCCGGAAACTCGGGGCCAATCACCTTCAGTGCCTCTTCGGCACTGGCATAGGTTTCGGTGTCGAACCCCGAAAGCGCCAGCCACTGGCTGATCGAGGCCCGCATATCCGCCTCGTCATCGACAATTGCCACCTTCATTGCCCGTGCCATGCGGACCTCCTCATTCTGCTGCCCGTGGAGCGCGCCCGCTGGCCAAGGCCAGAACCGGAAGCTGCATTTCAAACACCGCCCCACCATCCTCGGCGTTATGCGCCGTCAGGCGGCCGCCCAGATCGGTGACGATCCCGGACGAGATGGCCAGGCCAAGGCCCACCCCCTCACCCGGCTTTTTCGTTGTATAGAACGGCTCGAACACCGAACCGATATCGGTAATGCCGGGACCATTGTCACGCACCGCCAGCGTCGCCAGATCCCCCATCGTCATCAACAGATCGATCTGCGGTTTGGCCACATCTTTCGTTGCATCCAGCGCATTGCGCAAAAGGTTGATGATCACCTGCTCCAACCGGATGCGATCGGCCATCACCATCACCGGCTGACGGGGAAGCGTGCGGGTGATCTGCACCACCCTTTGCTTCAGCTGCGGCTCCATCATGGCAAGGGCCGAGGACAGGCAGGCGCGCAGATCCACCGGCTCGAAAGCCTCGCCACCCTTGCGGGCATAGGATTTGAGCTGCCGCGTGATCGCCCCCATGCGCTCGATCAGATCGTCGATCCGCTGGAACGATGACAGCGCCTCCTCGGGCCGCTTGCGCTGCAACAAAAGCCGCGCCCCGGCCAGATAGGTCTTCATCGCGGCAAGCGGCTGGTTCAGCTCATGGCTGACAGCCGCCGACATCTCGCCCAGTGCGGCCAGCTTCGAAGACTGCGCCAGCGTCAACTCGGCCACTTCCAGCGTCTTCTGCACCTTCTCGCGCTCGGCAATCTCGCGGTTCAGCCGGGCGTTCAAAAGCCTCAGCTCGGCCGATTCCCGCTGCAAGGAAAGGCTCTGCGACCAGGCCCGGCGCGACAGCATGTAAAAGGTCAGCGCCGCCAGAATGGCAAAGGCCATAATCACCAGCGCAATCACGCCATTCACCCGCTCGCGCACCGAATCATAGGCAGTAAAGGCAACCATCCGCCAGCCCCGGAACGGCACCCGCGCCTCGGTCCGCAAGACCGCCTCACCGGCCAGATAGGCGTCAGGCGGGTTCTGCGCCCAATCAGCCGCGCCTTTCAGCGCCCGCCCGAAGGCCGAGGAATCTTCAACCGTCTTGAGCGCCTCATCAAGCGGCTTGCCGCGCCAGGCCGTCTCGGTCGCCAAAAGCACCGTGCCAGTGCTGTCGGCCACCAGAACCGCATCCTGCAGGCCAGCCCAGGCGCGCTCATGCTTCATCAGATCGGCGCCCACAACGATAACACCCAGCACCCGCCCATCCGCAAAGATCTGACGCGAATAGGTAAAGTCATACCCCCCACCCGCCCGCTGCGCGGCCGCAAAAACCGTGTCGCGGCTGCGCATGGCATCAACGAAATAGGGGCTGGTGCGATGGCTTGTGCCCAGAAGATTACGGTTCGTCGCCCCGACGGCCCGCCCATCCTTGTCCAAAAGCAGGATCGAAGCCACGCCGATCTCGCCCTGCACCTTGATAAGCCGCGACGTGGTATCCGAAAACCGCCCCCGCACCAGCGCATCGCGGATCGCCGGATCATCCACCAAAAGAAGCGGCACAACCGAGGTGCGCTGCAACTCCGAAAGCATGTTGCCCGAATAGAGCGCCAGCCGCAGTTCGGCCCGGTTGCGCGTGGTCTCGGTAAAGCGTTCGGACAGCCAGCGGTTGGTGGCCAGCACCGTTCCAATCGCCACAAGGATCAGCGCCGCAACCACCAGCCGCACAACCCATGACCCGCCAAAAGGCGTGGTCCTGACGGTGTCGGAAGGGGGCTGCTCGCTCATGACGCAAATCTAGGCCCCCGGGCGGCGGGCCTCAAGCCAAAGCGCGTCAGGCCAGCGCCATCCCGCGCATCAGCCCCTGAAACAGGCCCGCCCCGTCCGTGCCACCCAAAACCGGATCATTTGCCCGCTCGGGATGCGGCATCATGCCAAGGACGCGACGGTTTTCCGACAGCACGCCCGCAATATCGGCCATGGAGCCATTGGGGTTATGGCCATAGGTAAAGGCGATCCGGTCTTCCGCGCGCAACCGGGCCAGACCCTCGGCATCAATGGTGTAACTGCCGTCGTGATGCGCAATCGGGATCATCAGCGACTGGCCCATGTCATAACCTTGTGTAAAGGCGCTTGCCGTGGTGGCGACCTTCAATTCGATGGTCTTGCAGGCGAACTTCAGCCCCGCATTGCGCATCAGGACACCCGGCAAAAGCCGCATCTCGGTCAGCACCTGAAACCCGTTGCAAATGCCCAGCACATAGCCGCCGCGCGCTGCATGGGCCTGGATGGCCGCCGCGATGGGCGATTGCGCCGCGATGGCCCCACAGCGCAGATAATCGCCAAAGGAAAAGCCGCCCGGCACCCCCACCACATCCGTGCCCGCAGACAAGGCCGTGTCCTTGTGCCAGACCCGGTTGACGGCAAATCCCGCCCGTTCGAAGGCCACCGCCAGATCGCGGTCACAGTTGGAACCCGGGAAGGTGACTACAGCGGCTTTCATGGGCCTGGGCCTCCGAAGATTGGGGATGGTCGCCCCATACCCCATGTGCCCCCAGCCTTCCACCCCGAAATGGGTTCATCTTGGCAAAAATACCCATGCGACAGGGCCGCAGCACCGCCGCTTCAGACCTCAGCCCGCCAGATCGGTAATGACCGCCACCCCCGGTGGCATCGGCCCGTTGAAGGCGCGCAACTCCTCTGACGCACGCGACAGCGCCACATGCCGCGCCACAATGGGCGCGACATCGACCCGCCCCATCTCGATCAAGGTCAACAGCGCGGGATAGCGCCAGGACGGCATCCCGCGTGAGCCAAAGACCGAAAGCTGCTTCATGTAGACGGCGTTCATGTTGATCTGCATATTCGCCGTATGACCGACGGGCAAGCCCACCTGCACATGCCGCCCCATCGGCCTGAGGCACTCCAGCGATCCGTTGGCCGTGGCCTCGATCCCAAGGGCTTCCACACTGACATGCGCGCCCCCGCCGGTGATCTCGATGATCCTTGCGGCCACATCGCCGTCACGGGCATTGATCGCCGCCTCTGCGCCCAGGCTAAGCGCATGATCCAGCCGCTCCTGCACCACATCCACCACGATCACCCGCGCCCCCAGCGCGCGGCCAAGGATCAACAAAGACAGCCCCACGCCCCCCGTGCCATGCACGGCAAGCCATTCCCCCGCCTGCAACCCGGCCCGCCCCGTGAGCGCATGAAAGGCCGTGGTCACCCGGCAACCCAATCCGGCGGCAAGCGCCGGCGTCAGGCTCTCGGGCAGGCGGGCAAGGTTATGGGCATGGGGCGCGCTGACATATTCGGCATAGGCCCCCGGCTCGCCAAACCCCGGCACGCGCTGCGCCCGGCAGGTGGTGGTCTGGCCGGATTGACACTCTGGGCATTGGCCGCAGGATAGGATGAAGGGCGCGATCACCCGCTCCCCCACCCGCCATTTGGCCAAGGGCCCAGCCTCTACCACCTCGCCGCAATACTCATGGCCCGGAATGGCCCCCAGCTTGACCTTCGGATGCTCGCCCACCCAGCCATGCCAATCGCTGCGACAGATGCCACAGGCCAAGACCTTCAAGACCACGCCATCGGGTTCGCAGACGGGATCGGGCACGGTTTCGATGGACAGATCGGCGTTGTAGTTGCGGATGACGGCAGCGCGCATGGGCAAGTCCTTTGGGGTTTCGGCCATTCAGCCCGAAGAGCCCTGCCCTGTCCGGCAAGGAACCGACCGCCGATGTCGGGCGCCGCAAATTTCTTCGAAGAAATTTGCCAAGATTTTGCGCCAAAATCTTGGCCTGCGTGGTTGTGGTTAAAGGATCTCGATCCGGTAGCTTTCGATGACCGTATTGGCCAAAAGCTTTTCACACATCGCCTTTGCCGCAGCCTCAGCGGCGGCCTTGTCGGTCTCGGCCAGGTCAAGTTCGATCACCTTGCCCTGCCGCACGCCGTTCACCCCCGGAAATCCCAAGGCGCCCAGCGCATGGCGCACCGCCTCGCCCTGCACATCCAGAACTCCGGCCTTCAGCATGACAGTGATGCGGGCTTTCATGGCAATCCCTCAAAGTTGGCTTTGCCGCCCATTACCGCCGCATGGCCCGGACGGCAAGGGCCGGGATCAATTGATAAGCGTCGGCTTGGTCGTATGGGTCACATTCGACGGCAGAACGCCCAGACGGCGGGCAAGCTCGGTATAGACATCCGCCAAGGGGGCGGGCTCTGCCGCAGGCTGGCCCTCCCGCTCGCCCAAGGCGCGCAGGTCCCACAGGCGGCAACTGTCCGGCGTGATTTCATCAGCCACGATCAGCCGCATGAAATCGCCCTCCCAGACCCGGCCCATTTCCAGCCGGAAATCCGCCAGCCGAATGCCAACCCCCAGCATGACACCGGACATGAAGTCATTCACCCGCAAGGCCAGCGCCACCATGTCATCCAGATCCTGCTGGTTGGCCCAGCCGAAGGCGACAATATGCTCTTCGGCCACCATGGGCGAATTCAGCCGGTCATCCTTGTAATAGTATTCCACGATGGGGCGCGGCAGCGCCATGCCCTCGGGGATTCCCAGCCGCGCCGACAATTCCCCCGCGGCAAAATTGCGCACCACGACTTCCAGCGGAATGATCTCGGCCATGC
Source organism: Alphaproteobacteria bacterium (assembly GCA_016869835.1). GTDB lineage: Bacteria > Pseudomonadota > Alphaproteobacteria > Rhodobacterales > Rhodobacteraceae > Tabrizicola_A. Next base: position 37,773 of record VGDH01000003.1, read on the forward strand.
GCACCATCTGTTCGCGCATGTTCACCCGGCGGATGAAATGGGTCGGCACGCCGATGGCGTTCAGCCCCGACATGAAGAATTCCGACAGCCGGTTGTTCAGCACGCCCTTGCCATCCACCGCCGCCGGTTTCGGCTCATCCGCGGTGGGGGCGCTGTCATCCTTGAAATACTGGATCAGGGTGCCCGGCTCTGGCCCTTCGTAAAGGATCTTCGCCTTGCCCTCATAGACCTTTTTCCTGCGCGCCATGCATGCCTCGATCACAATGGGCACCGGGGCGGCAAATGCCACCCTGACCCGTTCTGTCCGGCTATACGCATTGCACGCGCCGCTTGCAACCCGGCCACCCGGCCCGGGGCCAGTCGCATCATGCCCCGTGCCGCTTGGGGCTTGAACGCAGGCCCCCATGGGGGCATATGGGGTCAAAGCGTATCTTGATCCGGAGTGCCAGCCGATGACCACCTTTGACGACCGCGAAAACGCGTTCGAAGCCAAGTTTGCCCATGACACGGAGATGCAGTTCCGCGCCGAGGCCCGTCGCAACAAGCTTGTGGGCCTGTGGGCTGCCGGGCTTTTGGGCAAGTCGGGCGACGAGGCGGCCGACTATGCCATGAGCGTCGTCTCGGCCGATTTCGAAGAGGCCGGGATTGAAGATGTGGTGCGCAAGGTGGCCGGCGATCTGGCCGGCAAGGCCAGCGCCGATGAGATCCGCGCCAAGATGGCCGAGCTTCTGCCCGTCGCCAAAGCCCAGCTGATGTCAGAGTTCTGACGAAAGCCCTTCTTGGCGGTGAACCGCTCGATGCCAAGGCCGCGCCCCGCCCGGGCGCGGCTTTTTCATGGGCAGGCCGGGCGCGGTCAACTCACCGGCGGCGCACCGCCGATCATGCGCCAAATCGAACGGCATCATGTGGAATATGAATTTGCCTATCCCGCCGACCCGTGGCACATCCCAATCTGACATCGCCGACAGTTGCCCCCGAGGAGACAGACCATGGCCCAGGACGCTCTTTCGAAATTGCTTGCCAGCCGTGACTGGCTGATGGCCGACGGCGCGACGGGCACCAACCTGTTCAACATGGGGCTGACGGCAGGCGAGCCGCCCGAGTTCTGGAACACCGATCACCCCGACCGCATCCGCACCCTTTATCGCGGCGCGGTTGAGGCCGGGTCGGACATTTTCCTGACCAACACCTTTGGCGGCAACGCAAGCCGCTTGAAGCTTCACGATGCCCAGGGCCGGGTGCGCGAGCTGAACCGCATCGGCGCCAGCCTTGGTCGTGAAATCGCCGATGCCGCAGGCCGCCCGGTGGTGCTGGCAGGCTCGGTCGGCCCGACGGGCGACATCTTTGAACCGATGGGCACGCTCACCCATGCCGTCGCCGTCGAAATGTTCCACGAACAGGCCGAGGGGCTGAAAGAGGGCGGCGCCGATGTCTTGTGGATCGAGACGATCAGCGCCCCCGAAGAATACAAGGCCGCAGCCGAAGCCGCGAAACTTGCCGGAATGCCCTGGTGCGGCACCATGAGCTTTGATACCGCCGGGCGCACCATGATGGGCATGACCTCGGCCGGGCTGGTCGAGATGGTCAAGGGCCTGCCCTATCCGCCGCTGGCCTTTGGTGCGAATTGCGGTGTGGGTGCGTCAGACCTGATGCGAACAGTCATGGGCTTTGTCGCCGCAGGCCCTTCGGTGCCGCTCATCGCCAAGGGCAATGCGGGCATCCCGAAGTATCATGAAGGTCATATCCACTATGACGGCACGCCGGAACTGATGGCGGAATACGCCGTTTTGGCCCGCGATGCCCGTGTGCGGATCATCGGCGGCTGCTGCGGAACCATGCCCGACCACCTGCGCGCGATGCGCGCCGCGCTGGAAAGCCGCCCGCGCGGGCCGGTGCCCTCGCTCGAGGATATCCAGACCAAGCTTGGCGCGTTTTCCTCGGCCTCGGACGGCACCGATGGCGCAGGCCCCGCGCCGCGCGAACGCCGCGGTCGGCGGGGCTAAAGCGTTTTGCGTTTTTGTTAACTGAGCAAGTATCGGATTTCGAACGAGTTTGGTTCGAAATCCGATTCAACGTAAACGCAAAGCGCTCTAAGCCCGGCGCAGATGCGTCAGCAGCGCCTCGACCAGCTTTGCCCGGCGGGTTGAGGGCTTCCACACCATGACATAGGGCCAGGGCAGCGGCAGTGCGGGCCCTTGCAGCCGGACGATCAATTCCGCCGCAAGGTCCGCCGCCGCCAGCCGGGCGGGCACCAGCGCCGCGCCCAACCCCGCCGCCTGATGCCACCGCGCCCAGGACGGCGCAGCGGCATGCGACGGGCCCCACTCGGTATGCACCAGCCGCGCCATCCCCGTGCCCGGTGCTGCCACGGCGATGATCTCATCGGTGAACAGTGTTTCCACCCGGTGATCGGGGTAGAAATGCGCGCCATAGGTCAGCCGCACCGCCGCACCCGACAGGTCAACCGGGTCCTCCTCGACCCGCAGTTCCAGATCGCCCAGCCGGTCAAAGCCCGACAGCTGCGGCAAAAGCCAATGGTCGGCCAGCGAGGGCAGACAGGACAGCACCACCCGCGAAGGCCCCGCCTCTTGCCCCAGATCTTGCGCCAGATGCGCAAGCTCGGCAAAAGCCAGATCGACGCGCGGCTGAATGGCGCGGCCCGCATCGGTCAGGGTCAACCGATTGCCCTGCCGTAGAAAAAGCCGCCGGCCAAAGTGATCCTCCAGCGCCCGCACCTGCAACGAGACCGCCGCCGCCGTCACCCCCAACTCTTGCCCCGCGCGGGTAAACGACCTGGGCCGGGCGGCACAATCAAAGGCGCGAAGGGCGGTCAGGGGCGGCAGGGTCATGGCGTTTCCCATATGAAAACTTGGCCTACCCTATATTTTCTCGTTGCCGCGAAAGCCAATTCCCACAAAACTGCCCCCGAACAGGACAGACCAGAGGCCCCCATGCAGGACATCATCGACCTTGACACCTATCCCTTGGACAAGCCCGGCACCCAAGGCTACGACGCCCTCGTCGCCCGCTGCCGCCGGGCCTTGGCGCGCGACGGCATGTTCGACCTTGCAGGCTTTCTGCGCCCCAAGGCGTTGGAGCAGGCCTTGGCCGAGGTCGCAGCCAAGCAGCATCAGGCCTTCACCCATGCCCGTGACCACAACATCTATTTCCGCAAGGAAATTCCGGGGCTTGCCCCAGATCATTCGGCGCTGAAACTCTTCCACACCGCAAATCACACGCTCTGCGCCGACCAGATCGGAGGCGTGCTGGAGCGGCTTTACGAATGGCCCGCCTTCGCCGCCTTTCTGGCCGCCTGCATGGAAAAGCCCGCGCTTTACACCATGGACGACCCGCTTGCCCGGCTGAACGTGATGGCCTACCGCGAGGGCGAGGCGCTGAACTGGCATTTGGACCGGTCAGAGTTCACCACAACGATCCTGCTGCAAGCCCCCGAGCAGGGCGGACTTTTTGAATACCGCACCGACCTGCGGTCGGAAACCGACCCGAATTACGAAGGCGTGGCGCGCATGCTGGCGGGGATGGACCCGGAGGTGCAGCGCGTCAAGCTGGTGGCAGGCGGACTGAACGTGTTCCGGGGGCGCAATACGGCGCACCGCGTCACGCCCGTGATCGGAGATACCGCCCGGCGCATCGCTGTGTTTTCCTTTTACGACCGCCCCGGCGTGCGCATGACGCCCGAGGAACAAAAGGGCTTTTACGGCCGCGCGGCATAACCTCCGCGCCGGAATTTGGCACAAATTCCGGATCGGAAAACGGCAGTTTTCCGATCCGATTTCTGTGCCAGAAACCGGCCTAGAACAGGCTCAACTGGTCGCCTGCCCGCGCGGGCGGCTGGAACAGATCGCAGCGCAAGGCGGGCAAGCGCGTGGCCAGCCCCAGCCGCGCCACCGCCTTTTGAAACCTTTGCGCCAACAACTCGGCCCAAAGCCCCTCGCCCGTCATCCGCCGCCCGAAGGCCGGGTCATAATCCTGCCCGCCATGCATCTCGCGCACCCGGGCCATGACCTTGGCCGCCCGGTCGGGATAATGCGCCGCCAGCCAATCCTGAAACAGCCCCGACACCTCGCGCGGCAGGCGTAGCGCGATGTAGCTCGCCGCCGCCGCCCCGGCCTCTTGCACTGCGGCCAAAATCGGCTCCAACTCATGGTCCGTCAGCCCCGGCACCACCGGGGCGACCATGGCGCGCACCGGGATGCACGCCGCCGTCAGCCGCCGGATCACCTCCAGCCGCCGGGCGGGCGTGGGGCAGCGCGGCTCCATCCTGCGGCTCAGGCCCGCGTCCAACGTGGTGACCGAAATCCCCACCCGCAGCAGCCCCTTGGCCGCCATCAGCGCCAGAATATCGATGTCGCGTTCGATCAGCGTGCCCTTGGTGGTGATCGCCAGCGGATGGTTGAACTCCGACAAGACCTCCAGCACCTCGCGCATCACCCGCGCCTCGGCCTCCACCGGCTGATAGGGGTCGGTGTTGGTGCCAATCGCCACCGTCGCCACCTTGTAGCTTTTCGCCCGCAACTCACGCTCCAGAACTGCGCCGATCCCCGGTCGCGCAATCAGCCTTGTCTCAAAATCCAGCCCCGGCGACAGGTTCAGAAAGGCGTGGCTGGGCCGGGCAAAGCAATAAACACAGCCATGTTCGCAGCCGCGATAAGGGTTGATCGACCGGTCAAACGGCAGATCGGGCGAGCGGTTGAAGGCCAGCGTCGAACGCGCCCGTTCCTGCCGGATCTCGGTGCGCAACAGCCGGTCGGTTTCGGGCAAATCCCAGCCGTCGTCAAAGACGACCCGCGCGGCGGTCTCAAACCGCCCGCTGGCGTTTGATGCCACCCCCCGCGCCCTGAGACGCTGGCCTTGCCCGATCGTGTTTTCCCGCTGCTCCATCTGGTCAAACTAGAACATTACGGGAACAAATGGAATGATAAAGTCGCCCCCCTCCCCTTGCTGTCGGCTTTCGCTTGGGGCATGTCGGAAAACGCAAAGTGCAAAATCGCCTTTCACCCCATCACGGGTCCAAAGCCCCGAAGGAGCGCAGCATGTCCGACGACGAAATAATCCTGTCCGAACTGAACGACGAAGAGCTTGTCCTGCAGATGCATGACGACCTCTACGACGGTCTGAAAGAAGAGATCGAAGAGGGTGTGAACATCCTGATCGAACGCGGCTGGGCGCCCTATGACGTGCTGACCAAAGCGCTGGTCGCCGGCATGACCATCGTCGGCGCCGACTTCCGCGACGGTATCCTGTTCGTTCCCGAAGTGCTCTTGGCCGCCAACGCGATGAAGGCCGGTATGGCCATCCTCAAGCCCTTGCTGGCCGAAACCGGTGCGCCGCGCATGGGCAAGATGGTGATCGGCACCGTCAAGGGCGACATCCACGACATCGGCAAGAATCTTGTCGCGATGATGATGGAAGGGGCCGGGTTCGAGGTTGTCGATCTTGGCATCAACAATGCCGTCGAGAAATACCTTGAGGCGCTGGAGACCGAAAAGCCCGACATTCTGGGCATGTCGGCTCTGCTGACCACCACGATGCCCTACATGAAGGTCGTCATCGACACGATGAAGGAAAAGGGCCTGCGCGAGGAATACATCGTGCTCGTCGGCGGTGCGCCCTTGAACGAGGAATTCGGCAAGGCCATCGGTGCGGATGCCTATTGCCGCGATGCAGCCGTGGCCGTGGAAACCGCCAAGCAATTTGTTGCGCGCAAGCACAACCAGCTTGGTGCCTGAGCCCGATTTGCCAACCAGGCAGCAAACCCCGGGCCCTTGCGCCCGGGGTTTTCGTTTTGCCCCTTGGCAATTGTCACAACCCGCCCCAGATTATGGCAGAAGGAGACGACCATGCCCCTGCCCCATTTCCTCGCCCTTGTCTTTGCCGTGATCGTCGCTGCGGGCCTGACCATCTGGGCGGCCTCGGGATTTGGCCTGTCGCTGGGGGCCTTGGCGATTGCCGCCCTGCTGGCGGCCCTGGCCATCCGGGCCTTTGCATGGCCCTAAGCCTGCCCGACGACGCCACGCTGACCGAGCGTGGCATGGAGGAGGCAGGCGTGGGCCGGGTGCTGCTTGTCGCCTGCGGTGCGCTGGCCCATGAGGTGCTGGCGCTGAAACGGTTGAATGGCTGGGACCATCTGCACCTGCAATGCCTGCCCGCAAAGCTGCATCTTTACCCCGACCAGATCACCGCGGAAGTCGCCCGCACCGTGGCCGAACAGCGCGGGCGCTTCGAGCGGATCTTCGTGCTTTACGCCGATTGCGGCACCGGCGGGCTTTTGCAAGCCAAATGCGCCGAGCTGGGCGTCGAGATGCTCGCCGGTCCGCATTGCTATTCCTTCTTCGAAGGCAATGACGCTTTTGCCGCCCATGCCGAGGACGAGTTTACCGCCTTCTACCTGACCGATTTCCTCGTGCGCCAGTTCGACGCTTTTGTCTGGAAACCCATGGGGCTCGACCGCCACCCTGGGCTGCGCGACATGTATTTCGGTAATTATACAAAGCTTGTCTATCAGGCGCAGACCGATGACCCCGCCCTTGATGCCAAGGCGCAGGACTGCGCGGCGCGGCTTGGCCTGGCCTATGAGCGCCGCTTCACAGGCTATGGCGATCTCGCTGTTGAAATGGCGCGCGTCGCCGCGCAGGCCCCTGCAGCCTGACCGCGCCATGGATCTGCCTGCCAGCCTATTGCAAGATCTTTCTGCCCTGCTTGGCGAAAGATTTTCGACCGCCACCGCCGAACGCGCGCTGCATGCCCAAAGTGAAAGCCACATTGGCGCCGGCTTGCCCGATGCCGTGGCCTATCCGGCCGATACGGCCGAGGTCAGCCGCATTGCCACCCTTTGCGCGGCCCATGGCGTGCCTCTCGTGGCCTGGGGGGCGGGAAGCTCGCTTGAAGGTCATGCGCTGGCGGTCAAGGGCGGCATCACGGTGGATTTCCGTGACATGAACCGGATCATTGCCGTGCAGCCCGAGGATATGCTTTGCACCGTGCAGCCCGGCCTGACGCGGGAGGCGCTGAACCAGGCGCTGCGCGACACCGGCCTGTTCTTTCCTGTCGATCCCGGGGCTAATGCCTCGCTTGGCGGGATGGCCGCCACCCGCGCCAGCGGCACGACAGCGGTGCGCTATGGCACGATGCGCGACAATGTTCTGGGGCTTGAGGTGGTGCTGGCGGGGGGCGCGGTGATCCGCACCGGCACCGCCGCGCCGAAATCGTCTGCCGGGTATGACCTGACCGCGCTTTTCGTAGGGGCCGAAGGTACGCTTGGCCTCATCACCGAGTTGATATTGCGCCTGCAGGGCCAGCCCGAGGCGGTTTCGGCGGCGAGTTGCGGCTTTACCGACATGGCCGCCGCTGTGGCCTGCGTCATCGAAACGATCCAGACCGGCCTTCCCATGGCCCGGATCGAGTTTCTCGATCCCGCCACCGTGGCGGCCTGCAACGCCTTTTCCGGCACCGACTTACCGCTATGCCCGCAACTTCTTGTCGAATTTCACGGCGCGCCCGAGGCTGTGGCCGCCGATGCCCGGCGTTTTGGCGACATCGCCGCCCGCCATGGCTCTACCGGGTTTCACTGGGCGACCGCGACCGAGGACCGCACCCGGCTGTGGAACATGCGCCATAACGCCTATCGGGCCATTCTGGCCAGCCGCCCCGGCGCAAAGGCGATCGTTACCGATGTCTGCGTGCCGATCTCGGCCCTGGCGCAGGCGGTCGAAGACACCCGCGCCGACATCGCCGAAAGCGGGCTTTCCGGCTCGATCCTTGGCCATGTCGGCGATGGGAACTTCCACGCCATTTTGCTGATCGACCCCGCCGATGAGGTCGAAATCGCCCGCGCCAAGTGGCTTGCCACCCGCATGGCCGAACGCGCCCTGGCGCTGGGCGGCACCATCACCGGCGAACATGGCGTGGGCTTTGGCAAGCTGCCGCTGATGGCGGCCGAACATGGGGCCGCCTGGGCGGTGATGGGGCAGATCAAACGCGCGCTTGATCCGCTGGATCTGATGAACCCCGGCAAGCTGGTGCCACAAGCCACGGAAACCCCATGACCCCCGACGATTTCGCCCGCGCCTTTGCCTATGCCTTTGGCGATCAGAACGCCGATGCCCTGGCCGAGCTTCTGACCGATGAAGGCACGGTGCAGAGCTTGACCGGGATCTGGGCCGAAGGGCGCGCGGCCGCGCGCGAGGCATTCAAGGCCGAAGCAGCCGGCATTTTCGCCCATGCCCGGCTGGTCACGGGCAAGGGCACGGTCTCGCCGCTTGGCCCGACTGTCGCGCTCTTGCGGCAGCGCTTCGTGGTGACCGGGGCGATCGAGGAAACCGGCGCGGAACTGCCGCGCTTCGGTGCCATGCTGGTGGCGGTCCTGCAATCGGACAGCCTGAACTGGCGCGCGGTCAGCCTTACCTTCACCGTTCTTTCCTGACACGCTGACCCGGCCAGGCTGCGTCGACCTCGTCGCTTGGCGCGCAGCCCCGACGAGAAGCCGAAGGCGCCCGAGGAGCTCGGCGAAACCGCCCGGCGCCGTCAGACCAACAGCGCGCGCGCCGCCTCGCGCGCGGCATCGGTGACAGTATCGCCTGCCAGCATCCGGGCGATTTCCTCAATCCGCTCGCCCGCCGAAAGTGCGGCAACACGCGACAGCGTCGCGCCGTTTTCCACCTGCTTCGACACCTGCCAGTGAGAGGCGCCCTTGGCGGCAACCTGCGGGCTATGGGTGACAACCAGCACCTGCGCCCGGTCCGACAGCGCCTTCAGCCGCCGCCCGACCGCATCCGCCGTCGCCCCGCCGACCCCCCGGTCGATCTCGTCAAAGATCATCGTCATGCCGGGGCTATCGCCCATCAGGCACACCTTCAGCGCCAGAAGAAACCGGCTGAGTTCCCCGCCCGAGGCGATCTTGTTCAAGGGCCCGGCCGGTGCGCCGGGGTTGGTAGCGACCGTAAAGGTCACCGCATCCACCCCCTCGGGCCCTGGCTCACCGGCGCTCACCTCGGTGACAAAGACCGCGCGCTCCATCTTCAGCGGCGCGAGTTCGGCCGCCATGGCGGCATCCAGCCGCCCCGCCGCCGCCTTGCGCGCTGTGGTCAATGCCTCGGCCTTTTGCCCAAAGGCGGCATCTGCCTCGGCCACGGCCTTTTCAAGCTTGGCCAGCCCTGCTGCCCCGCCATCGATGGCGGCCAGCCGCGCCCGCGCCGCATCGGCGAAAAAGCCCAAGTCGTCGGGCAGCACATTATGCTTGCGCGCCAAGGCCCGGATCGCGAAAAGCCGCTCTTCCAAAGCCTCAAGCTCGGCCGGGTTGAAATCCAGACCGCTTAGCGCCTCTTCAACCCCGCCAACCGCCTCGCCCAGTTCGATCAGGGCCCGGTTCAGCGCCCCTATTGCCGCGTCCAGCCGCCCCTCGGCCCGGTCAGACGCACCTTCCAGCCAGCGCATCGCATCGCGCATCGCCCCTTCCGCGCCCTCGGCCAAGGCCCCATGGGCGCGCATGACATCGGCGCGGATCCGTTCCGCCCCCTGCATCAGGCGGCGGCGGGCATCAAGCGTGGCCTCCTCACCCGGCAAGGGGTTCAGCTTGTCCAGTTCTGCCACCGCGTGACGCAGAAAGTCCTCCTCGCCCTGCGCCCGCTCGAGGGCAAGGCGCGCCGCCTCAAGTGCGCCCCGCGCCTCGGCCCGCGCGCGCCAAGCGGCGCGCACCCCGGTTAGATCCCGCCCGGCAAAGGCATCAAGAAGCTGCCGATGCCCGCGCGGGTTCAACAACCCCCGGTCGTCATGCTGACCATGCAGCTCGACCAAGGTCTCGGAAAGGTCACGCAACACCTCGCCCGTCACGCGCCGGTCATTGACCCAGGCCGTCTTGCGCCCGTCAGCCGTGTTGATACGGCGCAAGATCAACTCGCCCTCTTCCACCTCGATCCCGGCCTCTGCCAGAACCGCATGGGCCGGATGGGCAGCATCCAGATCAAAGACCGCCACCACCTCGCCCTGCGCCGCGCCAACGCGCACCAGATCCGCCCGGCCCCGCCAGCCTAGCACAAAGCCCAAGGCATCAAGCAAAATGGACTTGCCCGCTCCGGTCTCGCCGGTTAGCACGTTCAACCCCGGCCCCAAGGCCAGAGCAAGCCGATCAATGATCAGCACATCGCGGATTTCAAGCGTGCGCAGCATATGGGCCCCGTCGGCTGGGCACTCTCGCCCCCTCGCTTACAACCACTCGCCCCTGATCATCTGGCGATAGATCGTCGAGAGCCAGTTGGTGCCCTTTGCCTCGGGGGCAAGCCCCTGCCCTTTCAGAAGGCGGAAACTGTCCTCGTAGAAGGGGCTGGACTGATAGTTATAGCCCAGGATCGCCGCAGCGGTCTGCGCCTCATCGGCAAAGCCCAGCGCTAGATAGGCCTCGACCAAACGGTGCAGCGCCTCGGCGGTGTGGGTGGTGGTCTGGAAATCCTGCACCACCACCTTGAAGCGGTTGATGGCGGCCGGATAATTCTTGCGCTTGAGGTAATAGCGCCCGATTTCCATTTCCTTGCCCGCGAGATGGTCGAAGGCAAGATCGAATTTCATCATCGCCGACTTGGCATATTCGCTGTCGGGATATTGCTCGATCACAACGCGCAAGGATTGGAGCGCCTGAAAGGTCAGGCCCTGATCGCGGCCGACCTCGTCGATCTCGTCATAATAGGACAGGGCCATGAGATATTGGGCATAGGCCGCATCCTCATCGCCGGGGTAGAAGTCGAGATAGCGCTGCGCGGCGATCCGGGCCTCTTCATATTCCTTCGATTTGTGCAGGACAAAAGCCTGCATGATCAACCCGCGCTTGGCCCATTCGGTATAGGGATAAAGCCGCTCGACCTCGGCAAAGTAGCGCAGGCTGCCGCCCGGCTTGCGCGCCGTTTCCAGGATCAGCTCGCCGCGCTTGTAAATCTCTTCGGGCGGCAGATCGTCCAGCGGGGCTTCCCTCTTGGTGCTCAGACCCCCGGCGCAAGCCCCAAGCGACCCGGCCAGCAGCGCCACGCACACCCCCCGCCGCACCGCTTTGAAGAAATCGCCTGCCATCTTCCGAATATCCTGTGCTCACTCAGCCCGGCACCACTAGATCAAGTCGGTGCGCAGCATACACCGTTTGTCGTAGCACAGAAAAATCCGGGGCGCAAAACGGCTTTCGCAGCCCCGGTGCATAGATTGTTAGGCCGAAAGCGGCAGATCGCCGCGATGCACGCCGACGCCGGGCAGTTTGCCGCTGGCAAGCGCCTCGCAGTCTTGCACACGCCAGGCGGTCGGGTCGGCAAAAAGCGCCCGCAGGAGACGGTTGGTCAGGGCATGACCGGCGCGGATGCCGGTATAGCGGCCCAAGATCGGCCCACCAGCCAGCGCAAGATCGCCCAGCGCATCCAGCATCTTGTGGCGCACCGGTTCATCGGCATGGCGCAGACCGCCGGGCGACAGGACCTTGTCACCTTCAAACACCACGGCATTTTCCAGCGTGCCGCCCAGCGCCAGACCGCGCTCGCGCATCGCCACCACCTCGGCATTGCGGCAGAAGGTGCGGCTGTCGGACAATTCGCGCACGAAGGCCCCATTGGCCATGTTCAGAACCTTGTCCTGTCGGCCAATCGCCGCCTCGGCAAAGTCGATGTGAAAGGCGATTTGCAGCATCTCCGACGGCTCCAGCCGCGCCACCGCCTCGCCCTCGCGCACCTCGACCGGCTTCAGCACGCGAATCGCGCGCACCGGTGCGCCTTGCGAGACGATCCCCGCCTCAAGAAAGCCGGCGACAAAGGGCACCGCCGATCCGTCAAGGATCGGCACTTCGGGGCCGTCGATGTCGATCAGCGCATTGTGAATGGCCGAACCGGCCAGCGCTGCCATGATATGTTCGATGGTCGAAACCGAGGTGCCCGCCGCATTGGCCACCAGCGTGCAAAGCCGAGACGGCACCACGGCATCCCATTGGGCCGGAACCCGCGCATCCGCGCCCGTCACATCGGTGCGGCAAAACCAGATGCCGTGATCTTCCGCCGCCGGATGCACCGTCATGGTCACCGGCGCACCCGAATGCAGGCCGACGCCCTGAAAGGCTACCGAACGGACAAGCGTATTCTGCACCAGCGACAACTCCTTGCACCGCGCGGGCAGCCCGACCACCCGATGCGTCGACTTTTTACTAAGGGGCTGGCGCGCAGAGCTCAATTCACAGTTTGTGACGGTTTGTGACAGGTTGAAACAAAGACAAACGATTGATCACAAAAGAAAAAGCCCGGCTTTCGCCGGGCTTTGCATAAAGATGTGCGCGCGACTCAGTTTGCCTGGCGGCGCAGGAACGCCGGAATTTCGATCCGGTCATTATCCGAGGACGGCTCTTGCTCGTCGTCATAGGCGGTCACCGGCGGCTGGGCGCGCCCGACCGTGGCCCGATCGGGCGCGGGTTCGGACTGGCCACCACCCGCCATGCGGCTGATCAGCCCTCCGATGCCAAAGCGCGGACGGCTTTCGGCAGGCTTCGGGGCCGGGGCGGCGGGACGTGCCGCTGGGGCTTGTGCCACAGGACCGCGACCGGCGGGCTGCTGGCCCTTGGACAGCGCGGCCTGCAGGCGGGCAATTGCCTCGGGCGACGGCGCACCGGGCGCACGAGCCGCCGGAGCGGCAGGTGCCACGAAATTCGCGGCATCGCCGTCAAGTGCTGCATGGCCATAGCTGCGCTGCGCGGCCTGCTGCGGGCGGTAGGCCGGGGGCGGCAGATCGTTCTCGATCACATCCTCAGGCTCGGGCATGAAGGCGGCAGGCTCTTCGGCGCGGTCAAAAAGCGACGGTTCCGGCGCAGCCATCGAGGCGGGCATCGGCTGTTCCATCTGCGGCTGCGGTGCGTGCGAGACGACTGCCGCCATGGTCAGCGGCATCGGCGCTTCGCGACGCGGCTCGGCTGCGGGAGCAGCCGCGGCCGGCGCGGGCTGCGCGGCAGCGCCAAAGCCTGCGGGCAAGGGCGCGGCCATCGGGCGACGGGTCAGCGGAGTGTCCGACTTGGCCTGCGTCACGTCGATGCCGGTCGCCACGACCGACACCCGGATCGACCCTTCCATCGTGGTATCCAGTGTGGAGCCGACGATGATGTTGGCATCCGGATCGACCTTTTCGCGGATGATGTTCGCCGCCTCATCCAGCTCGAACAAGGTCAGGTCATAGCCGCCGGTGATGTTGATCAACACGCCCTTGGCGCCATGCAGGCTGATTTCGTCGAGAAGCGGGTTCGCGATGGCCTTTTCGGCCGCCTGCACGGCGCGATCCTCGCCCGAGGCTTCACCCGTGCCCATCATCGCCTTGCCCATCTCGTCCATCACCGAGCGCACATCGGCGAAGTCAAGGTTGATGAGGCCGGGCCGCACCATGAGGTCGGTCACGCCCTTGACGCCCTGATACAGCACGTCATCGGCCATGGCGAAGGCTTCGGTGAAGGTCGTGCGCTCATTGGCCAGACGGAACAAGTTCTGGTTCGGGATGATGATCAGCGTATCGACCACCTTCTGCAGCGCCGCGATGCCCTCTTCGGCCTGACGCATCCGCTTGTTGCCTTCAAACTGGAAGGGCTTGGTCACCACACCGACGGTCAAGACGCCCAGCTCGCGCGCGGCTTGCGCGATGATCGGCGCCGCGCCCGTGCCGGTGCCGCCACCCATCCCGGCGGTGATGAAGCACATATGCGCCCCGGCCAGATGGTCGACGATTTCCTCGATGGTTTCTTCGGCGGCGGCGGCCCCCACGGTCGGACGCGCACCCGCGCCCAGACCCTCGGTCACCTTGACGCCCATCTGGATGCGGGCATGGGCCTTGGACTGCTGCAGCGCCTGCGCGTCCGTATTGGCCACCACGAACTCGACGCCCTCAAGCTGCTGGTCAATCATGTTGTTGACCGCATTGCCCCCCGCCCCGCCAACGCCAAACACCGTGATCCGGGGTTTCAGCTCTTCGCGAGCGTCATTCATGATCAGATTCAATGCCATGTTTTTCCGCCTGTCATTTTATGAGCGGGCGCCCCGCCAGTTGCCGTTATCGGTCTTGTCGCACCCGTCCCTGAGCCGCGATTTGCCGATTTATCCCCGATTCTATCCACAAGCGCGTGCAAGGTCACGCGAAAAACGCGCGCACCCACAAAATATGGGCCGAATTGAGGCACTCTTAGCGGGATATTGCCGCTTTATCTGCATATGGGGGTCACCAGTTATCCTTGAACCACCTGAAGGCACGTTTGATCGACCGCGCCGGGTAACGCTCGGCGGGAATGTCGAAGTCCCACCATTCGTCCTGCGGGTGGGCGGCAAAGAGGCACAGGCCGACGGCGCTGGAAAAGGCCGGGCCGGTCGCGGCCTGCGGCAGGCCCTGCACGCGCAGGGGACAGCCCATGCGCACCCGGCTGCCCAGGATGCGGCTGGCAAGCCCGTCAAGGCCGGGGATCTGGCTTGCGCCGCCCGTCAGCACGATCTGCTGGCTGGGCAAGGTGTCAAAGCCCGCCACATCCAGCCGCGCGCGCACCTCTTCCAGAATTTCCTCGACCCGTGGGCGCATGATGCCGATAAGCTCGGTCCGGCTGACCTGGCGGCGATCCTTCTCCCAATCGCCGCTGTCGCCACCGATCTCGATCATCTCGCGGTCATCCATGCCCGTGGCATGCACGCCGCCATGCTTGGTCTTGATGCGTTCGGCCACCGCCATCGGCACCAAAAGGCCCTTGGAGATATCCGAGGTCACATGATCGCCGCCCATGCGCACCGCATCGGCATAGATCATGTGCTTTTTCATGAAGATCGAAATGCCGGTCGCGCCGCCGCCCATGTCGATGCAGGCCGCGCCGAGTTCCTGTTCATCCTCGACCAGGCTGGAAATTCCCGAGACATACGATGACGAGGCAATCCCGGCCAGTTCCAGATCGCAGCGCTTGATGCAGTAAAGCAGGTTCTGGATCACGTCGGCATCGACCGACAACAGATGCATGTCGCAAGCCAGCCGGTTGCCGATCTGGCCACGCGGATCGCCAAGGCCGGTGCGGTGATCAAGCGCAAAGTTGACGGGTTGGGCGTGCAGAACCTCGCGGCCCTCGCCCAGGGGCGGCACATCGCAGGCGGCCAGTACCGAGGCCACATCCTGTTCAGACACCACCGAATCCTGCAATTCCCATTCGCCCGCCAGCCCATAGCTGCGCGGCTCGGCCCCCGAGAAACAGGCGACCACATGGTCAACCCGCACATTGGCCATCTTCTGCGCGGCCTGAACGGCGGTGCGGATGGCGCGCTCGGTTTCATTCATCACCGTGATCTCGCCGAACCGCACGCCCCGCGACCGGGTGGTCGCGGCGCCGATCACCTTGAACCCAGCCTGCCCGGCCATCGGACCGACACCGTCAAGGTCTGCATCGGGGTCAGAGCCGTCAAAGCTCAGCACAAGGCATGCGATTTTGGATGTGCCAACATCCAGAATGGCCACCACGCCGCGATGCATCGCAGCCCGGCGAAGGGCCCGCATGGCACGCTGGGACTGGTAGAGGTCGGTCATAGGTCGCTCTCCGTCTTCTTTTCTTCTGCAGGAAGCAGGCCCCGGGCGCGCTGGGCCTGAGTAAAGGCATCTTCGCCCAGTCGCAGGACCGGGCGTTTTTCATCTCGAAGGTCAATCGCGACAACGTCGCGGGCCAGAAGGTCCTCGGCCTGGTCAAGCGCCAGAAGGCGTTCCAGCGCCTGCACCGGACGATCCGACGGCAGCAAGAGGCGCTGCTTGCGGTCAAGGACCAGATCCCAGCGCCGCTCTCCCACCCGCACAAGGCCGCGCAGCCGCTGGGTCAAGGGGCCAGCCGCCTCGATCAGCGCCAGGGCTTCGGGCGCGGCCTGATCGGCCCCCTCACCCGCGATCAGCGGCAGGTCGGGCCGGTCGCCCCGAGCGGCAAGCCCGGCCACCCGGTGGCCGGTTGCATCAAGCAGCGTCAAACCGTCAGCCATGCGCCAGATCAGGACCGGCTCACGCTCGGTAATGGCCACATGCAGCACCCCACCCGACCGCACCGCCAGATCGGCTGTCGCCACCGCATCCAGGCTTTCCGCCTTTTCGCGCAGCATGTCGAGATCCAGTTCGAACGACGAGACAGGGAAGCTCACCCCCAGCCGCGCCCGCACCGCATCGGCCAGATCGGGCGAAGCGCCGTCGATCGACAAAAGCGAGACGCGGAATTCCGGGCGGGCCTGGAATTCTTCCTTGATATGGGTGATCGCACCCGCGAGCGCGGTTCGACGGCTTTCGCTGGCAAGCACCAACGCTGCGACCAGCGCCACGACCATAACCGGCGGGCCAAAGCGGAACAGCACCCGGAACTGCGGCGTCAGCCACAGCCGCTGCATCTTGTAATCCCAATAGCTTGGCGCCGGATCGTGGCGGCGCGCCCCCTTCGGTTCAGCCGGATGCACCTCGCCCGAGGCACCCATAGCCGCGCCCCGCGCAGCCCCCATCACGGCCCCCTTGGCAGCGCCAACCAAAGCCCCCGTGAACCCACGGCGCGGTGCCTGAAGCGGCGGGGGGCAGCGGTTCAGCGATTGCATGAGGCGTCCTCCACCAGCCAGCGGCAGAGTTCAGGAAAGGAAATCCCGCAAAGCGCTGCCTGTTCCGGGGCCAGCGACGTGGGGGTCATGCCGGGCTGGGTGTTGGTTTCCAAAAGGATCAACCCCTCGAGCCCCCGCGCCTCATCCCAGCGGATGTCGGTGCGGCTCAGGCCGCGGCACCCCAGCGCCCGGTGCGCGCGCAGGGCATAGTCAAGACAGGCCGCCGTGATCTCGGCGGGCATCCGGGCCGGCACCTCATGGCGACTGCCGCCGGGCTTGTATTTGGCGTCATAGTCATACCAGCCATCGGTGATGATGTCGGTGACTGCCAGCGCCTTGTCACCCAGAACCGAAACCGACAACTCGCGCCCCGGCGCATAGGTTTCCACCATCACGGTTTCCGGCATGGTGTCCGCCAGCCGCGGCGCGTTCGAGCCGGGATGCACGATATAGACCCCGACCGATGAACCTTCGTTGTTCGGCTTCACCACATAGGGCGGCGGCAGCACGTGACCGGCCTCCACCTCGTCGCGACGGGCAAGCCTGCTTTGCACGATGGGCAGACCGGCAGCGGCATAGACCTCTTTGGCCTTCTGCTTGTCCATGGCCAGGGCCGAGGCCAGAACGCCCGAATGGGTATAGGGGATGCGCAGCCATTCCAGGATGCCCTGCACACAGCCATCCTCGCCCCAACGGCCATGCAGCGCATTGAAGGCGACGTCTGGCTTTATCTCGGGCAAGCGCAGGGCAAGATCGGGGCCGCAATCGACCTCGACCACCTGATATCCGGCCTCCCGAAGCGCCTTGGCGCATTCGCGCCCCGATGACAAAGAAACCTCCCGCTCAGCGGAAAGCCCACCTATCAACACCGCCACT
>VGDH01000004.1 GCA_016869835.1 Alphaproteobacteria bacterium
CCCAGCGCAGGTTGCAGGATCTTCACCCCACCCGCGCGCAAAAGCGTGCCGAACTCGGCCTTGGTGGTCAGGCGTTCGCCCGTGGCCAGCGGGATGCGCACATGGCGGGCGACCTCGGCGAATTCCAACAGGTTGTCCGGCGGGATCGGTTCTTCATACCAAAGCGGGTTGTAAGGCTCCAACTCGCGGCCCATGCGGATAGCGCCAGGGGTGGTGAACTGGCCGTGGGTGCCGAAGAGAAGGTCGGCCCGGTCGCCCACCGCCACGCGGATCTTGCGGCAGAACTCGACCGAGCGGGTGATGTCGGACATCGCCGGTTCATGCCCGCCGCGGATGGTATAGGGGCCGGCGGGATCGAACTTCACCGCCGTAAAGCCCATCTTGACATAGCGCGCGGCGGCTTCGGCCGTCATGTCGGCATTGACCCAGAATTCCGAGGCATCCTCGCCCGGCTGGGGGTAAAGATAGGTATAGCTGCGGATCTTCTGGTTGATCTTACCGCCCAAGAGCGCCCAGACCGGCCGGTTGCGCGCCTTGCCCAAGATGTCCCAGCAAGCGATTTCAAGACCCGCAAAGGCGCCCATGACGGTGGGATCGGGGCGCTGGGTGAAGCCACTGGAGTAAACCCGGCGATACATGAGCTCGATTTCTTCGGGGCTGGTCCCCTGCATGTGGCGTTCGAATACATCCTCGATCACCGCCCGCATCGCTTTTGGCCCAACGGTCGAGGCATAACATTCGCCATAGCCGACGATGCCGGTATCGGTGGTGATCTTTGGGAAAATCCAATAACGCCCGCCCCAGCCCGGTGCAGGGGGGGCCACGACGAAGATTTCCAGATCCTTGAGTTTCATGGCCGCTCCCTTTGCTTTTGCCGAGAGGCTGGCGCGGGGCACAGGTCGGGTCATGTCAATCTGCGACAGACAATGTCGGGATAAGGTCATGGACCATCTGGGCCAGCCCTTCGGGCATCGACAGATGCGGGCAATGGCCCGAGGAA
This sequence comes from Alphaproteobacteria bacterium, assembly GCA_016869835.1. Classification (GTDB taxonomy): domain Bacteria; phylum Pseudomonadota; class Alphaproteobacteria; order Rhodobacterales; family Rhodobacteraceae; genus Tabrizicola_A. Next base: position 1,001 of record VGDH01000004.1, read on the forward strand.
AGCTCCTCCTGCGCCATGCCCGCGGCCATGGTCCTTTGCCAACCTTCGGGAGGGGCGCGGTCGTCGCGGGCGATAATGGCGGCGCGCGGGGTCAGGGGCAGCGGCGCGGGAAACGGGGTTTCCTGCGGGCGGATCGGCTCTGGCCCCATGCGGGCGGTCAGGTCGTCGGTGTCGTGAAAGAAAAGGTCACGGCAGCAGGCGGTATCAAAGCGATAGCTTGTGCGGTCGGCGCTGATCTGAAACGCGCCACGCATCGGCTGGACAGGCGCGGCGCGGCGCAGATCGGCCAGCGATGTGCCGGGCTGCGGGATATAGGCGGCAAGGTAGATCAGCGCCTGCGCCTTTTCAGGGGCTAGGGCGGCGGCAAGCGTGATCGGGAAGCCCCCGGCCGAATGGCCGACCAGAACCGCCCGCCCCTTGATCGCGGCAGGGATCGCCCGCGCATGGTCGTTCAGGCTGATGTCGGCCCCGTCGCGGCCGGGCAGGTCAATGGCCTGCGCGTGGTGGCCACGGGCGGCCAGCGCAGGGATCAGCCGTTCATAGGCCCAGGCCCCAAAGCCGGAACCGGAGATGAGGAGGATCTCGGTCATCGGCACCTCCTCACCGCCCCCTTCCCCGTCCCGTCCCACAAGGGGGCGGAAGGGCCATCTGGCCCAAGGGCTGGATTGCGACGCTTAACCATGGCCGATGCGCGACAGGAAGGTATCGACAAGGGCGATGAACTCGGCCGGCTTTTCCACCATCGGCAGATGACCCGTGCCGCGCATCAAGGCCCAGTCATGGCCACGGATCAGATCGGCGGTTTCGCGCACCAGATCGGGCGGCGTGGTGCCGTCATTGGTCCCGGCGATGACAAGCGTCGGCAGGGTGAGTGCTGCGGTGGTGGTATAGAAATCCGCCCCCGCGATGGCATGGGCCGAGCCGATCCAGCCTTGGGGATCGGTCGCTTCCAACTGGGCGCGCACTTGCGGCATGGCGGGAGCGTCCTGCCATTTGCGGCCTAAGATCCGCTCCATCGCGCCGGGGGCATAGGCGGCAAGGCCATGGGCCGCCACCTCGGCCGCGCGCTGCTGCCAAAGGGCGGGGCCGCCGATCTTGGCCGCCGTATTGGCCAGCACCATGGCGCGCACAAGGTCGAGCCGTTTGGTCGCCAGCCCCTGCGCCACAAGCCCGCCCATCGAACAGCTGATCACCACGGCATCGCGCGCGGCGAAATGGTCAAGCACGCGCTCGGCGTCGCGGATCAGCGCGCCCATCGTGTAGGGCGGGGCTGGGACGTCTGACAGCCCATGCCCCCGCGCGTCATATCGGATGCAGCGAAAGCGGGGGGAAAGGGCGGGAATGACGGCATCCCACAGCGTCAGATCGGTGCCAAGCGCGTGGCAGAACAGCAGGGGTGGGGCATTGGCAGGGCCGGTGACTTCGACGTTGAGGCGGATATCTTGCAAATAGATCAACGGCATAGGTCAGGCCTCAAAGCGGGTGAGGATATCGGTGAAAAGCCCTGCATCCACATTGCCCCCCGAGGCGGTGCAGATGACGGTGTCGGGCAGGTCTTGGCGGAAAAGGGCCGCCGCAAGGGCCACCGCGCCCCCCGGCTCCAAGCCGATCCGCAGATGATGAAAGGCCAAAGCCACGGCGCGGCAGGCCTCGTCATCGGTGACGACAAGGCCGGGGCCGCAGAGGCGGTTCAGGATGGGAAAGGTGATCTCGCCGGGGCTGGGGGTGACGATGGCGTCGCAGATGGAGCCGGTGGTGGTGGCGTTCCGTTCGCGTTTGCCCGAGACCAGCGAGCGGGCGGTGTCGTCAAACCCCGCCGGTTCGCAGGGGCGCACGGAGAGGTGCGGCGCGCGGGCCTCAAGCGCCAGCGCAATCCCGGCGGTCAGCCCGCCGCCGCCGCAACAGGTGAGGACGGTCGCCGCCGCAATCCCGGCCTCGGCGGCTTGGCGCGCGATTTCAAGGCCCACGGTGCCTTGGCCCGCGATGACCTGCGCATCGTCAAAGGGTTTGACCAAGGCCAGCCCGCGCGTGGCGGCAAGGCGCGCGCCAATGGCGTCACGGTCCTCGGTCGCGCGGTCATACAGCACCACCTCGGCCCCATAGGCGCGGGTGTTGGCGATCTTTACGGCGGGGGCATCGGCGGGCATCAGGATGACGCAGGGCAACCCGTGGTGATGCGCGGCCAAGGCCACGCCTTGGGCATGGTTGCCCGAGGAATAGGCCATGACGCCCTTGGTGCCGGGCGGCAGCGCCGAGACCGCCGACCAGCCGCCGCGAAACTTGAAGCTGCCGGTCCATTGCAGGCATTCGGCCTTTACAAAGATACGGCGTCCGGCGATCTGGTCCAAAAGCGGCGCGTTGAGCAGCGGGGTCACGCGGGAATGGCCCGCAAGCCGGGCGGCAGCGGCCTCGATCAGGGCAAGCGAGGTCATGCGCAGGCCGCCACAAAGGCCCGCAAGGCGGCCACCGCCTCGGGTTCATCCAGAAACGGGATATGGGCGCGGTCGGGGACCGAGGCAAAGATCATGCCCGGGCGGCGGCGCGCCATTTCATCGGCGCAAGCCTGGGTCAGCAGGTCGGAATTCGCCCCCCGGATCAAGGCGACCGGCAGACCGGCCGTCGCCTCCCACAGCGGCCAAAGGTCCACCGCGGGCCCTTCGAAGGCGGCAAGAAACGCCTGCCGCAGGGCCGGGTCATAGGTGATCTGCAAACCATCGGGCGTTTTGGTGTAATGCTTGACTGCCTCGTCCAGCCAGCGGCTGTCCGGCACATTGGCAAAGCCCGGCATGTTGCGCGGCAGGCGGGCGGCCAATTCGGCGTGGGTCCTGGCAGCGGGGTTGCGGCCGACATAATCGAAAATCCGCTCCAGCCCCGGGCGGTGGATCTCGGGGCCGACATCGTTCAGGCAGAGCCCCAGCAGCCGGTCATGCGCCACGGCCGCCAACATCATGCCAATCAGCCCCCCGCGTGAGGTGCCAAGGATCGCGGCCTTCGCCACGCCCAGATGATCAAGAAGCTCCAGCGCGTCCTTGCCCTCTTGCGGCACGGTATAGCTTGCCGCCCCCGTCCACTGGCTGGCCCCACGGCCCCGGTAATCCATGCGGATCAGGCGCAGGAGGGGAAGGTGCGGGATCAGATAGTCAAAATCCGCCATGGTGCGGATCAGGCCCGGCAGGCACAACAAGGGCAACCCCGCCCCCTGATCGGAAAAGGCCAGACGGGTGCCGTCCGAGGTGGTGAAGAACTGGGTCATGGCAAGGTCATCATCGGCGGTTTTCCTTCCGGCACAACCTTGCATGCGGCGCGGGCCGGGAAAAGGGGGGGACCTTGAATGCTTGCAGGACGGCCCCCCCGACGATAGATGCAGGTATGGGAATTCCGAAGGTGGCTGATGGCCGAAGCAGTGGAAGAGCGAGCAAAGTCCAAGCGGGTTGGAGCGCTGGCGTCGTTGTGGCCTTTTGTGCGGCCTTATCGCGGGCTGGTCGTGCTGGCCTCGGTGGCGCTGGTGCTGACCTCGACGGTCAGCCTTGTCTTGCCCATGGCCGTGCGCCGGGTGGTGGACAGCTTTGGCGCGGGCGAAGTCACGCTTCTGGACACCTATTTCGCCGCCTTTCTGGCGATTGCCGCGCTTTTGGCGCTGGGCACCGGGGTGCGCTATTACTTCGTTACCCGTCTGGGCGAGCGGGTGGTGGCCGATATCCGCCGCGCGGTCTTTGACAAGGTGCTGGGCATGAGCCCGGCCTGGTTTGAGCGCATCATGACCGGCGAGATCGTCAGCCGCATCACCACCGACACGACGCTGATCCTGTCGGTGATCGGCTCATCCGTCTCGATTGCCTTGCGCAATGTGCTGACGCTGGTGGGCGGGATGGCGCTTTTGGCGCTGACCTCGGCCAAGTTGGCGGGCTATGTGCTTTTGCTGGTGCCGGTGATCGTGGTGCCAATCATTGTGCTGGGGCGGCGGTTGCGGCGGCTTTCCCGTGAAAATCAGGATTGGATCGCCAATTCATCTGGCAAGGCAACCGAGGCTTTGGGCGCGGTGCAGACGGTGCAAAGCTTCACCCATGAGGCGGGCACCAAGGCCGAATTCGGCGAGGTGACCGAGAAATCCTTTGTTTCAGCACAGGAACGGATCGCCACCCGCGCCGTGCTGACGGTGATCGTGATCTTTCTGGTCTTTGCCGGGGTGGTCGGCGTCTTGTGGCTGGGCGCGCGGGATGTGCGCAACGGGGTGATGACGGCGGGCGAATTGGTGCAGTTCGTCATCTATGCCGTTCTGGTGGCCGGTGCCGTGGGGTCCTTGTCGGAAATCTGGGGCGAATTGCAGCGGGCTGCCGGGGCGACCGAGCGTCTGGTCGAGATCATTCAGGCCGAAGATCCGGTGAATGACCCCGCCGCGCCAAAGACGCTGGCGCTGCCGGTGCAGGGGGCGATTGCGCTGGAAGATGTGGTGTTCCACTACCCCTCGCGTCCTGAATACCGGGCGTTGAACGGGATCAGCCTGTCAGTGGCCCCCGGCGAGACGGTGGCGCTGGTCGGCCCATCGGGGGCGGGCAAATCGACGGTTTTGCAACTGTTGATGCGGTTTTATGACCCACAATCGGGGTTGATCCGGCTGGATGGCGTGCCCTTGGCCGATCTGCGCCGCGAGGATTTCCGCGCCCATGTGGCGCTGGTGCCGCAAGATCCGGTGATCTTTGCCGCCTCTGCCATGGAAAACATCCGCTTTGGCCGCCCCGGTGCGACCGATGCCGAAGTGCGCGAGGCCGCGCAGGCCGCAGCCGCGCATGAGTTCATCGCCGCCCTGCCGCAGGGCTATGACACCTGGCTGGGCGAGCGGGGCGTGATGCTGTCGGGCGGGCAAAAGCAGCGCATCGCGATTGCGCGGGCGATCCTGCGCGATGCCCGCGTGCTTTTGCTGGACGAGGCCACCAGTGCGCTTGACGCCGAAAGCGAGCGCGCGGTGCAAGAGGCGGTGGACCTTCTCGCGCAAGGCCGCACGGTTCTGGTGGTGGCGCATCGGCTGGCCACGGTGAAAAAGGCCGACCGGATCGTGGTCTTTGACGAGGGCCGCGTCGTGGCGATGGGCCGCCATGATGATCTGGTGGCCGAGGGCGGGCTTTATGCGCGGCTGGCCAAGCTGCAATTCACCGACGGGGCCGCCTGACGCCACGGCCCCCGGCTGTGCTTTTCCTTGGCAAATGCCGCAATCCGCCGCACAGTTGGTGCGGGGAACAGGCCTGCGCTGGGCGGCGGGCCGGGGGGATGACATCATGGGATCATTTGCATCGCGGGCGGATCTGAAGGCGATCGAGGCCGAAACGGCTTGGCAGGATCGTGATCTGCCACGGTCAATCTATGCCTTTCTAAGCCGCACCAAAGACGCGCATGGTGTAAGACCGGCGCTGTCCTTCCAGCTTTTGTCAGCACCGGGGTCAAAGTCGGAAACCCTGACATGGGCCGATCTGCATGGCCGGGTGACGCAGGCGGCGAACCTTTTTCGCAGCCTTGGCGTGGGCGAGGGCGATGTGGTCGCCTATGTTCTGCCGAATTCTGTGGAAACGGCGGTCACGCTTCTGGGCGGGGCGGTGGCGGGCAAGGTGAACCCGATCAACCCGCTCTTGGAGGCCGAACAGATTTCAGCCATCCTGCGCGAAACCGGGGCCAAGGTGGTGGTCACGGTGCGGGCCTTTCCGAAAACCGATCTGGCGCAGAAAGTGGCCGAGGCGGTGAAACATGCGCCCAGCGTAAAGACGGTGCTTGAGGTGGATCTCTTGCGCTATCTGGGTGGCGTCAAGCGCCTGATCGTGCCGCTGATCCGGCCGAAGAATCCGGTGGATCACAGCGCCAATGTCCGTGACTTCAACGCCGAATGTGCCCGCCAACCGGCCGATCGGCTTTCCTTCAAGGACGGCACGGCCGACCGGGTGGCCGCACTTTTCCACACCGGCGGCACCACCGGCATGCCCAAGGTCGCCCAGCACAAGGTGTCGGGGATGATCTACAACGGCTGGCTTGGGGCGCGCCTCTTGTTTCAGCCCAGCGACGTGGTGATCTGCCCCTTGCCCTTGTTCCATGTCTTTGCCGCCTATCCGATCCTGATGTCGATGATTGCCTCGGGCGCCCATGTGGTGTTTCCCACCCCGCAGGGCTATCGCGGCGAAGGCGTGTTCGACAATTTCTGGAAGCTCGTGGCGCATTGGAAGGTGACCTATATGGTCACCGTGCCGACCGCGCTTTCGGCGCTGATGCAGCGCCCCGTCAATGCCGATGTCTCCACCCTGCGCGGGGCGTTTTCCGGCTCGGCCCCCTTGCCGGTGGAACTGTTCCACCGCTTTGAAAAGGCCACCGGCGTGCAGATCGTCGAAGGCTATGGGCTGACCGAATGCACCTGCCTTGTCTCGATCAACCCGCCCGATGGCAACAAGAAGATCGGCTCGGTCGGGCTGCCGTTCCCCTATTGCGAGGTAAAGATCCTTGCCCCGGACGGCGCCGGGGGCCTGCGCGATTGTGCGGTGGACGAGATCGGCGAGATCTGCGTGGACAATCCCGGCGTCTTTGCCGGCAACACCTATACCGAGGCGGCCAAGAACCGCGATCTTTACGCTGGCGACCGCTATCTGCGCACCGGCGATCTGGGGCGGCTGGATGCGGACGGCTATCTTTACATCACCGGCCGGGCCAAGGACCTGATCATCCGGGGCGGGCATAACATTGATCCCGCCATCATCGAAGAGTCGCTGATGGGCCATGAGGCGGTGGCCTTTGTCGGCGCGATTGGCCGGCCCGACGCCCATTCGGGCGAGGTGCCCTGCGCCTATGTCGAACTGGTCAAGGGGGCCACGGTGACCGAGGCCGAATTGATGGACTATGCCGCCCGCCACATCCATGAACGCGCCGCCCTGCCCTAGCATATCGAGGTGCTGGCCGACCTGCCGAAAACCGCCGTGGGCAAGGTGTTCAAACCCGATCTGCGGCGGCGCGCGATCACGCGGGTCTATGACGCGGCCCTGGCCGAGGCGGGGCTTGCCGCCCGTGTGGCCGAGGTGGCCGAGGACAAGAAACGCGGGCTGGTGGCGCGGATTGCCACCACCGGGACGGTAGAGGATGACGCCCTGCGCGCGGTTCTGGGCCAATTCCCCCCAGCCTGGGAGCGGGTGGGGTAAGGGCTGGCCCCTCGGCTGGCCCCTCTGCCCCCTACCCCCACGCGCCCATAAGGACGTTTCGCGTCACCTGTTCCACCGGTCGCTCCCGCGCGATCAGCCCGGCAACCCATTCGCAGGATGCGGCGTTGAACACCGCCCCCCTGCCGCGCCGGTAAACGGCCATGCAGCCATTGCCGCGGCTGGCCATCCCCAAGGTCTCGGCATCCACCCGGCCATAGACCCGCAGGGCCACATCTTCGGCGTCGGCGATGCCGATGAAGGGATCGGCATCCTGCGGCCCGGTCGAATGGGAGGCCGTCGTCGCGGGTGATAGGGCGACGATCGTCAATTCCCCCTGCAGCCCCGTGCCATCGGCCGCAAAGGGCAGGCCACGGGCCATGGTATAGTCGATCCCGTCCACCTCATAGCCAAAGATCTTCGACGCCGCCCCCAACACATCGCCATAGCCAAGGCCGGTGCCTGCCAGCGCCCAATAGTCGGACCGATACAATGTAAAGCCGCCCGCGCCATGGGCGGCGCAGCGGCTCCACCCGGCATAGACGCCCATGCTGCCGGTCAGCCCCATGGTCGCCACCGCCGGGCGGGCCACCTGCGGATGGTCCCAATAACTCGTCAGCCGGTTCGTCCCGGCCAAGGGGTCCGCCGCCTCTGCGGTGGTCTTGAAACAGGTCTGAGTCAGAAGATCATCCGACAACCGCGTTTGCCAAAAGAAATTGCCGCCGAACCGCGCCAATTCCCCGCCTGCATCGACCCAAGCATCGACCGTATCGCGCATCTCCCACGACCAGTATTCATCATGCCCCACGATCAGCGCGCGGGAATAACCGTCCAGCGCTTTTGGGTCGCAGTGCAAATCGTGCTGGGTGAGGTAATCAAGCGCAATCCCCTGCGCCTCACACCACAGCGCGAAAGGCCGCTCGAACGCCGCCCAGCCGGACGAGGCGTATTTCTTCGAAATCCCCTTGGCGCGGGCATAATCCATATGCGGATAGCGCGGCTTGGACAAAAGGGGCGAGGTATGGGGGATACGCGGCGCATCGGCGGGCCATGCCACAAACCCGGTGGCCCAGGGGCGCAACAGGCTGACATTGGGTGCGAAATCCCCGCCCTCCGGCCCCGTGAGCCCCTGATAATGGTTCGACCCGCCCCAGTCATTATAGGCACACCATGTGCCGGTCGCCAAAACCATGGCCAACCGAGCCTGTGGCTTGGCCGCCCGCAGCACGAACATGTGCTGCGACTGATGCCCCGGAATGGTCAACGTGACGGTATAGACGCCGCTTTGCCAATCCTCTGGAATGGTCATGTCGAAAGCCACAGGCCAGCCGCAGCCCGTGACCGAGCAATCGGCGGGGGTCGGTTGGAAGGCGGTGGCAATCGTGGTGTCCAGAACCGCCGCAGCTGTCAGCCCGTCACGGGCGATGACCAGATGCGCCTCTGGCGCGCTGGACATGGCATGAAGGGTCAGCCGTTCGCCGGGTTTGTAGGATAAGGCCCCGGTGTAGCCCCAGACCTGCACGCGGGCGGGGTCGTTTGACGCCACCTCATAGTAATGCCCCGTCACCGGATCGCCATCATCATAGGGGCCAGCGGTGAAAAACCCTTGCAGCGCCATCACCGCGCGCCCATCCGCAGGGCCACATCCAGCATCCGGTTGGAAAAGCCCCATTCATTGTCATACCAGCCAAAGACCCGCAGCATCCCGCCGTTGGTCACCCGGGTTTCAGGCAGCGCCATGACAATGCTTTCGGGCCGCGCGCGCAGATCGGACGAGACAAGCGCCTTGGTGGTGGCCCCGATCACGCCCCCCGCCGTGGCCAGCACCGCGTTCACCGCCTCGGCCGTCACCGCCCGCTCGGTCATCACCACCAGATCCACCGCCGAGACACTCGCCGTCGGCACCCGCACCGCCGATCCTTCGATCCGCCCGGCAATCTGCGGCAAGACCGTATCCAACAACCGCTGCGCGCTGGTGGTCGTCGGCACCATCGACAAGGCGGCCGCGCGCGAGCGGGCAAATTCCGCCGCCGGGGCATCCACTGTGGGCTGGCTGCCGGTATAGCAATGGATCGTTGTCATCGACCCGGTGACAATGCCCCAGTGTTCGTGGATCAGCCGCGCCAAAGGCGCCAGCGCATTGGTGGTGCAAGAGGCATTCGACACGATGGATTGATCGGCCAAGGCCGCGTCATTGGCCCCCAGAACCACGGTGAAATCCTCCGCCGCCGATGGACCCGACACCAGCACCCGCCGCGCCCCCGCCGTCAGCCCCCGCATCGCCACATCGCGGACATCGGCACGGCCCGTGCATTCCATCACCACATCCACGCCCGACAGATCCAGCGTCGAGATATCCGGCGTGCGGTGCAGGGGAATGGCGCGGCCATCCACCACCAAAGCCCCGCTTTCCAGCGCGACCGATCCGGGCCATGGGCCAAAGACGCTATCGAATTCAAAGAGATACGCACACATATCGGCGGCGGCGATGTCATTGATCCCGACAATCCGCAGCCCCGGCGCGGCCCCCTTGGCCCAGGCCCGCAAGACCGACCGCCCAATGCGCCCAAAGCCGTTGATAAAGACGTTCATCGCGGATCTCCCACCATTGCCCGCAGATCATCACGGGCCGGGCAGGCTTGCAACCATGGCCCAAGGATTTGGTCAAACTGGACGTATCCCGCCCGTCGCCTCGGTCACCTGATCGGCGGCGGCGCGCACCATCGCGCCGATGCGCGGCGCGTCCTCCAGCGCCATGCGAAAGGCCGGGCCCGAAATCGAGAGCCCCGCCACAGGCTCGCCATAGGCATTGAAGATCGGCGCGGCGACACAGCGCATCCCCGGCGCACGTTCCTGATCGTCAATCGCAAACCCCCGTGCGCGGGTGGCGGCCAGATCGGCCTGCAAGGCCGCCTCGGTGGTCAAGGAAAACGCGGTAAAGCGCTCAAGCCCCCGCCGCGCCACAAGGCCCGACAGCTTGGCCGGGTCATACCACGCCATCAGCGCCTTGCCGATGCCCGAGACATGCATCGGCCCCTTGGTGCCGGGCGGGAAAAAGGCGCGAATGGCCTGATGGGTCTCGACCTGCGCCAGAAACAGTGCCTCATCGCCCACCTCGACCCCCAGATTGGCCGTCTCGCCACTGTCGAGCATCAAGGCCTCCATCGGCGCGCGGGCGCGCTCGATCACCTTGGTGCGGCGCAGAAAGGCCGAGCCGACGCGAAACGCCCCACCGCCGATGTGCCACAGCTGGCCGGGATCCTCGACCTCGACCATCCCGCGCCCCTGCAGGGTGACCAGCGCGCGATAGACGGTGGCCACCGCCTGATCGGATTTCGCCGCAAGATCCGACAGCGTCAGCCCCGAATGGGCCGCCAGAATCTCCAAAAGCCCCAGCGCCCGATCCAGCGCCTGAATGGTGTTCTGATCGGTCTTGTCGTGAAAAGACTTCGGGCGGCCTTTGGGCTTTGCAGGATCAGCCATGGCGGTGAAAAACCCTTCTGCGTTGATTTTCATGGGCTTTATCACATTTTTCATCTATTGAAAAATCTTTTCGAAAAAATTGCACAGCAAGGAGCACAGGCCTAACCTGCCCTGACATTACAGGGAGTATCCCCATGTCCGCCCAGAACCCGGTTTTCATCCCCGGCCCGACCAATATGCCCGAGGAACTTCGCAAAGCCTGCGATATCCCGACGCTTGACCACCGCTCGCCCGCCTTTGGCCGGATGTTCCGCCCGGCGGTGGCAGGGGTGAAGCGGGTCTTGAAAATGTCGGCGGGTGAAGTGTTCCTCTTGCCCTCAACCGGCACCGGCGGCTGGGAGGCGGCGATTTCCAACACGCTCTCGCCCGGCGACACGGTGCTGGCGGCGCGGTGCGGCATGTTATCGCATCGTTGGATCGACCTGTGCCAACGCCACGGGCTGTCGGTGGAAATTCTTGAAACCCCATGGGGCCAGGGCGCGCCTGTGGCGCGGATCGAGGCCGCCCTGCGCGCCGATACCGCCCACAAGATCAAGGTGGTTCTGGCCACCCATAATGAAACCGCAACCGGGGTGCGGTCGGACATCGCAGGTATCCGCCGAGCGATGGATGCCGCAAACCATCCGGCGATGCTGTTTGTCGATGGGGTGTCCTCGATTGCCTCGATGCCCTTCGACTTTGACGGCTGGGGCGTCGATATCGCCGTGGCGGGCAGCCAGAAGGGCTTCATGCTGCCCGCGGGCCTTGCGATCTTGGGCGTCAGCCCCAAGGCGCTGGCGGCGATGGACACCGCCCGCCTGCCGCGCTGTTTCTTCGACCTTGCCGACCAGATCCGCAGCAATGCCAGCGGGGGCTTTCCCTATACCCCGCCCGCCGGCCTGATTGCGGGCCTGTCGCGCAGCATCGAGATGCTCGAGGATGAGGGGCTGGAGGCGGTCTATGCCCGCCACCACCGGCTTGCCGAAGGCGTGCGCCGGGCCGTGGCCGCCTGGGGCATGGCCCCCTGCGCCGCCTCGCCCGATCTCTATTCCGACACCATCACCGCCGTCCTGGTGCCCAAGGGCTGCAACGGCACCGATCTGGTGCAGCTCGCCGCGTCGAAGTACGGCGTCGCCTTAGGCGTTGGCTTGGGCGAGGTGGCGGGCAAAGTGTTTCGCATCGGCCATCTTGGGATGCTGAGCGATGTCATGGTGCTGGCCGGGCTGGCGACGGCCGAGATGTGCATGGCCGATCTTGGCTGGCCGGTGCGGCTGGGCACGGGCGTTGTGGCGGCGCAGGAGTTATACCGGGGCAGCGTCCCGGCCATGGCCCTGGCGGCGGAATAGCGGAGCCTGCGGGAGCGAGGGGCCGGCCCCTCGCGCTCCCCGGGGTATTTTTGCCAAGATGAACAGGAGCATCCATGCAGATCCCGACCTTTGATGATGCCCTTGCCGCCCAGCGCCGCATTGCGCCCTATGTGCATGAAACGCCGGTGATGACCTCGCGCTTTCTTGATGATCTGGTGGGGGCAGAGCTATTCTTCAAATGCGAGAACTTCCAGCGTGCGGGGGCTTTCAAGGCGCGCGGGGCCTCGAACGCGGTCTTTGGACTGACCGAGGCGGCCGCCGCGCGCGGGGTGGCGACCCATTCCAGCGGCAATCACGGCACCTGCCTTGCCTATGCCGCCGGGCGGCGCGGCATCCCCTGCACCGTGGTGATGCCGCACAGCGCGCCGCAGGCCAAGAAAGACGCCGTGCGCGGCTATGGCGGGCGGGTGGTGGAATGTGAGCCTTCGACGACCAGCCGGGAGGCGGTGTTCGCCGAGGTGCTGGCCGAGACGGGGGCAGAATTTGTGCATCCCTACAACGACCCGCGCGTGATTGCCGGGCAGGCCACCTGTTCGATGGAGTTCATTGCCCAAGTGCCGGGGCTTGATGCCATCATGGCGCCGATTGGCGGCGGGGGCCTGGTCTCGGGCACCTGTCTGGCGCTATCGCATCTGGAGCCGGAGATCGCCATTTATGCCGCCGAGCCAGCGCAGGCCGATGATGCCGCGCGGTCCCTGGCCGCCGGGCACATCATTGCCGATGACGCGCCCGTCACGGTGGCCGACGGTCTGAAAGTGCCCTTGAAGGACCTGACCTGGCATTTCGTGCGCCAGCATCTGCGCGCCATCCTGACCGCCGAAGAGGATGAGATCATCGTCGCCATGCGGCTCACATGGGCGCGGATGAAGCTGGTGACGGAGCCCTCCTGCGCCGTGTCTCTGGCGGCGATATTGAAGAACCGCGCCGAGTTCCAGGGCAGGCGCGTGGGGGTGGTCCTGACCGGGGGCAATGTCGATCTGGATCGGTTGCCGTGGATGAAAGGGGTTTGAGATGAACAAGGTGACATCGTTTGAGGGGCTTGAGGTCGGCTATGACATTCCCGCCCTGCCCGGCATGACCGAGGCAGAGATCCAGACCCCCTGTCTGGTTCTGGATCTGGACGCGCTGGAGCGCAACATCGCCAAGATGGGCGCGATTGCCGCCCAGATGGGGGTGCGTCACCGGGTGCATGGCAAGATGCACAAGTCGGTGGATGTGGCCCTGTTGCAGGAACGTCTTGGCGGGGCCTGCGGTGTCTGCTGCCAGAAGGTGAGCGAGGCGGAGGTTTTTGCGCGCGGCGGCATCAAGGATGTGATGGTCTCCAATCAGGTGCGCGACCCGATGAAGATCGACCGGCTGGCGCGCATCCCCAAGCTGGGCGCGCGGGTGATCTGCTGTGTGGATGATCTGGCCAATGTGGCCGATCTCTCGGCCGCCGCCTTGCGCCATGGCACCCGGATCGAGGTCTTGGTGGAAATCGACTGTGGCGCGGGCCGCTGTGGGGTCAAGACCACGCCCGAGGTGGTGGCAATTGCCAAAGCGGTGGACACGGCACCAGGCTTACGTTTTGCCGGGCTGCAGGCCTATCAGGGCGCCATGCAGCACATGGACCTTCACGCCGACCGCAAGGCCAAGATCGACATTGCCGTGGCACAGGTGGCCGATGCGGTGGCCGGGCTTAAGGCGGTCGGGCTGGCCTGTGACATTGTGGGCGGCGGCGGCACGGGATCGTATTATTTCGAGGGGAATTCCGGCGTTTACAACGAGTTGCAATGCGGCTCCTACGTCTTCATGGATGCCGATTATGGCCGCATCCTGGACAAGGACGGCCAGCGGATCGACCAGGGCGAATGGGAAAACGCGCTGTTCTTGCTGACCAGCGTGATGAGCCATGCTAAGCCTGACAAGGCGATTGTGGACGCGGGCCTGAAGGCGCAATCGGTGGATTCCGGCCTGCCGGTGGTCTTTGGCCGCACGGATGTCAAATACGTCAAATGTTCCGATGAGCATGGCGTGATCGACGACCCTGAGGGCGTGTTGAAGGTCAATGACAAGCTGCGGCTGGTGCCGGGCCATTGTGACCCGACCTGCAACATCCATGACTGGTATGTCGGTCTGCGGGGTGGCGTGGTCGAGGTGGTCTGGCCCGTCTCAGCGCGCGGCAAGGCCTATTGAACCTTTGAAGCATCCAGGGTCAGGCTGCTGCGGCCCTTCCCCCCCGGCCCCTCTGAAAAGGCGCGAAACCATGTTGATTGCCCCCGAGGCGCTGATCGCTGATCTGGTGACGGCCGAAGATGCCCATGACGCGGTCGCGGCCTGTCTGGCGGCGCAGGCGCGGGGCGCGGCCGAAAACTTCCCCGTGATCCGCCAAGCCTTGGGAGAGGGGCGGCAATACGGGTTCAAATCCGGGATCGACCGGGCCGCGGGGCAGATGGGGGTCAAGGCGGGGGGCTACTTCCCTGGCAATGCCGCGCGGGGGATGATCAACCACCAATTCAGCGTGTTTCTGTTTGACCCCGACAGCGGCCGGCCCTTGGCCATGGTGGGGGGCAACCTGCTGACCGCGCTGCGCACGGCGGCGGCAGCGGCGATTTCCATCGACCGGTTGGCGCGACCGGATGCGCGGGTTTTGGGCATCGTGGGGGCTGGGCATCAGGCCGGGTTTCACCTGCGCGCCGCGGCACGGCTGCGGCCTTGGGAGCGGGTGATCGGCTGGAATCTGCATCCCGAGATGCTGCCGCGTCTGGCCGCGATTGCCGCCGATCTGGGCCTGCCCTTTCAGGCGGTGGATCTGCCGCAGATGATTGAGTCCGAGGCGATCATCACCATCACCTCATCGCCAGCCGCCAGCCTGATGGCCGCCCATGTCCGCCCCGGCACCCATCTGGCCTGCATGGGCACCGACACCAAGGGCAAGCAAGAGGTAGAGCCTGCCCTTGTCGCCCGGTCCCGGCTGTTCACCGACGAGGTCGCCCAATCGGTGAGCATCGGCGAGGCGCAGCACGCGGTGGCGGCGGGGCTTGTGCGGTCGCAGGACATCACCCCCTTGGGCGCGGTGCTGGCGGGGCAAGCGCCGGGGCGGCAGTCGGATCAGGAGATCACGCTTTACGACGGCACCGGCGTGGCGTTGCAGGATCTGGCCGTGGCCGCCATCGCGGTGGCGCGCGCCCGCGCGCTGGGCTTGGGGCTGACGGTCGAGGTCTGAGGCCGATTTCAACCATAGACGCCGAGGCCCCCGCGCGTTAAGTCCGACCCATGCCGCGCTATGCCCTGAAGATCGAATACCACGGTGGCCCCTTTGCGGGCTGGCAGCGCCAGTCGCAAGAGCTGGCCTCGGTCCAGGGCGCGGTCGAGGACGCCTTGGCCAAGCTGGAACCCCGCGCCCATACCATCGCCGCCGCCGGGCGCACCGATGCTGGCGTTCATGCCACAGGGCAGGTGGCCACGCTGGACATGGAGCGCGACTGGGACCCCTTCCGCCTGATGGAGGCCCTGAACCACCATCTGCGCCCCGCCCCCGTGGCCATTTTGGCCGCCGTGCGGGTGGCGGATGACTTTCACGCCCGGTTTTCCGCGACCGAGCGGCGCTACCTTTTTCGTCTGATCCAGCGCCGCGCGCCCTTGACGCATGACGCAGGGCTGGCCTGGCGGGTGCAGCACAGCCTTGATCTTGAAGCGATGCGCGCAGGGGCTGCGCATCTGATCGGCCTGCACGATTTCACCGCCTTCCGATCAACGCTTTGCCAATCGAAAAGCCCGGTGAAAACGCTGGACGAGATTTCGATCACCGATGCGCCCTATCCGGGCGGTCGCGAAATCCGCTTTACGCTGCGCGCCCGCAGCTTCCTGCACAATCAGGTGCGCTCCATCGTCGGCACGCTGGAACGGGTGGGCGCGGGCAGTTGGGCGCCCGAAGACGTCAAGGCCGCGCTTGACGCAAAAGACCGGGCCGCCTGTGGCCCGGTCTGTCCGCCAGATGGGCTCTATCTGACCGGGGTCGGCTATCCGGTCGATCCATTCGGCTGAACGGGCAACCTCCAACCACCAAACCGTTCCCCCCCCCCACCCCCAGCCCCTCCCCACGGGGGGGGGGGGGAGGCGGCAGATGGACACCGGGTGCGCGGGGGGCAAGACTTGCGGCCCCCTCCCCCTTGTGGGGAGGGAGGGGGTGGGGGGCCTGTTCAGCCCTCGCGCCGTTCGACCTGCAACAGCCGGCCCATCACGATGGCAATGGCCGCAGCGGCGAACGAGAACACCGCCCCCATCTTGGCCGCCTCTTGTGCAGCCCCCGCCGGGAAGGCCACAGTGGTGACGAACAAGGCCACGGTAAAGCCGATGGCCGCGACACAGCCCAAGACCCACAGATCACGCGGCTTCATCCCCGCCGGCAGGGCAAAGCCCAGTTTGACCGCCAACATCCCCATCAGGAAGATGCCCACCGGCTTGCCGATGATCAGACCGCCCAAGACCATCCACGTCGGCTCGCCAAAGGCGGAAAACACCACGCCCGCGTTAAGAAGGCCAAAGAAGAACAGCATCACCTCGACGAAATACTTCAGCCGATGCTCGATCCAGTTCAGAAGGTCGGTCAGATGCACCTCGGCTTCGGCAAAGATGCCATAGGGCCGGTCGGCATGCGGAATGGTCGGCACAATAGGCAACAGGCCCAGCGCGGGATGGATGCCCGCATTGTGGAACCCATACCACGAAATGGCCCCGGCAATCGTATAGGGCCAAAAGCTCAGCTTCTTGCGCATACAGGTCGAATTGGGCCGGTCCTGCTTGCCCCGGTCCAGATGGCGCGGCAACCAGTTGGCCAGCACATAAACCGCAACCGCCGCCGCAAAGGACATCAACAGCCAGGCAGGCTGCAATTCGCCGGTCGGGTAGAAGATCGCCAGAATGATCATGCCCCCCGCATCATCGGCAATCGCCAGAAGCAGAAGGAAGGGAATCGCCGGATGGCCCGCACCAAAGACGATGCGGCCGACAAGATAGGAAAAGGCGATATCGGTGGCCGTCGGAATGGCCCAGCCTTGGGCATATTGGTCCAAGACCCCCAGCATCGCCCCGATCAGAAGATAAACCGCTGCCGGGCCGATCATGCCGCCCGCCGTGGCGATCAGGGGCGTCATCGCCTTCTTGCCACGCAATTCCCCGTCCTTCAGGACGATGCCTTCCCAGACCTCCTTGGCGGCAATGGCAAAGAAGAAGGCCATGCAGATATCGTTGATGACAAAGTGCAGCGTCAGCGTGCGATGCACCTCTCCCGCCACCTCATGCGCGTGCCCGATGGGCGCGTGGTCCCACAGCACGAAATGCGCCAGATGGCTGTAGCTTTCATAGTCCACATTCGCCCAGATCAAGGCCAGCAGCGCGCCGGACAAGAGCAGAAGCGAATAGGTGGAGATGACATTCCAGACTTTATACATTCCCAGTCCCGTCGTTTCTTGTGATGATCTTTCAAGCCGAGATCATCTGTTGCTTGCAAGTTCCCAGCCAGGGGCAAAGCCCCAGGGCCTATCAGTTCAGATCCTTCAATAGCCGCCCATGCTTGCGTACCTCGGTCAAGACCGCGCCAAAGGTGGTCAACTCCCGGCCCTTCAACATCGGCATCAGTTTCAGAAAGGCATCTGCCGTGGCCACGGTGTCGCCAATCGCGGTGTGGCGGTCGGCCTCGGGGATGGTGATGCCCAGACGATGCGTCAGCGCATCAAGGCTGTGGGTCTCGTGCTGGCCATAGATCACCGCCGACAAGAGCACCGTGTCCAGAACCGGATGGTCAAAGGCCAGACCCAGCTCGGCCTCGCGGCGGCGTAGGAACTGCATGTCGAAGGGCGCATTATGGGCGATCAGCACCGCGCCCTCGGCAAACTTGTGGAACCGACGCAGCACCTCGTCCACCTCGGGCGCATCGGCCACCATGGCCTCGGTGATGCCATGCACCTCGGTCGATGACAACGGGATCGACCGGCGCGGATTGACCTGCGTATCAAAGACCTCGCCATCGACGCGGCGGCCATTGACGATCCGCACGGCGGCGATCTGCACGATCTCATCGCCCTGCTGCGGCAAAAGCCCGGTGGTCTCGGTGTCAAAGACCACATAGGTCAGCGCCTCAAGCGGGGTTTCGGCCACCTTGTCGGTGCGCGCCCGCGACAACAGATCGAAATCATAAACCACAGACCGGATCACCGGCTTGGGCCGGGCCGTTGCGCGGCGGGCCTGCCGGATCGGCAGGCACAAGGACTGCCGCCCCCCCGCCACAGGCTCGGGCCAGATCTCGGTCGCATGGCTGGCCAGAACCGACCGGCAGGACACCTCGGGCACCAGCCGGTCCAGCGGCTCTTCCAGCCAGCGCTCCAGCGCGCCAATGCCCAAGGGCGCCCCCGCCCAGCACAGCCGGATCATCGCGCTGCTGTCCTCTTCATCAATCCGCAACGACAGATCCTCGGCCCCAATCTCGCGGCGCAGATGCAGCGCAAGACCATCCAGAAGCGAGATGATCTCGAACCCGTTGGCGCGCAGCAGGACCTCGGCCGCCGTGCTCTGCAACGCCACCCCCTCGGCCTCAAGCCGCGCCTTCAGCCCGTCGGCCAGGTCTAGCGCCCGGGTCTGCGTCAGCCCCCCGCCCTCGATCCGGCCCTCGTCATGGCGCCCGGCGAGTTCGGTCACCGCCTGCGACAAGGCCCCCAACTCCTGACGCAAGGCGCGCTCCATCGCCTCGGGCAAGGCTTCGCCGGGCGGGACAACCGCCATCAGCGTCGACAGGTTCGCCGCCGGACGGCGCATCCGGTCAAAGACCTCCGTCAACAGGGCCTCGCGCCGGGCATGGGCCGACAGATCGGCCGTCACATCGCGCAGGGTCAGCACATAGCCCGGCGCCGCCCCCTGCCCGCCCGGCGTCAGACGCATCCGCGCTGCCAAGACCCGCGCACCCGTCGTGGTGGTGCACAAAAGATCGGTCGCCGCATCCGGATCACCGGTGGCGATCAACCGGTCATGGGCATGGCGCACCGGGCCGTCGCGCAGATAGTCGAACAGCCGCCGGTCTAGCCCCGGTGCCACCCCGCCCGCCATCAGATCCACTGCCTGGGTGTTGTAAAAGGCCAGCGTATGGTCCCCCGACACCAGAAGCACCCCCACCGGCACATCCGACAACAGCGTCTCAAGCCGCGCCTTCTCCTGCGACAGCCGCTGCGTTTCGCGCATGACCGATTCCGCCAGGGCCGAGCGCGTCTCGGTCAACCGCCGCGCAGCCGCCGTCGCCGCCGGGGCCAGATCGCCCAGATAGCGCGCAATCGCCACATCCATGTCCGAGGTCACATCCGAATGAGCCCGCGCCCGCAGCGCGCCGGACAGGATGTCGATGGGCTTTGCCACATTGGCATCGAACAAAAACCAGACCCAGGCTACCAGCAAAAGCGCGACAAACCCCGCCACCACCCAGGCCTGCACAAACCCCGAAAGCGCCTCGGGCGCGGCCAGGCGTCGATAGCCCAGCCCAAACCCCATGCTGATGGCCACCACCACCCCAAGCCCCAGGGCCGCAAAAAACAGGAACACCCTGATGCGCAGCGACAAACGGTCGAGCATGCTAGGCTCCCGTGTCCAGAAGCCTGCGCACTTCCTCCCGCAACTCTTTCAACTCGAACGGTTTGGTGATGAACCCGTCGGCTCCAATCGCCAACCCCTTGCGCTTTTCAATCGCCGATCCGCGCGCGGTCATCATCAAGATCTTCACATCGGCCAGATCGGGATCCAGCCGCACCCCCTGACAGATCTCATAGCCCGAAGCACCGGGCAGCATCACATCCAGAAGCACAAGATCGGGATGCAGGTCACGGATCCGCGGCAGCGCCTCGGCCCCGTTGGCCACACGCGAATGGTCATAGCCCTCGCGCGT
Organism: Alphaproteobacteria bacterium; assembly: GCA_016869835.1. Lineage (GTDB taxonomy): Bacteria > Pseudomonadota > Alphaproteobacteria > Rhodobacterales > Rhodobacteraceae > Tabrizicola_A. The sequence goes on from VGDH01000004.1 coordinate 20,899, forward strand.
CATCAGAAAATCCAGCGCCAAGGCGATGTTGTCCTCGTCCTCGACCACAAGGACCCGGTGCTTGCGTTTGGTATCGGCCATCTCAGCCCTCCCGCTTAGCCCTTGAGGCAAGCCGTCTCGTGCAATTCATCCCCCGGCTCTGCCGTGACCCAGGCCGCCCCGGTCACAACCCCGGCCTCATCAATCTTCATTCCCTCGACCACCGGCGTCTGCCGCCCCTCGGCACAATCAAACACCATCAGCGCGTTCTGCGGGTTCTGCCAGCGGGCAAAACCAAAGACCTGCGCAGTCACCAGCGTGTCCACCTGCGGATGGCGCGCGCGCTTGGTCGTATCAATCGCGCTGAACCGCTCGGTGATCGGCACCAGATAGGTCCAGGGCCGCAGGGGAGAGGCCATGGCCTCGTCATTCACCACCGCAAAGCCCGGCGGCAATTGCGCGCTTACCCGGTCAAACCAGGTGTATTCCAGCCAGACCGTCGAAGCGATCATCCCCAGACCGGCGCTGCACGGCACCAGCCATCTCGGCAGCGCCTGAAACCTCCGCCGCAGCGCCCAGAAGAACAGGCCTGCCGTGCCCGCGACAAAAAACGATCCAATCAGTTCAAGTGCCATTGCAGGCCCGGTCCTTAACTTCTGGCGCCGCGGGCATTGCCCACGGCCGATTGCATGGTGCGCACGACGACAAAGGCGTCGCGCAGGTGACTACGTTCGAAATCCGACAGATCCGAAGGCGCAATGAAATTATCCGGCTTCTGCCCCGACCGGATACGCCGCAATTGATGGTGCAGCCGGGTTTCGGCGATCAGGTCATAGGCCTCGACCAGATCCCGCGCGCCCGAGGCCGAAATCACCCCGGCATCCGCCGCCGCCTGCAAGCGCGCCCGCGTGTTGACCTCTGGCAATTCCCCGATCAGCGCAGAGACACGGCCCAGATCGGTCACCGGCACCACGCCGTTGTGCTTGAGATCAATCGTATTCTTGTGCTCGCCCGACCGAATGGTGGCAAAGCCGCGCAACAGGCCCAAGGGAGGCGTGTGCTTCAGGCTGTTGGCGATCATATGCGCCACAAAGATCGAATTCCGCGCCGCATGGTGCAGCGTCTCGGATTGCAGATCGGTGAAAAGGCTCGCCTTGCCACCAATGGGGCGCAGATCGAACATCACGCTGGCCAGCATCTGTGCCATCGGATCGGGGGTGTTGATCCAGCGGTCGAAATAGCCCCGCCAGACCGACTGGCGCTGACACCATTGCGGATTGGTCGCCATCATGTCGCCGGGGCAATAGAAGTAGCCGCAGGCGTCCAGCCCGTCCGACACCATCCGCGCCAGTTCGGCAAACCAGGACATATCGGCATCCGTGGCGCTGTCGTCGATGATCAGGCAATTGTCCTGATCCGAAACCCCGGTCTGCTCTTGCCGCCCCTGAGAGCCGCAGGCCGCCCAAAGATAAGGCACCGGCGCCGGGCCAAGCTTGGCCTCCGCCATGGCCAGCAGGCGGCGCGTCACCGTATCGGCCACATCGGTGATCAGCCGCGTCACCACCTCATGGGCGTGATTGCCCCCGACAAGCTGCACCAGAAGCCGGGGGATGCGCGCGGTCGCGGCGGCCAGCTCTTCCACCGTCTGCGCCGTGGCCGCATCGCGCACCAACAGCGCCGAGGACACCGCCGGAAACCGCGTAAGATCGGTCTGGGTGATCATCCCCACCAGCTTGCCATCCTCCACCACCGGCAGATGCCCGATGCGATGCTCAAGCATCGTGTGCAAAATGTCTGACCCCAGACTGTCCGGCGACAGCACCAGCGGATCGGCCGCCATGACGGCACTCACGGGGCGGGACGGATCAATGCCCTCGGCCAGCACCTTGTTGGTGAAATCGCGCGCCGTGACGATGCCCTGCAAACGGCCGTCCGTTGCAATGGCAAGGCAGGAGATATGGGCATCGCGCATTATCTGGGCGGCGGCGCGGATCGTGGTGTCAGGCGTCACCGCAATCGGCGCGCGCGAGACAAGATCGCCCACCTTGCGCGTGGAGATATCGGCCTCGCGGGCCTCTTGGCTGCGGCCGCGGTGGAAAAAGCGCTCAAAGGCCGGGTAGCTTGCGATCAGGCGGCGGAATTCCGCGTCCGGCAGCATCAGGACCGTGCTGGCCTCGGTCGTCTTGGCCGTGGTCACCGCCACGCCATCGCGCATCAGCCCGCGCTCGCCCAGCGAATTGCGCGGACCCAGAATCGACACCAGCACGCCCGAGGGGTCCATCACCTCGACCGCGCCCTTCATGGTCAGGAAAAGGCCCTGCATCGGCTCGCCGGCGGCATAGATCACCTGATCGGCGGCCAGCTCTCTGCAGCTGAAGGAAGTGGCGACCCGCGCCAACTCGTCCTGCGGCAGACTGTCGTAGGGGTGGACCGTTTCAAGAAAACCGATGATGGAGGTCAGATCTTCGCTCATCGTCTGGGTCCTTCAAGGGGTGCGCCCCCGGAGAGCAACTCTCCGGAGGCGCAAGAGGCTTAGTGCGCCTGAGCCTTGCCGGCACCTTTCGGCACGCGGATCGACTGGATCAGGTCCTGCACGTCCTGCGGCGGAGCCTTCGTCATGGCCGACACGATATAGGCGGCGGCCACGTTCAAAAGCGCACCAACCGGGCCGAAGCCAGCCGGCGAGATGCCAAGCCAGTGTGCGTCGGGGGTGTTCGGCAGCATGTTCGTGCCAGGGATGAAGAACCAGCCCAGGTAGAGGAAGATGTAGACCGAGGTCGCAATCAGACCGACCAGCATCCCCACGATCGCCCCTTCCTTGGTGACGCGGGTCGAGAAGATCCCCATCATCAGAACCGGGAAGATCGTCGCGGCTGCCAGACCGAAGGCCAAGGCCACCACCTGCGCGGCAAAGCCGGGCGGGTTCAGACCAAGCCAGGTCGCCAGCACGATAGCAGCAGCCATCGAGATACGCGCCCAGAGAAGTTCGCCCTTTTCGCTGATCTCGGGCTTCAAGGCGCCCTTGATCAGGTCGTGGCTGATGGCCGAAGAAATGGCCAGGAGAAGGCCCGCAGCGGTCGACAGCGCGGCGGCAAGACCACCGGCGGCGACAAGTGCGATAACCCAGCCGGGCAGAGCAGCGATTTCAGGGTTCGCAAGAACCATGATATCGTTGTTGACCGTGGTCAGTTCGTTGCCGACCAGACCCTGTTCAGCCAGCGACTTGCCACCGATGCCTTTGGCCGGATCGGCCAGGGCAGCATCGAAAGCCGCCTGCTTTTCGGCAGCGGCTGCTTCCAGCGCGACCTTGTCGGCATCAGCAGCCGCTTCCTCCAGCGCCTTCTTCGCCTCACCCAACGCCTTGGCGGCATCGGTGACCGGCTTCTTCTCGTTGAAGTACTGGATCAGCCCGTCACCGTTCTTGTCGGTAAAGCCAAGCAGACCGGTCTTTTCCCAGTTCCGGATCCAGGTCAGATCCGGGTTGCTGTCGATTTCAGCAATCGAAAGCGCGGGCTTCGAGAAGGTTTCGCCATCAATGGCGCCCGGCCAGAAGGTGGTGGTGATGTTCAGACGCGCCATCGAACCCACAGCCGGAGCCACGGTGTAAAGCAGGGCGATGAACACCAGCGCCCAGCCAGCCGACGAACGCGCGTCAGCCACTTTCGGCACGGTGAAGAAGCGGATGATCACGTGCGGCAGACCCGCGGTGCCGATCATCAGCGACATGGTGATGAGGAACATGTTGAGCATGTTCGTCGTGTCGGCGGTATAGGCGGCAAAGCCCAGATCCGTCACCACCTGGTCAAGCTTGTCCAGGAAGTAGGTATCGCCACCGGTCGGCGCATAGCCCCCGATGAAGCCCAGCTGCGGCAGAAATTGCCCGTCAGGTTCAGCGAGATGAAGATCGCCGGGATGGTGTAGGCGATGATCAGCACGATGTACTGCGCCACCTGGGTATAGGTGATGCCCTTCATGCCGCCGAACACCGCATAGGCGAACACCACGGCCGAACCGATCAGAAGGCCCGTCGTGGTCGACACTTCCAGGAAGCGCGCAAAGGTCACGCCGACGCCCACCATCTGCCCGATAACATAGGTGATCGAGATGACGAGAAGGCAGATCACGGCAACCAGACGTGCGCCGGTCGAGTAGAAGCGGTCGCCCACGAATTCCGGCACGGTGAACTTGCCGAACTTGCGCAGATAGGGGGCAAGCAGCAGCGCCAAAAGCACATAGCCGCCGGTCCAGCCCATCAGGAAGACCGAGTTGTTATAGCCCCCGAAGGCGATCAGACCCGCCATCGAGATAAAGGACGCAGCCGACATCCAGTCAGCCGCAGTCGCCATGCCGTTCATCACCGGGGGAACGCCCTGGTTTGCGGCATAGAATTCAGCCGTCGAACCGGCGCGAGCCCAGAACGCGATACCGAAGTAAAGCGCGAAAGACGCACCGATGACGATAAGGTTGAGTGTAAACTGATCCATCAGTCCCGGTTCCCTTTATTCTTCCACGCCGTGGGCGCGGTCGATCCCGTTCATCACCTTCGCGTAGACGAAGATGAGGATCAGGAACACATAGATCGATCCGTTCTGAGCGAACCAGAACCCGATATCGGCGCCGCCGACGTGGATCCCGGACAGCGCAGGACGAAGCAGGATGCCCAGCCCGAACGAGCAAGCAAACCAGATGGCCATCGAAATCGCGATGACCCTGACGTTCGCCGCCCAGTAAGCGCCGGCAGATGACTTGTCCGCCATGAGTGTCTCTCCCTGGTTGGTTTTCCCTGTACCACGGCCCCGGACTGTCCGGGACCGCAGCCTCCCTCAAGCCGCCACTTGCCCCACGATAGACCCAAGCGCCCCGCGAATCTTGTCGATGGCTCCCATCGCGTCGATCCGTTGCAAGACGCCCTTGCCTTCGTAATAGGCAATCAGCGGCGCCGTCTGCGCGTGATAGGCTTTCAGCCGCTCGCGCACAGTTTCGGCATTGTCGTCGGCCCGACTCTTCATGTCGGTGCCGCCGCATTTGTCACAAACCCCCGCGCGGGCGGGCAGCTTGAATTGGTCATGATAGCCTTCGCCGCATTTGGCGCAGGTGTAACGGCCCGAAACGCGGCCCACCATGGCCTCGTCATCGACCTCAAGGCTGATCGCCGCCGTCACGCGCTGGCCATTTGCCGCCAAAAGCCCGTCCAGCGCCGCAGCCTGCCCGTCGGTGCGGGGAAAGCCGTCAAGGATGATGCCCTTGGCCACGTCAGGCTGGGCCATACGGTCCTTCAGGATCGCCAGCACGATGTCATCGCTGACAAGCTGACGCCTCCATGACCGCCTTGGCCCGTTTTCCAGCATCCGAGCCCGCCGCAACAGCGGCGCGCAGCATGTCGCCGGTCGACAGCTGCACCAGACCGAAATCCTCTTCCAGCATCCGCGCCTGCGTGCCCTTGCCGGCCCCGGGGGGGCCAAGCAAGATCAGAACGGGGGATTGGTTCGCCATGCGCCCTTAACCCCGATTCATGCGGTTGTTGATCAGATCGTCAACCACCGAAGGATCTGCCAGCGTCGAGGTATCGCCCAGCGAGCCGTAATCGTTTTCGGCGATCTTGCGCAGGATGCGGCGCATGATCTTGCCCGAACGGGTTTTCGGCAGGCCGGGCGCCCACTGAATAAGGTCGGGCTTGGCAATCGGGCCGATCTCGGTGCGCACCCAGGCTTCCAGCTCCTTGCGCAGCGCGTCGGTCGGTTCCACGCCGTTCATCAGCGTGACATAGGCATAAATGCCCTGCCCCTTGATGTCATGCGGGTAACCCACAACGGCGCTTTCGGCGACTTTTGGATGCGCCACCAGAGCGCTTTCCACTTCCGCTGTGCCCATCCGGTGACCCGAAACGTTGATCACGTCATCTACCCGGCCGGTGATCCAGTAATAGCCATCCGCATCGCGGCGGCAGCCGTCACCGGTAAAGTAGTAACCGCGATACTGGCTGAAATAGGCCTCTTCAAAACGCGCATGGTCGCCCCAAAGCGTGCGCATCTGGCCCGGCCAGCTGTCGGCAATGCACAGCACCCCGTCGGTCGCGGTCGCTTCTTGCACCGCCGCCGTGGCCGGGTCCAGCACCACCGGCTTGACGCCAAAGAAAGGCTTGGTGGCCGAGCCGGGCTTTTGCGGAATGGCACCGGGCAGGGGGGTGATGAGGTGGCCACCGGTCTCGGTCTGCCAGAAAGTGTCGACGATCGGGCAGCGGCCCTTGCCGACATGGGTGTTGTACCAGTTCCAGGCTTCGGGGTTGATCGGCTCACCGACCGAACCCAAAAGCTTCAGGCTGGACAGGTCATGCTTGTTCACCCACTCCGGCCCCATCCCCATGAGCGAGCGGATCGCCGTCGGCGCGGTATAGAACTGGTTGACCTTGTGCTTGGCGCAAACTTCCCAGAAACGGCCGGCATCCGGATAGGTCGGCACGCCTTCGAACATGATGGTGGTCGCGCCATTGGCCAAGGGGCCATAGACGATATAGCTGTGACCGGTGACCCAGCCCACGTCGGCCGTACACCAGAAGATATCGCCTTCCTGATAGTCGAAGGTCATCTGATGCGTCATCGAGGCGTAAACCAGATAGCCACCCGAGGTGTGAACCACGCCCTTCGGCTTGCCGGTCGAGCCCGAGGTGTAAAGGATGAACAGCGGATCCTCCGCGCCCATTTCCACACAGGGGCAATAGGGCTTGGCCGCGGCCATCTCGGCCTTGACGTCGAAGTCACGGCCATCAACCCAGGAAATCTGATCGCCGGTATGCTTGACCACCAGGCATTTCACCCGTTCATCGCAATTGGTCAGCGCCTGATCGGTGTTCGACTTCAGCGCGGTTTTCTTGCCGCCACGCGGCGCAAAATCGGCGGTGATGACAACCTTGGCCTCGGAATCACTGATCCGGTTGGCCAGCGCATCCGGCGAAAAACCCGCGAAGACGATGGAATGAATCGCCCCGATCCGCGCACAGGCCAGCATCGCATAGGCGGCCTCGGGGATCATCGGCAGATAGATCACCACCCGGTCGCCCTTCTCCACGCCATGCGCCTTCAGCACATTGGCCATGCGGCAGGTGTTTTCCAAAAGCTGGGCATAGGTGATGTGCTGGGCGGGGGTTTTCGGATCATCGGGCTCCCAGATGATCGCGGTCTGATTGGCGCGGCTGATCATGTGGCGGTCGATGCAATTGGCCGACACGTTCAGTGTGCCATCCTCATACCACTTGATCGACACCTTGCCGATCTCGAACGAGGTATTCTTGACCTTGGTGTAATCCTTGATCCAGTCGATGCGCTTGCCCTGCTCGGCCCAGAAGGCGGAAGGATCGGCAACCGAGGCCGCATACATCTTGGCGTAGCTCTCGGCGGTCACATGTGCCTTTGCGATGAACTCTTTCGACGCCGAATACACACCTGTTGCCTTACCGGCTTCTGCCATTGGATCCTCCTCCAGTTTGAACAGCCTGACCCTGCCATCCACACGGCCCACGCCAAAGGCGCGGGTCTCCCCCGTGAACGCGATCATAATGGAAGTGTAAAAGAAGTGCTAACTCTAATTGCAATATGACTTTTCCTGTAAATAAATTGACAGGCCTGGCAGTCAATCATGTAAATGTGGCGAAAAGTGATTGCGAAATGACACAGTTGACCGCATCCCCCTCGGCGGAAACCGGCCCAAGGTCAGTTTGTCGCAGGGGGTGGGGTTGAAATCGCACCTTGAGATGATAGCGCAAGCATCCCAGGCCCGCCCCCGGCCCGACCACCCTGCGCAACAATCTTGCGTGCAAATGATTCGATTCAGCCGCGCGATTGCGCCGCCAGCGCCTCGGGCACCGCGTCCAGCCTGGGGACAAACAGCACCAGATCGCCTTGCACCCCCGCCTGATGCAGCGCGCGCCGCACCTCGGCACTGGCACCCGAAATCACCAGCCGCCCCTCGCGCCGCGCCATCTTGCGGGCCAAAAGCGCAAAGGAGTAGGCGCCCGAACTGTCAATGAGCGGCACGGCGGCAAAATCCACCACCAGGGCCCGCGGCCGCTCAGACACCTGATCCAAGACCGACCCCAGCCGCGCCGCCGCCCCAAAGAACCACGGGCCGTTCAGGTGATAGACCACCACATCCGTATCGCCATCGCCATCCAGGTCCATCTCGGGCAGCGCCAGACGGCTTTCGGCAATCGTCGTTCCCGCCGACATGCGGTTGATGAACACCAGCCCCGCCAGCGCAAAGCCCACCACGATCCCCTCGGTCAGGTCGCGGAACACCACCAGCCCGAAGGTCGCCAGCAACACCACCGCATCGGCCCGCGAATGGCGCGCCAGATGCCACAGCTCCTCCTTCTCGGCCATGTTCCACGCGACCACCGCCAGAACCCCCGCCAAGGCGGCCAAGGGGATGAACCCCGCCAAAGGCGCCGCCACCAGCATGAAGGCCAGCACAAACAGCGCATGCAGCATCCCCGACACCGGCCCGCGCGACCCGGCCCGCACATTGGTGGCCGTGCGCGCAATGGTGCCGGTCACACAGAACCCGCCGAACAGGGGCGTCACCACATTGGCCACACCTTGCGCCATCAACTCGGCATTGGGCCGATGCCGCCGCCCCGACATCCCATCGGCCACCACCGCCGACAACAGGCTTTCAATCGCCCCCAACAGCGTGAACGACAGCGCCCAGGGCAGCGCCGCCTGCACCGCCTCCAACCCGAAATCGGGCAGGCTCGGCACCGGCGGGCTGCGTGGCAAATCACCAAAGCGGCTGTAAATCGTCTCCACCGGCAGACCCATCACCGCCACCAAGACCGAGGCAAGCGCTGCCGCGATCAACAGGTTCGGCGCCTTGGGAAGCGCCCGCTTGATCCCGACGATCACCGCAATCGTGCCCAGCGCCACCATCAGCGCCGCCGGGTTCAGACTGCCCCGCGCGCCCCACAAGACCTCAAGCTTGTGCAAGATCTCCGCAGGCTCTGCCCCCGGCAGGCTCAGCCCCAAGAGATCCTTGATCTGGCTGGCAAAGATGATGACCGCAATCCCGGCGGTGAACCCCACCGTCACCGGATAGGGGATGAACCGCACATAAGACCCCGCCCGCAAGGCCGCCAGCACCGCCAGAAACACGCCTGACATCAGCGTGGCCAGCAACAGCTCCTCAACCCCAATCGCCGCCACACAGGCCGAGACCAGCACGATGAACGCCCCCGCCGGCCCGCCGATCTGAAACCGCGATCCGCCCAGCATCGACACGATGAACCCGCCGATGATCGTGGTGAACAGCCCCCGCTCCGGGCTGACCCCGCTTGCAATCGCAATCGCCATCGACAGGGGCAGCGCCACAATCGCCACCGTCAGCCCCGCCAGCGCATCGGCGCGCAGGTCGGCAGGGCGATAGCCCTCGCGCAGAATGGTCACAAGCTTTGGCAGGAATTCCGACGCGCTGTGAACAGGGGTCGGTGTAAGGGCCATGCCGTCGGCAACCTGATCTGAAGGGCAAAGCGCCAAGACGCATCGCGGGCAACCCATGGAAGGCGGATCGAATTGGGGTTAACAAACGCCTCAGACCCGCGCCTGTCAATATACTCACTTCTCCTTATACAGGACCATCAATCGTCCCCGAGGCCCCGCATGTCAAACCCCGCCCGCCCCGATCCGATCCAACCCGCCGATGACGCCGCCCGCGCAATGGCCCGCGCGCTTCTGGCGGTCCCACACGCGGCGCTGGCCTATCTTGACCCCACCGGCGGCCCCGCGATCAGTCGCATCGCCTTTGGCCTCTGCCCCAACGGCCAGCCAATGACGCTGATCTCTGCCCTCGCCCCGCATTTCGCCGCGCTCAAGGCCGATCCGCGCTGTTCGGTCATGGTCGGAGAGGTCAGCGTCAAAGGCGACCCACTCACCCACCCCCGCCTGATGATCCGCGCCAGCGCAAGCTTTGTGGCCCCCGATGACCCCGACCGCCCCACCTTTCGCGCCCATTGGCTCAAGGGCCACTCGAAGGCAGCCCTTTACATCGACTTCGCCGATTTCGCCTTTGTGCGCCTGACGCCCGAAAGCGCGCTTCTGAACGGCGGCTTTGGCCGTGCCTTCCGGCTTACCCCCGCCGATCTGGTCGCCTGAAGCCACCCCTTACAGCGGGTTGTCGCAGCGCGCCTTGACCATCGCCTTGCCCCGCACCGCCGAGGGCCAGCGCAGATGCACCAGCCGGTTGCCCGCCCCCTGCTCCACCTCGACATAGGGCTGCACCCATTGCACCGCGCCCCCGGCATTGCGCACCGGGCCTTCCAGCACATGGCTTTCCACATTGCGCGCCCGTGCGCCAAAGGGCAGGTAATCGCCCGCATCCACCACCCAGGTCTCGGCGGCGGTGTTCTGGGTATGCTCCACCAGAATGGGGCTCACCGTGGCCTGGGTGATGCCGTTGAAGGTGTTGTTGGCTAAAACCAGATTGCGGTAATTGCCCGTGTTCAGCACCGCGTCCGAAGTATCCACCATCTCCACCCGGTCAATCGCGCCAGTACCATTGCGGAACACATTGCCCGTCACCGACAAACCGGCAATCGAATGACCGCTGCCCTTGGGGGCCAGCACAAGGAACCGAAACGCCGGGCTGGTGTTCGAACACAAAAACAGATTGCCCGTGATGGTCAGCCCGCCAAAGGTAAAGCCGGTCGAGAACACCGGGTTCTGATCACGCTCGTTCGAAATCTCGATGAAACAGTTGTCAATGTAATTGCCCACCACAAAGCCCCGCACATTGCGCGTGCAAAACACCAACCCCGCCCGGCGCAGGCCCAAGGGCTCCTCATCCTCGGAAAACAGGTGATTGCCCAGGATGATATGGCTGCCCCCCGCCAGAACCCCGAAATGCGCGAAATAGGCCGCGCGGTTGTTGCGGATCTTGGCGTCATTGGCATTCACGTTGAACCCCACCGTGGTGCGGTTCTGCGCGGTCAATGAAAACTCCCAGCCGTTGAACAGGCAGCTTTCAATGACAATGCCCTGACAGCCCTCCTTGATGGATGTCACGCCGCGATCCTTGGGAAAAGAGAACGTGCAATCGGTGATGCGAAACAGCTTGCCCGTCACCGGCAGCATCACGCCACTGGCGATCTGGCCGCAGTTGAACTCGATATCGGAAATCTCGAACCGGCTAAGCTCCGCAAAGCCGCTGAAATCCAGCATGTAGCGATAGCGCTGAAAGGTGAACGTCCGCGTCGCCGCGCCCCCCCCACATCGGATCGGTCAATTCGATAGTGCTGGCGGCGACGTTCTTTGACGCCACATAAATCTCGCGCCCCACCCCGGTGCCCGAAATCCGCGCCCCCACCGGAATGGCCGCGATATTGGCCACCCCGGTAAGCGTTTTCGGATTGGCCGGGTTATAGGTCGCCACCGCCGTCACCGTCTGGGTGTTCCAGGCACTGCCGGGCGCGGCCTGCAACAGCCCATGGGTCAAGACCCGGCGCTGTCCGAAACTCGTCAGCCCCGCAAGGGCGGCCACATCAATCGGCTGGGTCAACTCCACCCGCCGCCCAGACAAGTCCAGCGCCACATGATCGATGAAATAAAACAGCGCCTGCAACGCCTTGCGGAACCCCGCCAACTCGCCACCAAAGGCCGCCGCATAGGTATCAAGGTTGAAATTCCGCGTGCAGGCCAGCCGCTGATCCTCCGGCATCACCACGGTGCCTTCGAACTTCACCGGGTTGTCAAAGGTGAAATGCGTCGCCAAGCGGTAGGCGCCGGGCGACACCACCACCGTCTTGCCCGCCGCCGCCGCATCGGCGGCGTCAAAGGCGGCCCAGTCATTGGTCACCCCATCGCCCACCGCGCCATAGTCGCGCACATCCACCCAGTCGAACATTTCCGAATGGAAAATCGCCGTGACATCCTCGATCACGATGTCATCAATCCGCACGACACCCCCCGTCGGCCCGGTCAGATCCAACCCCATATGGCCGTAAACCGGCGCCGTGCCCCAGACCATATCCACCCCGGTCCGGTTGCCCGAGGCGATGATGGCACTCACCGTCACCACCTGCCCATAGCCCGTCAGCGCCACATCAGGCCCAAGCTGATCGGCCGCGCCCACATTGTTGCCCGCACTGTTCCCGGCCCAGGCGGCAATCCGCACCGTCGGCGAGGGCCCGCTGATCGCCTTCACCCGCGCGGTGACCCGCAGATACAACCCCGGCTGAAACGGAATCTGCTGAAACGACCGCAGCTTTTGCGTGGCCGCCGTCTTTTGCAGCTCCAGACAGCCCGCAAAATCCTGATCCGCCGGCACAAAGGCGGCATTGGGCTGGCCCGCATAACTCTCCTGCCCCGGCCGCCCATCCTCGCGCGCCCAAAGCGCCAGCCCGGCCGAAAACGGCGGCGGCATCAAGACCAGACCTTGGGTGATTGCCTTGTTCATTCCAAACCTCGTGAAGCTGAGCGCAGGGCGGGTGCAGGCCAAAGCCGACCCCATGGCTCAAAGGTCTAGGCCCAAAGGGTTAACGCCCCGCAGCCCCACCGCACGCAGCCCCAAGGCATGCACCGCCAAGTCAGGCCCCTCCATAGACAGGCCCACCCCGAAAAGACCGGCGAAACCCGCGCATCTCCTTGATGGCCCGTAAACCAAGGTTGAAGTTTTCTCATCTTTCGATATACCCATCAGGTCGCCTGCCGGTTGTTTTTCCATCCGGCGCACCGGCGACACCCAGGCGACCCGGAGCTTTTTGATGCAGGACATTTACCGAAAGCTCTTGGGCCTGTCGCGCCACAGCAAGATGGCGATCCAGCTCTTCGCCGATTGCGCGGCCATGGTGCTGGCCTTCATCGCGGCCACGTGGCTGCGGCTTCACAGCCTGATGTTCCTCACCAATCCCCAGGCCTGGGCCGCACTCTTGCCCGCGATTCCCGTCGCGCTGATCGTGCTGCAAGCCCTTGGCTTTTACCGCGCCGTCATCCGCTACATCGCGGCACGCGCGCTGAAATCGGTGCTGCTGGCGGCCACGCTCTCAGGCATCACCCTTGCCCTCACCGCCGACCTCTTCGGCCTGCCCATCCCGTTCTCGGCCCCGCTCATCTATGCCGTGCTTGTCTTTCTGCTGATCGGGGCCTCCCGCTACATCTTCCGCGAGGCAGCCTATCAGACCCAAAGCCACCACCGCGAACGCGTCACGATCTACGGCGCAGGCGCGGCAGGCCGCCAACTGGTGCAAATCCTGCGGCAAGGCACCGATTACCTGCCCATCGCCTTCATAGACGACGATCCGCGCACCCAGGGCACCACGGTGGCCGGCTACCGCGTCCATCCGCCCGAAAAGATCGACCAGCTCATTCGCAACAACAGCCTCGCCTCGGTGCTGCTGGCCATCCCCTCGGCCAGCAAGGCCCGGCTCAGCGAGGTGCTGAAATGGCTGGAACAATACCCCGTCCATCTGCGCACCGTGCCGGGGCTGCATGAAATCGTGACCGGCGTCGCCCGCATCGACGACATCAACGAAGTCGCCATCGAAGACCTTCTGGGCCGCGATCCGGTCGCCCCGCGCAGCGACCTTCTGGGCGCCAACATCACCGGCAAATCGGTGCTTGTCACCGGGGCCGGCGGCTCCATCGGCTCGGAACTCTGCCGCCAGATCCTGCGGCAGAAACCTGCGCGCCTTGTGCTGGCCGACATCTCAGAACCCGCACTTTACGCCATCGAACAGGAACTTCAGGCCCTGCGCCGCCATGAACAGATCGAGGCCCGGATCATCCTGCTCCTCGGCTCGGTGCAGGACCGCAGCTTCATCGAACGCAGCCTGCGCCGCTTCGGCGTGAAGACCGTCTACCACGCGGCGGCCGACAAACACGTGCCCCTCGTCGAACACAACGTCGCCGAAGGCATCCGCAACAATGTCACCGGCACCCGCATCGTGGCCGAGGCCGCGATTGCCTGCGGCGTCAGCGCCTTTACCCTGATCTCCACCGACAAGGCTGTGCGCCCCACCAGCATCATGGGCGCCTCCAAACGCCTGGCCAAACTTGTCTGCCAGGCCCTTGCCGAAACGCCAAACCTTCAGACCCGCATTTCCATGGTGCGCTTTGGCAATGTGCTGGGCTCATCGAGCTCGGTTATCCCGCGCTTCCTCCGCCAGATCGCAGCAGGCGGGCCGATCACCGTCACCCATCCCGACATCACCCGCTTTTTCATGACCATCCCCGAGGCCGCACAACTCGTCCTTCAGGCCGGGGCCATGGCGCGCGGCGGCGACGTCTTTGTCCTCGACATGGGAGAACCGATCCGGATCGCCGAACTCGCCGCCCAGATGGCGCGGCTGCATGGGCTGAAGGCGGTGTTCCTCACCGAACCTGCCCCCGTCGCCCCCGGCGAAATCGGCATCCTCTTCGCCCATCTGCGTCCCGGCGAAAAGCTTTTTGAAGAACTTCTGATCGGCAATTCGCCCGAGGCCACCGCCCACCCCCGCATCCTTACCACCCGCGAAACCCATCTGCCTCTGGCCGAGCTGACCCGGATCCTCGACCAGATCGAACAGGCCTGCGCCCAAAGCGACATCGCCGCGATCCGCCGCCTTCTGGTCGAGGCGCGGACCGACTACCAGGCCGACGGCAAGATCGTCGATCCCTTCGTCGAGCCACTCCCCCCGTCCCCCGGCGAGATCCGCCACCTGACCCTCGTCAGCGGCGGTTCCTCCAGCACCTGACAGCGCCCGCCCGCGCCCCGCGCCCGCAACCGATTCGCCGCCCCACCCTGCCCAGCGCCCGCCCCCGCCCCTCGCGGCCGCCAAAGCCGCGGTCCGGACGGTCTGGAGTGTTGCCAAATTGACGAAAGCCGAAAGACCCGCCCGACTTCCTCTCTCGCGGCTGCAGCAAGGCAATTGTGTTCAAATTGGCAACCTGCTCTAATCGCGCCCAAGAGGTCTGCATGGCCATATCGGCGTCGCCTCTGCTCATTGTCACAGACGCCCAACATTCATCTGGAGGTCACTATGAAAAAGATTGCTCTCGCCGCCGCCCTGTCGGTTGCCGCCACCACCGCTTTCGCGGGCGGCATGGCTGAACCGGTCATGGAACCGACCGTTGTCGAAGCCGGCGCTTCGTCCTCGGGCGGCATCATCCTGCCGCTCCTGCTCTTGGTGGCCGTTGCCGCCGCGGTGGCGTCGAACTGATCTTTCACAGATCGACACAGGTTCAGGGCGGCGGGGCAACCTGCCGCCCTTTTCCTCTGCGCATAAGACCGCCGATGACCCGCACCCACCTTGCAGCCCCGCGCCCAAGCCCCCATCTTCACCCTGTCTCAACCGATAAGGTGCGCCATGGCCAAATCCCTGCTCGACAGTCTTCTTGGCGGCGTCAAAGAGCTGACCTCCGGTCAGGATCTCGGCCAGATGGCCCGCCAGCTTCCCGGCAAAGCCCGCACGGCCTGGGATGACCAATCCCCCCTCGCCAAAGGCGCCATCGCCGGGGGCCTTCTGGCGGTCCTCTTGTCCGGCAATGCCCGCAAACTCGTCGGCACCGGGGCCAAGGTCGGCGGGGCGGCGCTGATCGGCAGCCTCGCCTTCAAGGCCTATCAAGACTGGAAAAGCGGCAAGACTGCGGCAGAAACGCCGCCCAACACCCCCCCGGCCCTGCCCGAACCGACCAACGCCTTCCTGCCCGCCGACCCCCTCGCCGCCGATGCCCTCTCCCATCGCCTCCTGCAGGCCATGATCGCCGCCGCCAAGGCCGACGGCCAGGTCACCCCCGCCGAACGCGCTCGCATCCTCGATACCCTGCCCCAGCTTGGCCTTGGCCCGCAGGCGCAAGACCTCATCACCGCCGAACTCGATACCCCCCTCGACATCGGCGCCATCGCCGCCCTCGCCCAGGGCGAGGAAGAAGCGGCCGAGATCTACGCCGCCTCGCTTCTGGCGATCGACCCCGAAGGTGCCGCCGAACAGGGCTATCTCACCCTCCTCGCCGCCCGCCTCCGGCTTGACCCCGGCCTTGTCGACCACCTCAACGCCCGCGCCCGCGCCCTGCGCTGACCGCCCGCAAGCCCAGAGGGCCTGTCCATTCCCCCGATCCCCGCCTATCCTGCGCGAAACGGGCATCGGGCCAGCATGAGGCGCAGTCTTGGTTCTCTCTGCCATCACCGACAGCATCACCACCCGGATCGACGCCGCCATGGCCTCGGTCTCGGGCGCGCTCTTCGAACCCACCCTGCGGCTTGGCGTCACGGGCCTCTCGCGCTCGGGCAAGACCGTGTTCATCACCGGCCTTGTCGCCAACCTCCTGAACCGCGGCCGCATGCCGCAACTCACCGCCGCCCCCCGGATCGAAGCGGTCCACCTGCAACCGCAACCCGATATCACCCTGCCGCGCTTTGACTATGAAGGCCACCTCGCCGCCATGACCGGCGACGACCCGCGCTGGCCGGCCTCCACCCGCGCCATCTCGGAACTGCGGCTCTCCTTCCGCCTTGCCCCCTCGGGCCTCTTCTCCGCCCTCTCCGGCCCCCGCACCCTGCACCTTGATATCGTCGATTATCCCGGCGAATGGCTCCTCGACCTCGCCCTGATCGGCAAATCCTACGCCGAATGGTCCGAAGCCACCCTCGACCGCCTCGCCAAACGCCCTGAAGCCGCCGCCTTCATGGCCCATGCCCGCGCCGAGGACGGCAGCCTGCGCCTCGATGAACCAAAGGCCCAATCCCTCGCCGCCGCCTTCACCGATTACCTGCAAAAGGCCCGCGCGGCAGGCTGGTCCGATTGCACCCCCGGCCGGTTCCTGTTGCCCGGTGACCTCGCCGGCAGCCCAGTCCTCACCTTCGCCCCGCTGCCGAAACCCGCGCTTACCCCGCGCAACAGCCTCTGGCGCGAGATGGAACGCCGCTTCGACGCCTATAAATCCCGCGTCGTCACCCCCTTCTTCCGCAGCCATTTCGCCCGCATCGACCGCCAGATCGTGCTGGCCGATGTCTTGGGCGCTCTCCACCAAGGGCCCCAGGCGGTTGAAGACCTGCGCCGCACCCTGGCCGAGGTTCTGATGGCCTTCTGCCCCGGCGGCAACAGCTGGCTTGGCAGCCTCCTTGGCACCCGCCGGGTGGAAAAGATCCTCTTCGCCGCGACGAAGGCCGACCACCTGCACCACCTGCAACACCCCGCCCTCACCGCCATAACCCAGGCGATGCTAGCCGAGGC
Organism: Alphaproteobacteria bacterium; assembly: GCA_016869835.1. Lineage (GTDB taxonomy): Bacteria > Pseudomonadota > Alphaproteobacteria > Rhodobacterales > Rhodobacteraceae > Tabrizicola_A. Next base: position 38,069 of record VGDH01000004.1, read on the forward strand.
CAAGGCGCGGGCCGACTTTGCCGGTGCCGAAACCGCCGCCCTGTCGCTCGCCTCCCTGCGCTGCACGGTGGAAGAGATGCTGGACCACAACGGCACCCAACTCCCGGCCGTGCGCGGCCGCCTGTTGTCCACCGGCAAACAGGCGCTGATGTATTCCGGCGAACTGCCCTCCGACCCCGCCCGCATCCTCGCCCCCGCCCGTGACGGGGCCGCGCGCTGGCTTGATGCCGATTACGCGCTCATGGCCTTCGGCCCCGCGCGCAGCGACCAGACCGCCGGCATGGGCCCGCCCCACATCCGCCTTGACCGCGCCGCCGAATTCCTGATCGGAGACCGCCTGTGACCGATCCCGCCCCGCTCAAACGCCCCAGCCTGATCGAACTCGACGACGCCACCGCCGCCAACCCCGCTCAGGCCCAAGCGATCCCCGACCTCGACACAGGCCCCATTCCCCCCGGCCGCGCGATGCAAACCCTCGCCCGCGCCTCCACAGGCCGCACCGCCCCCCTCAGCCGCGCCGCGCTTTGGGTGTTCTCCACCCTTTTCGCCTTCATCCTCTCGGTCGCAGCCTGGGATTTTGTCACCAGCCTTCTGAACCGCAACAGCCTCCTCGGGTCGCTGGCGCTCCTCCTCGTCGGGGCCGCCCTCGCGGTGCTCCTGCTTCTGGCCCTGCGCGAAGCCGCCGCCTTCGCCCGCATGGCCCGGATCGACCGGCTGCGCAGCCAGGCAACGGCCGCCCGCGCCACAGCCGATCTCGCCGCCGCCCGCCGCGTGACCACAGCCCTTGCCAGCCTTTACCACGCCCGCTCCGAAACCGCCTGGGGCCTCGCGCGGCTGAAGGACCACCAGGCCCAGGTCCTTGACGCCGACGCCCTCCTGAACCTTGCCGAAACCGAACTCATGGCACCCCTCGACACCGCCGCCCTGGCCGAGATCGAAGCCGCCGCGCGCCAAGTGGCCACCGTCACAGCACTGGCGCCCATGGCGCTGGCCGATGTGGCAACCGCGCTCTACGTCAACCTGCGCATGATCCGCCGCCTCGCTCAGATCTACGGCGGGCGCTCCTCCACCATTGGCAACCTCGCCCTTCTGCGCCGGGTGTTCACCGCGCTCCTTGGCGCAGGCGCGCTCGCCTTGGCCGATGACCTCATCGGCTCGGTCGCCTCCGGCGGGATCTTGGGCAAACTGTCACGCCGCTTTGGCGAAGGCGTGGTCAACGGCGCGCTCACCGCGCGGGTCGGTCTGGCGGCGATAGAGGCCTGCCGCCCCCTGCCCTTCGTCGCGCGGGACAAACCCGGCACCACCGCCACGATCAGCCGCGCGCTGGCAGGCTTTCTGTCGCGCGCCAAGGATCAAGGCTGACCACCTGCCCGCTCCCCGACACCCGCCTTCAATGTGGCCCAAATATCCTCGGGGGGCAGAGGCAATTGCCCGCAATTGGCTCGGGGGGGCAGACAGCCCCCCTCTTTGCGCCGCCCGGGTCAAGCCGCCCCGCTGTCCCGACGGATGCCAGACGCAAACCCGACACGAACCCGACGCAAAGAATACGGACGTTTTTCGTAAAATCAATAACTTGGCCCGCCCAGCGGCCGGGCCGTCAGATCCCGGCCTCCAGCCGCTCCAAAAGCGCCGCCATCATCGCCTCGCAACGCGCCATCTGCTCCACGGTGACGAACTCGTCGGGCTTGTGCCCCTGCGCCATCGACCCCGGCCCGCAGATCACCGTGGGAATGCCCAGACGGGCATCAAACAGCCCGCCCTCGGTGCCAAAGGCCACCTTCATCGTGCCGTTTGCGCCTGTCAAACCCTTGACGAAATTGACAACATCCGCATCCGACGGCGTGCCAAGGCCGGGATAGTCCCACAGCCGCTCAACCATGATCGCCGCTTCCGGAAAGGTCTCGCGCAAGGGGGCGACAATCGCCTCGGCCGCCTCCCGCAACCGCTCGATCAGCCCGGCGACATCCTCCCCCGCGACCGACCGGATTTCAAAGTCGATCACGGCGGTGTTCGGCACGATGTTGACCTGCACGCCACCATTCAGCTTGCCGACGTGAATGGTGGAATAGGGAACATCATAATCCCCATCTTTCAATCCCTTAGCGGCCACATCCGCCTGCAGCGCGCGCACCGCCTGCACAAAATCCGCCGCCAGATGCAGCGCATTCAGCGCCATCGGCGCCAAGGCCGAATGCCCCTCGCGACCGGTGCAGGTGGCGCGCAGCGCCACCTTCCCCTTGTGCCCCGTCGCCACCTGCATCCCCGTCGGTTCCCCCACGATGCAAAACCGCGGCCGCACCGGCGCAGCCTGCAGCATGTCGACCAAAGACCGCACCCCCATGCAGCCGATTTCCTCGTCATAAGATAGCGCCAGATGCAGCGGGGTTCTTAGCGGACGCTTGGCGGCCTCAAGCATCGTGGCAATCGCCACGGCGCAGAACCCTTTCATATCCGCCGCGCCCCGGCCATAGTAGCGGCCATTTTCTTCTGTCAGCGCAAAGGGTTGCTTGGTCCAGACCTGTCCTTCCACGGGCACTACATCGGTGTGCCCAGACAGCATGACACCGCCCTGACCGGCCGGCCCGACGGTCGCAAACAGATTGGCCTTGCCCCCCGCAGGATCGGGGATCAGCACCACTTCGACCCCGGCATCGGCCAGCAGGTCGCGCACGAACTGCATCAAGTCGATGTTCGGCCTTGACGACACTGTATCAAACGCCACCAACCGGTCAAAAATCGCGCGCATGTCTATATGGGCCTCCCTGATACGGAATGGCTAACCCGTTCCGGGCCGCTGGAAAACCCCCGAAGGGGCGATTTCTGCGCAGAAATCGCAACCGATTTTTCGGCGAAAAATCGCGCCGCGTCAGCTGTTGGCGTGCATCCGTTCGATATAGGCGCGCATTTCTTCGGCCTCATGGCGCGCATCGCGCAAGCCCTCCATCGCTGCGCGCAGCTCGGCCTCGGTCTGGGCGATCTGGTTCATCAACTCGGCCTCGCGCTGCTCGAGGTAGATGATCGCCTGATCGCGCACCTCTTCGGCCTCGTGCAGCGATTGCGCCAGCCGATCCATCTCGCCCATGTCGCCCCCCGCAACCCGCTTAAAGCGGTGCATGAGCCAATAGGTGAACCACCCCATGGCAAAGGCCGCGAGCAGGATGAAGGCGGTGGCAATGATGAATTCCGTGCGGTTCATAGGTCTACCTTGGGCTTAATCAGTGGCGCCGGGGCGGCGTTTGGGGCGCATCATCTTTTCCTTCGGCGCGACCGAGGGACTGCTGTCGGCCGAGAAATCCGGGCCTTCCGCCATCGCGGCGGTCGTTGCGGCGGTCGTTTCGGCACTGGCCCCGGCCGCGGGGTCCTGCGGGGCTGCGGCCTTGCCACCGCGCCCGTCGCCGACAAGTGTGAATTCGATCCGCCGGTTGGCCTCACGTCCGGCCTCGGTGTCATTGTCGGCAGTCGGGCGCGATTCCCCATACCCGACCGCCGTCAGCCCCGAGACATCCACCTGACGGCCCTGCAACGCCAGAAGAACCGCTTCGGCACGCGTCTGGCTAAGCGCGCGGTTGCCCTCTTCAGAGCCTTGTGCGTCGGTATGACCCGCGATTTCCATCTGCACCCTGCCGCAGCGCGCAAGCACCTTGGCCAGCGCTTCCATCACCGTGCTGGCGGTACCGTCGATCTCGGCCGATCCGGGGGGGAACACCACCTTCCGTTTTGCCAGAATGGCGCTGACATCTTCGACACATTCTTGCGGCGTGGGCAAAGCCGCGACCGGATCAAGCGCAACATCATAGGTGACGTCGACCTTGAAGCTTTCCCCCTGCCCCAGCTTTGCCGACAGGATTTGCGAAATGCGCGCCCGCGCCGTCTGCGAGCCAGTGACGCCCGAGACTTCCACTGTATCGGCCCGCACCAAGAGCCTGCCATGTTCCAGTTCGGCAAGCGCCAGCAACCCCGCAAGCACACGGATTGGCCAGCCATCGGGCAGATCAGCATCCAGCCGCGTGGCCTGATAGACATTGGCGCTGCCAAAGGCGGCCTTGGCGAAGCTGTCGACGGCGCTGCGCTGCAAGTCGTCGGCGATCCGGCCGCGCATCTCGAGACGTCCCGTTTCCGGAGCAAGGACAGCGGTGAACTCGGCCGGGCCCTGCCTGGCGTTCTCGGCCTTTTCAAGTTTCGCGGTCAGGGAAAACACCGGCGGCAGATCGGCCTCAAGCTCGCCCACCACGCGGTCAAACTCGGCCTGCGACACCGTGGCGGCAGCCTGCAGGCTGACATCGGCATCCTTGAAGGTGATGGTTGCCGCCTGTAGCGTGGCCACCGCCTTGATCCCAATTTCGGCAGCATCGGCCCAGGAAGGGGTGGGCACGCCCAGACCGATGACACAGTTCTGCCGACCCGCCGCGCCAGCGGCCGTTGCGGCCGCAACGATGCGCATCCGGGCGCGTTCGGTATCGGCGGCGCAGGCGTCAAAACGGGCCCCCGCCTCATCCATTACAAAGCGCAGCGTAAAGGGTGTAATCACCGGACGCGGCGCGGAAATATCGAAGCTGACACGCACGCCCTCGGGCTGGCCCGAGGCGAGGCTTGCCTCGAAACTGCGCTTTTGCTGGTCTGAGGCCGCAATCGCGGTGATCCGCACCGCCGTCGCGTCGACCGTGATCTTTGACCGCGGCAAAAGCGCCAGCGCCTTGCGGGCGAATTCAAGCGCAGGCCCCCAGGTTTCGGGCGGCGCATGGGCGGCAATTTCCAGCATGTCCTGAAGTTGGGTGTCCGGTTGCAGCGCCTCGGCCTCGGCCAGAAGCGCCTCTTTGGTCTCGCCCTCGGGCAAAAGGCCGATCAACTGGATCCCGTCGTCATTGCGCAGCATTTCCAGCGAAAAGCGCGGCGCTTCGACGGCGCGGGCCGGGGTCACCTCCATCAGGTCCTGGATCCGCGTCGCGTCGATCACCGCCCCGGCGATGTTGATCGCCCGATAGCGCTGCGCCTCATTGTCGGCGGTGCCGGTCAACTGCATCCGAAGGCCGTCGGCGTTGACGGTGACAAAGGTCACCCCTTGGGTCAGAAGAGCCGAGCGTACGGCGCGCTCGGACAGCCGTTCCACCAGCAATACCGCAGCCCAGGCGATCAAGAGCGACAGGATCCCCGCGACCACAAAAGCCAGCGCCGCTGCCAGATTCGGCGTCAGTCGAAAGGGGGGCAGCTTTATCACCGGGGTCAGGCCATTCATCATTCGCAAGTACTGCAGATGCTTAGCGGTCAGTGGGCACAGGATCAATCAAAGGAATGTGGCTGCGGCAAGAAACAGCGCAAGGGCAAGCCCGGCATCCCGATTGGCCCGGAACATGGTCAGGCAGGACGCCGGGTCATCAACATCAAGCCGCCGCATCTGCCAGACCATGTGCCAGCCAAAGGCCCAGACCCCGGCCAGAGCCACGAGGGGCGGCCAGATGCCGGTTGCCGGTGTGGTCACAATCGCCGCACTGGCCAGAACAAGGGTCAGCGCCACGAACCCCCAAAGCCACTGGCGCGAGTTGGCGCCGAAAAGCCGGGCGGTGGATTTCACGCCGATCAGCGCGTCGTCCTCCTTGTCCTGATGGGCATAGATCGTGTCATAATAAAGCGTCCAGCTGATCCCGGCCGCGTAAAGGAACAAGGCCGGAAGTCCGACATGGCCGGCATGGGCCGCGTAGGCCAGAACCGCCCCCCAGTTGAAGGCAAGGCCCAGAAAGACCTGTGGCCACCAGGTAAAGCGCTTGGCAAAGGGATAGATCGCCACCAGCGCCAGCGAGGCGATGCCCAGCCTGATGGCCAGCCAGTTGTAGCTGAACAGGATCAGCGCCGCGACGAGCGCCTGCGCAACCATCCAGATCAAAGCCTGTTTCACCGTCACCTGCCCCGAGGGAATGGGCCGCGAGCGGGTGCGCGTGACCTGCCCGTCAAAGTCGCGGTCGGTGATGTCGTTCCAGGTGCAACCCGCCCCGCGCATAAGCAAGGCTCCGATGCCGCCGGACAGCGCAATCCAGAGATCCCAAAGCCGAAAGCCGTCGGTCATGGCGGCCAGCGCAAGGCCCCACAGGCAGGGGATGTAAAGCAGCCAAGTGCCGATTGGGCGATCTGCCCGCGAAAGCCGCAGATAGGGCACCCAAGGCTGCGGGGCGAAGCGGTCAACCCAATTGCCTTTCGGCGCATCGGCAACCGGGGCAGGTCCCTCTGGCATTTCGCGCTGGTCGGTCATAGGGTCCCCCTCATGGAAAAGCCAAAGGTCCGCCTGTATGTAGATCAGCCCTTGGGCCCGGGGCAAGCCGTGGCCCTTGGGCCAGAGGCTGCGAATTACCTGTTCAACGTCATGCGGCTGGGCAAGGGCGCGGGTGTTGCGCTCTTCAATGGCCGCGACGGCGAATGGCGGGCCGAGGTGGCCGAGGCAGGCAAGCGGCAGGGGATTGCCCATTGCCAGGCGCAGACCGCCCCGCAGGTGATGCCGCCCGATCTTTGGCTGATGTTTGCGCCGGTGAAGAAAGAGCGCACCGCCTTCATCGTGGAAAAGGCGGTGGAACTGGGCGTCGCAGGGTTGATGCCGGTGGCCACCCGGCACATGAATTCGGAACGCTGGCGGGTGGACAAGCAGACCGCCCATGCGGTCGAAGCGGCCGAACAATGCGGCGCCACCTTTGTTCCGGTGGTCGAGGATTTGCAACCGCTGGATCGAGTTCTGGCCGGTTGGCCCGAGGGGCGGGCGCTTTACTGGGCCGATGAAACACTAGCGCGTGGCTCCTTGATGCCTTCGGCACTCGTCGCGGGGCCGGCGGCCATTCTGATCGGGCCTGAGGGCGGGTTTTCCGACGAGGAAAAGGCCCGGCTGCGCGGCCTTCCCTTCGTGCGCCCCCTTGCCCTTGGCCCGCGCATCCTGCGGGCCGAGACGGCGGCCTTGGCGGCGGTGGTGCTGTGGCAACAGGCGGTGGGGGATTGGCGGTGATCCGCCCCGAAGCCCTGGCGGCGCTGCGGCGCTGGCGCGAGGTGATCCTGGCGGTGATCTTGGCGGGGGCGGGCCTTTGGCTAGCCCTGGGCGGCGGGCCGGTGCTATTAGGGGCCGGGCTTGCCCTTGTCGGGCTCGCCGCCGCCTGGGCCTTGTCGGCCTGGCGGCGCCTGCGCTTTGCCCAAGACATCGCAGCCCCCGGTCTTGTCGAGGTGATCGAGGGCGAGGTGCGCTATTACGGTCAAAGCATCGGCGGCGCGGTCAGCCTGTCGGATTTTGTCGAGTTGCGCCTTGTCAACCTGCGCAGCCGTCGCCTCTGGCGGCTGAAACAGCGCGATGGGCAGGCGCTGTTGATCCCGGTTGATGCGGCCGGGGCGGCGGCGCTTTATGACGGCTTTACCAGCTTGCCGGGCCTTGACATGGCCGCCGTCCTGGCGGCCCTGGCCCAATCCGCGCCCGCCGAGGGGCCGGGACTTGTCGCGGGGGGAGCGTCCGAGATGGTGGTGATCTGGCACCGCAAGGGAAAGGGTCTGGTCGCCTGACCGGCCCGAGGGGTCGCATTGGTCGGGCCAAGGGCCTCTGCATTGGCGCACAGAGTTTGGCAGGACACCTGTCCGCTCTGCCTTGACTTAAGGTCCAAAGGACCGCAGGTCTATCGGTCTTGACGGCAATGAAGCGAGAGGCCCCCAGATGTCGATTCCCCAGTCCGGTGGCGGGCCGATCGAGCGGTTTGAGCAGCTTGCCGAATACATGGCTGCAGGCTGCAAGCCCAAGGACCAATGGCGCATCGGCACCGAGCATGAAAAGTTCGGCTGGCTGACCGCTACCCATGCGCCGCTGCCCTACGCGGGTGAAGCGTCGATTTCCACGCTGTTTCAGGCGCTTGAGGCACGTTTCGGCTGGCAGCCCCTGCGGGAGGGCGACAATGTCATCGGGCTGACGCGCAAGGGCGCCAATATCAGCCTTGAACCCGGCGGGCAGTTTGAACTGTCGGGCGCACCGCTGTCCAACATGCATGAGGTGGCGGCCGAGTTGCAAAACCACCTTGATGAGGTGGCCAGCATCGCCGGGCCTTTGGGTATTCGGTTTATGGGGATCGGGGCCGCACCGGAATGGCACCACGAGACCATGCCGGTGATGCCGAAGGGGCGCTATCGGCTGATGACCGGCTATATGCAAACGGTCGGCACCCACGGCACGCAGATGATGTATCGCACCTCGACCACACAGGTGAACCTCGACTATGCGTCCGAGGCGGACATGGTGAAGAAACTGCGCGTCGCCTTGGCGCTTCAGCCGGTGGCGACCGCGCTTTTTGCCTCTTCTCCCTTCTTTGACGGCAAGGTGAACGGCCATAAATCCTGGCGAAGCCGCATCTGGCGCGATCTGGATGCCAGCCGCACCGGCATGCTGCCTTGGGTGTTTCAGGACGGCATGGGGTTTCAGCGTTACGTCGATTGGGTCCTGGATGTGCCGATGTATTTCGTCTACCGCGACGGCAAATACATCAACGCGCTGGGGCAGAGTTTCCGCGATTTCCTTGCCGGAAAGCTACCCGCCCTGCCGGGTGAAAAGCCCACGCTTTCGGATTGGGCCGACCATATGACGACCGTGTTCCCCGAAGCGCGGGTCAAGAAATACATCGAGATGCGCGGCGCCGATTGCGGCGATCAGGCCCATATCAACGCGCTTCCCGCCTTCTGGGTGGGGCTGATGTATGACCAGACCGCGCTGGATGCGGCATGGGATCTGGTCAAGGGGTTTGATGCAGAAACCCGCGAGGGGCTGCGGGTTGCGGCCTCGGTCTCGGCGCTGGCGGGTGAGGCAAATGGCGTGAAGCTGGCCGATCTGGCCCGCGCCGCCGTGGGCCTGTCGCATGCGGGCCTCGCCGCGCGGGGGCTTGGTGAAGAGCGCTATCTGGAACCGCTCGTTGCCTCGCTCAAGTCAGGCAAGGTGCAGGCCGACCGCTGGCTTGAGCTTTACAATGGCGAATGGGGCCGGGATCTGGGCCGGATTTATGAGGCCGCCAGCCTTTAGCGCAGCTTGACGGCGCTGGGCGGAATGGGTCAGAACGCGCGAATTGATTGATTTGCCTCAGGAGTTTTCATGATCCCCGCCATTCCCGCCGGTCACCGGCTTTCGTGTGATTTCTAGGTCTCGGAAGGGATCAGAACCGTGATCCTCTGGGTCCTGATTTCGATCGTGACGCTGGGCCTCGGGCTTTTCGTGATGCCCTATTACCTGTTGAAGGCCCCGATCAACCGTACCTCGCTGATCGGTCCGTCGGGCGAGGTGGTGGGCCGGTTGCATGTCGATGTCGATCTAGCCAGCATCATCGGCCATGCAATCATCTGGGTCTTGCTGACCATTGTCACATTGGGTCTGGCGCTGATCGTCTATCAGTTCGCGGTAATGAAGCGGCTGTTGAACGGCGTGACCATCTAGTAACCGTTCTGGCCGGGTCGGGCAGGGCTAGCCTGCCTTCTTCTGCCCGATCTTCGGCTCGGTCCCGGCCTTGATGCGCTGAAGGTTCGGCCAGTGCTTGATATAGACCAGCACCATCAGGACAAAGGTCAAGATCAAGACATCGCCGCGCTGAAAGACAAGACACCAGAACCCTGAAAAGGCCGCCGCCACGAGGGCCGAGGCCGAAGAGATGCGGGTGATGGCCGCGGTCACCGCCCATGTGGCGCAGGCTGCAAGGCCGACAGGCCACGCCAGCGCAATCAGCGTGCCAAGGAAGGTCGCAACGCCCTTGCCGCCCTTGAACCCCAGCCAGGCCGGGAAGAGATGGCCAAGAAAGGCCATGCCGCCTGCAAGTTGTGCCGCATCCTCGCCAACCGCAAGCCGCGCGATCAAGACCGCAATCGCGCCTTTGCCCGCATCAAGAAGCAGCGTCGCCAGCGCCGCGCCCTTGTGCCCGGTGCGCAGCACATTGGTCGCCCCGATATTGCCGGAACCGATGCTGCGCAAATCGCCAAGGCCCAGCGCCCGGGTGATGACAATGCCGAAGGGCACCGATCCCAGAAGATAGCCCATGACCCCGATAAGGATCAGCAGGATCGGCGATGTGACAATCTCGGGCATTCAGAGCACCTCGTAAACCTGTTGGCCTGCGACATAGGTGGCCAGCACCTTACCTTCGAGCCGCGCGCCGTCAAAGGGGGTGTTCTTCGACTTGGACAAAAGCGCAAAGCGGTCGAGCACAAAGGGCGTGTCGGGGTTGAACAAGACCAGATCGGCGGGCGCACCTTCGCCAAGCCGCCCTTGCGGCAGGCCCAGACGGCGGGCCGGGTTCAGCGCCAGCGCGCGGAACAGCGTCGGCAGATCGAGATGCCCGGCATGGAAAAGCCGCAGCGCGGCAGGGAGAAGCGTCTGCAAACCGACCGCCCCGCTTGCCGCCTCTTCGAAGGGCAGGCGTTTGGATTCCTCATCCGCTGGGGTGTGGAAACTGCCGATGACATCGATCAGCCCATCCGCCACCGCCTGCACCATGGCAAGCCGATCCTCCTCGGACCGCAGCGGCGGGGTGAATTTGAAGAAGGTGCGATAATCGCCCACGTCGAATTCGTTCAGGGTCAGGTGGTGAATGGAAATCCCCGCCGTCACATCCAGCCCGTCAGACTTGGCGCGGGCCAGCGGGGCCAGGCTGCGCACCGTGGTAAGCTGATCGACATGCCAGCGCGCGCCGGTCATCTCGACCAGAGCTAGATCGCGGTCAAGGCCGATGCGCTCGGCCATCGTTGACACGCCGGGCAGACCTTTCAGCGAAGCGAACTTGCCGCTTGTGGTCGCGGCCCCCGCCGACAACCCCGGTTCCTGCGCATGGCCGACGATCAGCGCGCCAAGTGACTTGGCATAGACCATGGCGCGCGACAGGGCTTTGGTGTTTTCGGCCACATGGAACACATCGGAAAAGGCCACCGCGCCTGCGTCGAGGAGAAAGCCGATTTCGGTCATCTCGCGGCCCGCACGCCCCTTGGTCAGCGCGGCCATGTGGCGGATGCGCACCGGGACCTCACCGGCGCGGCGGGTGACAAATTCCAGCACTTCGGGCGTGTCGATGGCGGGCGTGGTGTCAGGGCGCGCGATGATGGTGGTCACGCCCCCGGCGGCGGCGGCAAGCCCGGCAGAGCGGAAGCTTTCCTTGTGCCGCTCCCCCGGCTCGCCGATCTTCACGCCCCAATCGACAATGCCGGGGGCAAGGCACTGCCCGCCGCAGTCGATGATCGTCGCACCTTTGGGCACCGCCCCGTTGCGGGCAACGATCTGGCCAGCCTTGACGGTCAGGCTGCCAAGGGCGTCGCTTCTGGCCTCGGGGTCGATCAGACGGGCGTTTTCGAAGTGCAAGGTCATGTCAGGCCCTTCCGGACGGTCGCGGGAAAGCGGTAGGCGGGAACATCGTCAACTCATCAGCACCAGAACAAGGGTAAACAGCCCCAGAAACACCAGCACGGCGGCGGCCACCATACCGCCTGCGCGCATCTCTTGTTTGGTCGGCTTGCGGTCGGGGTCCGGGGTCATCTTTGCCCCGCCCTTGCGGCCTCGATCGCCGATACCGTGGCAGCTGGATCGGCATGGTATTTCAACAGGTATTTGTCAGAAGCCGTGACCAGTTGCACCGCGCCGAAAAACGGCCGGACGGCGGTCAGGGCCGAGAGCGCGGCAACCCGCCCACCCGGGCCGATCAGGCGGCGGTTGGTCAGCTTCCACTCCTCGGCCAGAGCTTCGGATTTCAGATAGGCCGCACGAAACCCGATGGCGAGCATTGCGCCCAGCGGTCCGACCCAGGGCGCGGCATTGCCACCGTAAACCAGCGCCGCCCCGGCAATTGCCCCGGCCACCAGCGCCAGAATCCCGTTGCTGCGCCAATAGACCCCCGCATCGGGTTTGAACACCGCCAGCACTTTCTCGCCAGGGTCCGGATTGACCTCGCGGCCAAGGATCGGGTCACGGGTGATTTCAGCCATTACACCATCACCCCCGCCGCCTTGGCCCCGCGTTCGGCGCGCAGGTTCCGGGCAAGCAAATCCATGCAGGCCATGCGCACGGCGACGCCCATTTCCACCTGATCCTGGATCACAGACCGGTTGATGTCATCGGCAATCTCGCCGTCAATCTCGACCCCTCGGTTCATCGGGCCGGGGTGCATGACGATGGCATCGGGCTTGGCATAAGACAGCTTTTCGGCGTCCAGCCCGTAGCGGTGGTAATACTCGCGTTCCGACGGGATGAACCCGCCATCCATCCGCTCTTTTTGCAGGCGCAGCATCATCACCACATCCGCGCCCTTCAGCCCTTCGCGCATGTCATCATAAAGCTCGCAGCCAAACTCTCCGACGCCCGAGGGCATCAGGGTGGGCGGCGCGATCAGCCGGATGCGGTTTTCCATCTTGTTCAGAAGGATCAGGTTCGACCGCGCCACGCGGGAATGGGCGATATCGCCGCAAATCGCCACTGTCAGGCGCTGGATGCGGCCCTTGGCGCGGCGGATGGTCAGCGCATCCAGAAGCGCCTGGGTGGGGTGTTCATGCCGCCCATCGCCCGCGTTCAGAACCGCGCAATCCACCTTTTGCGCCAAAAGGTTCACCGCGCCGGATGCCCCGTGCCGCACCACAAGAAGATCGGGGTGCATGGCGTTCAGCGTCATCGCGGTGTCAATCAGCGTCTCGCCCTTCTTCACGGATGAAGAGGCCACCGACATGTTCATCACATCCGCGCCGAGCCGCTTACCTGCGAGTTCGAAACTCGCCTGCGTGCGGGTGGAGTTTTCGAAGAACATGTTGATCTGCGTCAGGCCAGCCAGCGCATCCGAAGATTTCACCGTCCGGCGGTTCAGATCGACATAGCGATCGGCCAGATCAAGAACCGTGGTAATCTCGGCGGGGGACAACTGCTCGATGCCAAGAAGATGACGGGCGCGGAAGGTGGTCATGAACGTCCCCCAAGGCATGTGCTGCCCGGCTTATAGAAAGCCCATCGGCAGGCGGCAAGCCGGGTTGTGGGAAAAGCCCCTGCGGCCTAGGGTCTGGGCATGGGAATCAGGGATGACATCGAAGGCGACTGGCACGCAAGTCTGGCGGCGCTGGCCTGGCATGTCGATCTGGGCGTCGATGAGGTGATCGGTGAGACCCCGATCAACCGCTATGACTTGCCAGAGACCACCCGTGCGGCTGCGCCGATGGCCAGCATGGGGAATGTGACAGCGCCGGGCGCGGCCAATGCGGCGCAGGCTGTCAAGCCGCCGACGGACCAGGCTGAGATCGACGCGGTCGAGGCGGCCCGTGCTGCGGCGGCGCGGGCGACCTCGTTGGCGGCGCTGGGCGAGATCATCGCGGGCTTTGATCTGTGCGAGCTGAAGAAGGGCGCGCGCAACACCGTCTTTGCCGATGGAAACCCCGCCGCCCATGTGCTGATCCTGGGCGAGGCGCCGGGCCGGGACGAGGATATCGAGGGACGTCCCTTTGTCGGCCGGGCGGGCCAAGTGCTGGACCGGATGTTTGCCGCCATCGGCCTGTCGCGCGGCGCGGATGCGCCCGAGGCCGCGATCTATACCACCAATGTCCTGCCCTGGCGCCCCCCCGGTAACCGCGACCCAGAACCGGGCGAAATCGCCATGATGCGCCCCTTTGTCGAACGCCATATCGCGCTGATGAACCCTCGGGTGATCGTGGTGATGGGCAATACCCCACTTTACGCGCTGACCGGACAGAAGGGCGTGATGCGGGCGCGCGGCACCTGGACCACGGCGCTGGACCGGCCGATGCTGCCGATGGTTCATCCGGCCTATCTCTTGCGCAACCCGATTGCCAAACGCGAGGCCTGGGCCGATCTCTTGTCGCTGCAATCGCGGCTGCGCGCCAAGAACTAGGGCGCGGGGCAGCCGTCGATCTGCACCGCCCGCGGCCCGCCGATCACCGTCAGACGCAGGCCCGACCGGTCAATCGCAAAGGGCGCGCCTGTGGGGCCAACCATCTCGGCCACGGCGGTCAGAGTGCCACCATCGCGCTGCGTTGCCGCCTCGCCCACCCAGATTGACCGGTCGGCGGGCTCGATCACCAGGGCCTCATCGCCGCCCTGCACGGCAATCTCGACCGTGGCGGTCAGGCGCAGGCCATCGGCAATCGGCTCGACCGCGCAGGTCACCCGCCCCACGCCGGCCTGCCCGGCGCTCGCCGGTCGGGCCTTGAGCGCGGCGCGGATGCCGCCCTCATCGGCCCCCGGCGCCAAGAGGTCGCCCGACACCAGAACCTCGGCAGGCAGGCAGATATCCTTGCAGATGCCCATATCGACCCGCGCCCGCAGGATCACCGGCTGACCCGGCACCTCGGGCACCACCTCAAGCGGCAGGATCACCCCGCCATCATAGCCCACGGTCTGCATGCCATTGGTGTGAAATACCACCGGGCTGGGCCAATGCACATGCACGGCCTTCACATTCTGCGAGCCCGACCAGTCGAATTCAGGCGGGATCCCGGCCTCGCCGGGGCTGCGCCAATAGGTCTTCCACCCCGGCGCCAGCACCAGCGACAGGCCCACCATGTGATGCCCGCTGTCCATCCGCCAGCCCGCCAGAAGATCAGCGCGCAACAGATCATCCTGCGTCAGCCCATGGGCGGGCAGGGCAAGCAGAGTCGAAAGGGCAAGGGCGGGCAGATATCTCATGCCCCTCTTATGGGCAAAACCGCCGTTCAATGGGAAATCACGTTCCGGTTAGCCCGATGCAACAAACTGACCCTTGAGACCGGCGCATCGCAGGCCCACATTCATCTGATGGGCCGGGGTGTCGAATCGATGCAACTGACAGGCAAGTTTCTGGTGGCGATGCCCGGGATGGGCGATCCGCGCTTTGAACGAAGCGTGATCCTGATCTGCGCCCATTCGGCCGAGGGGGCGATGGGCATCATCGTCAACAAGCGTGTCGAAGAGGTCACCTTTGCCGGACTTCTGGACCATCTTGAAATCCCGCGTGCGCCTGAAGGCCGCGATATCGCCGTGCATTTCGGCGGGCCTGTGGAACGCGGGCGCGGGTTTGTCCTGCACAGCCGCGATTATCGCGGCGGGGCGGCGACGATGAAGATCGCGGGCGGCTATGGCATGACCGCAACGCTTGATGTGCTGGAGGCGATTGCCAAAGGCACCGGCCCGCATCGTGCGCTGCTGGCGCTGGGCTATTCGGGTTGGGGTCCGGGCCAGCTAGAGGCCGAGATTGCCCGCAATGACTGGCTGACCGCCGAGGCCGATGCCGCATTGGTCTTTGCCGAGGATGATGCGATGAAATGGACGGGCGCGCTGCGCGGCATGGGGATCGACCCGCTAAGCCTGTCGCC